>JBBRMZ010000006.1:0-46220 GCA_038230555.1 Chitinophagales bacterium
ACCCATTATTCGCATAAATAGCTAAAAAATATATTTTCCTCAATTCATCACGGCGCTCCCGGAACAATGTATTTTAGCGCCTGTTTAGTCATTAGAAATATAAAGAAAATGTACGACGTAACAATTATCGGCTCCGGCCCCGGCGGATATGTGGCGGCCATCCGGTGCGCACAGCTTGGTTTTAAAACCGCGATCATCGAGTGGTATCCAAATTTGGGCGGCACTTGTCTAAACGTGGGTTGTATTCCATCGAAGGCGCTGCTCGACAGCACCGAACATTACCACGACGCGGTTGAGAAATTTGCCGGTCACGGGATTGATTTTGACCACGCCACCCTGAAAGTCAATATGCCGCAAATGATCGCCCGTAAAGCGGACGTCGTCGACCAAAATGTGAAAGGCGTCGCTTATTTAATGAAGAAAAACAAGATCGACGTATTCATAGGCCATGGCAGTTTTGTAACCGCCAATAAAATAAAAATCACCAAACGCGAAGGCCCGGCTGAAGAGATCGAGACTCAAAAAGTCATCCTTGCTACCGGCTCCAAGCCCATCGTCCCGGCGTCGTTCAATTACGATAAAAAACGGGTCATTACTTCTACCGAAGCGCTGAACATCACGGAAGTTCCGAAGAAGATGGTTATCGTTGGGGGCGGTGTTATTGGTTTGGAGCTCGGCTCTGTCTACGCGAGGCTTGGCACAGAAGTCCATGTGATCGAATTTTTAGATAAAATTATTCCCGGCATGGACGGCGACGTGTCTAAAGAAATGTTGAAAGTCCTGAAAGGTCTTGGAATCAAATTTTACCTGGGCCATGCGGTCACAGAAGTCGTCCCTTCCGCCGACTCTGTCAAAATCAGTTTTAAGAAAAAAGATACCGAAGATATTCAAACCATCGACGCCGATTACTGCCTGGTTTCCATTGGCCGGCGCCCTTACACCGACGGTCTCGACCTTGAAAACGCCGGCGTTAAAAAAGACGAAAAAGGCCGCATCGAAGTCGACGAACATTTGGAGACCAACGTCAAAGGAATTTACGCCATCGGCGACGTCATAAAAGGCGCCATGCTGGCCCATAAGGCTGAAGAAGAAGGGGTTTTTGTCGCCGAAACCATGGCCGGCCAAAAACCGCATATTGATTATAATTTAATACCGGGTGTCGTTTATACTTGGCCCGAAGCCGTCGGCGTCGGGCAAACCGAAGAACAGCTCAAAGAAAAAAACGTCGCTTATAAATCCGGAAAATTCCCGTTCAAAGCGCTGGGACGCGCCCGCGCAAGCGGCGATACGGACGGTTTTGTCAAAATCCTGGCCGATAAAACGACCGACGAAATTCTCGGTGTCCACATGGTAGGCGCTCGTACGGCAGACTTGGTCGCCGAAGCCGTCGCCCTCATGGAGTTCCGGGCCTCCGCTGAAGACGCCGCCCGGATGTCGCACGCGCACCCGACGTACGCCGAGGCAATCAAAGAAGCCGCTTTGGCCGCTACGGAAAACCGGCCTATACACTTGTAAAAAAGTGATGAGTTATGGGTTATAAATAATGAGTTCGCGACGAGAAATCCAAGAAAGGGACGTCTTCTTTGATGATGAATGACGTCTTTTTTTGACGTCTTTTATATTACGACTGGAAAATCCGGGAAAGTGATATTTTTAATTTTTTTAAAAAATTAAAAATATCTTCCTTCCTTCCCCTGCGCTATACGCACGGGATTTCCACAATTGCTTTACAAAAATTGTGATACAATCCACTTCTATAAGATAATAGCTACTTAAGTGGAAAAATACAAATAAATGCCGCTATTAATCCGGTTAATTATGTGATAATGAATCAACTGTGAATCCATAACTTATGCGAATAATGGGTTAAAACTAGCAAAAGCGGATAAACACCGGTCTGCCTTTTTAGATATCCAACTATAAACCATTTTGAATAAGGCGTTTTTGAGGACCCTTTTAGTTTGACCTGTCCTCAATTGACTACTATCAGAGGGGACGGTTACACCTGACTCGTATGTGAATCATATACGGCTTACATACGGCTTATATGCGGCTTATAGGTGACTCGGGGGGTTAACGGGTAACAAACGACTGCCAAGGATAAAGGGACGTCGGGGCCGGGATTTTCGGGATAAAAGGAACTGCGCGCCTGTTATGTTCGCTTCCGGTTTTCGGGTCTATCGTCCCGGAGCCCTTTTTGCACTTTTTCAATCCATTATTCGCATAACTTATAATAATTCACAACTCATAATTATTTATGTTTGATATTGCGTTAAAAAGATTCCGGTTAATCGGAATGGCGTTTGTTGCCTCGCTGATTTTTTTGATTTGGGTAGGCAGTTTTGTGAGGTCTACGGGTTCCGGGATGGGCTGTCCCGACTGGCCTAAATGTTTTGGGATGTGGATTCCGCCGACCGACGTTTCGCAACTTCCTGCGGATTACCAGGTCCGCTATGCGGAAAGTTATGGAACGACTACGTTCAATGCTTTCAAAACCTGGACCGAATATATTAACCGCCTGATCACGGGCGTGGTGAGCGCGCTGGCCATTTTAACCGTTCTGTTTGCTTTTCCTTTGCGCCGCTGGAACAAACACATTTTTAACCTTGCGCTGACCGCTTTTGGGCTAATCCTGATGGAAGCAGTAATAGGAGCCATTGTTGTCCAAAAAAACCTGCATACCGGCACGGTCACCATCCACGCATTCATCGCGTTGATGGCGCTGGCAGTTGCCGTTTCGGCGGTTTTGCTCGCTTTTGCAACGCCGGCCCGGCCTGCGGAGGATCGCCCGGTCCCTTTATTTTCCTTTACGCCCGCCTGGCTTGGATTGGCGACGACGCTTGTCGTATTGACCCAAATGATGATCGGCACAAAAGTCCGCGAAAATGTGGACCTAGTCGGTAAAGTTTTAGGCGAATCTAACCGTTCGGCTTGGGTCGCTAACCTGGGCGATTATTATACCATACATCGTTTTTTCTATTACGTGGTCGCTATCGTCATTTTTTGGGGCGTCTGGCGGCTGCGGAAAGAAAATTTCTACCGGTCGGCGGCTATCCGGCTATTTGCAATGGCGGCGGCGGTTTTCCTGGTTTGCGAAATCCTGTTTGGAATTAGTCTCGCGCGGTTTGGTTTGCCGCCCGTTTTGCAGCCTTTACATTTGTTATTTGCCGTTTTGATTTTTACGAGCGCTTATTTGACGACCGCCTTGTTGTATCTCGCCGCGCGGGGGCGGCTGCCGATTCGCTCGGAACTTAGCGCCGCCGGAGTTAAGCCGGTCTATTCATAAGCTGTGCTGATTTTTATAAACAAACCATACTATGAACGAAAACGAAACCCTTGGCGAACTCAGGGACGCCCATAATAAGTTTGACCATTCGCTGAAAGACCTCGTGGCGCCGGCCATTTTCAGAATCTGCGCCCTGCCGCGCGGTGAGTTCATCAAACTCAACACCGAACGCCGCAGGACGCAGGAAAAGCGCGTTGATATATTGATCCGGGTCAAAGCCGCCAATTCTTCCGACGATTATGCGGCCCATGTGGAAATCCAGTCGGAAGACGATTCAAAAATGCTCCTGCGGATGCTGGATTATTGGATGATGATTTACGAGGATTTAGAAATCGACGTCCATCAATATGTCGTTTACGCCAGCGACCGGCCCACTCAAATGATTTCAGAATTACAAAAGAAGCGCCTTAATTTTAGCTTTCAACTCATCGACCTAAAAACGGTCGACGGCGAACCTTTTTTGGCCTCCTTGATCCCGGAGGAGGTGATCATGGCTATTTTATGCAAATACCCCGAAGGCTCCAATCCGCCGGAAGTCATTGTCCGCATTTTAAAAAAATTGGAAATACTGGATCTTGGAGAACCAAGCAGGCTAAAAAAGCATTTAATACATTTGCAGATTATCTCGCAACTGCGTAACTTGCAGCAGGAAACTGTTCATCAAATCAAAAGTACCATGCCGCAATCATTTTATGATATTAAAAAAGATCCTATTTATATTGAAGTTAAAGAAGAGGGGAGAGAAGTAGGAAAAGAAGAAGGAAGAGAGGAAACAACGCGCGCCGCCATCGAGCGTATGTTGATTAAAAACCTGCTTTCAGAAATTGGAATTGCCGAAGCCCAAGACGTTCCGTTATCTTTAGTTGTATACATTAAAGAAGAACTTATCCAATCTGGAATTTTAAAGGCATCTATGTAAAGTCCTTCTGAAGAAAAGTAATGGGTAAAGAAATCCTAATTAATTTTATTCAACAATATTCCCCTTCCTCGGCGCCTACCGTCGAACAGATTGCCGGGAATTTTGAAGAAAGGGTCTACGGGAAAAACGACTGCGTTAAAAGAAGCAATGGAAAATCTCCCTTTTTACGTTTCGCTGGTTTTTGGGCTTACGATCTTGTTAACCGTGTTTCTTTTTTATAAAGCGACCCGATGGTCTGCCGGATTCTTAATCATTATATATCTCTGGATATTGATGCAGAGCGCTTTGAGTCTTTCGGGTTTCTACAAAATTGTTTCCACTCCGCCCCGGTTCCCGTTCATTATTTTTCCGCCGCTCATCATTATTATCGCATTGTTAACGGCGAAAAGAGGTCGGCATTTTACGGACAGTCTGGATCTGAAAGCCCTGACCATTTTTCATATCGTCCGGATTCCCGTCGAACTGGTTTTATTTTGGCTGTTTACGTATCAGGCTATTCCGCAGCTTATGACGTTTGAAGGGAGCAATTTTGATATACTGTCGGGACTGTCGGCGCCTGTGGTTTATTATTTCGGCTTTGTCAAAAAAAGCATGGGTAAATCTGGTCTGGCGCTTTGGAATGTGGTTTGCCTGGGCCTGGTATTGAACGTGGCCGTCCGCGGCGTTTTATCGGCGCCGACCCCTTTCCAGTGTTTTGCTTTCGACCAGCCGAATATCGCGATCCAGTATTTCCCGTTCGTTTTATTGCCCGCCGTCGTTGTTCCGTTGGTTATATTAGCTCACCTGGCGGCGCTCCGTCAATTGTTATCCCTCAAAAAGGGTTAATGTAATTAACAGCTAATTTCCTAATTTTTATATTTCTCAAAGATTTGATCGATGGTCGCCGCCAGTCTGTGGTCGCGCGCAGTGACGGTATTCCCCGCGTCGTGGGTCGTTAGGTGAATATCCACTTTATTCCACACATTGCTCCAGTTAGGATGATGATTTTGCTTTTCCGCATAGAATGCAACCTGCGTCATAAAAGCAAACGCTTCGGTGAAATCTTTGAAGATGAAACTTCGCTGTAGTTGATGGTTGTTTTCCAGCCACATATTTTTTAATTATGAATGATGAATTTGCCGGTCGTTTATGACAAGCGATTTTTATAGTCTGCGTAGTCGAACGTGCGGATGATATCCCAATGGCCGTTTTCGCGGAAAACGACTATGTCGGGATGCGCGACGCCGTTGAACATGGTGGTTTTCACCATCGTATAGTGGATCATGTCTTCAAAAATCAGGTGGTCGCCGATCTGCACCTGGCGGTCAAAAGAGTAGGCTTCCATAAAATCGCCGGAGAGACAACTGGTTCCGCCGATCCGGTAGGTCGGTTTGCCAGGGACGGGATCCGTGGCGCCCGTAATTTTTGGGCGATAGGGCATTTCCAGCGTGTCGGGCATGTGCGCGGTGAAGGAGACGTCCATCATGAGGGTCAGGTCGCCCCGGTTGTCGAAAATATCGAGAACGGTCGAGACCAATACGCCCGTTTGCCAAGCGATGGCGCTGCCGGGTTCCAGGATGATTTTTAAGTTCGGGTATTTTTCTTTGAACCGCGTTAAGACCCCTATGAGGTGTTCGACGTCGTAATCTTTGCGGGTGATCAGGTGGCCGCCGCCCATGTTCAGCCATTGCAGTTTGGGCAATAGCGCGCCGAATTTTTCTTCGAGGTTGTGCAGGACTTTTTCCAGTTCGTAGGAGCTGGATTCGCAGAGGGCGTGAAAATGCAGGCCCTCCACGCCTTCCGGCAAACCGCCGTCGAACTTTTCGTACAACTCGCCGAGCCGCGAGCCGGGCGCGCAGGGGTTGTAGAGCGCCGTCCCGACCTCCGAATATTCGGGGTTGACGCGGATACCGCAAGTGATTTTATGTTTTGTAAATTGTTGAACTTTCGGAAAATAGGTCTCGAACTGCCGAATGGAGTTGAACGTGATATGCGAACTGTACCGCATAATTTCGTCGAAATCGGCGGGCATATAGACGGGCGAATAGGTATGCGCCAACGTTTTCATTTCTTCAAAACACAGCCGCGCTTCGTTGAGCGAGCTTGCGGCGGCGCCTTTCAGATATTGACGCACCATTGGAAACACGCTCCACATGGCGAACCCTTTGAACGCGAGGATAATATCGACCCCCGCCTTTTGCTGTACGCCGGCGAGTTTTTCGAGGTTTTTCCGCAGGGCCGCTTCTTCCAACACGAAAGCGGGCGAACGGAGGTGGTCGTAGTTCATAAAAAAGGATGAACGCCGCTAGCTGTTAGCTATTAGCCTTTAGCTGATAATTTTTTGATTATCATCCAGTTATAAAATATATCAATTTGCTTTTATAGAAAGGCTTAGGTCGTCCGAAAAAAAGCAAAGGCAAAATTAGGAAATAAAACGGCGTTAAACAGAAGGATTTTGAGCGTTGACGGATTATCTGTCTTGCAACCCTTCGCGATAAACCCGGAGGCAGCGCTCGCGGGCAAATTTATGGTCGACCATGGGCGGCGGATAAGTGTCGGTTCCGAACTCGGAAACCCAGGCGCGGATATATTTGAAGTCGGGGTCGAAAGTTTTTTGCTGTAATATAGGGTTAAATATCCGGAAATAAGGCGCGGCGTCGGTTCCGCAGCCAACCGCCCACTGCCAGCCGCCGTTGTTGCTCGCCAGGTCGTAATCGAGGAGTTTTTCTGCAAAATATGCTTCGCCGAGGCGCCAGTTCAGTAGTAAATGTTTGGCCAGGAAGGAGGCAGTAATCATCCGGACGCGGTTGTGCATGAAGCCAGTCGCGTTTAGCTGGCGCATTCCGGCGTCCACGATGGGATAGCCGGTATGGCCCGTTTTCCATTTCTCAAAATCTTCATCGCTGTCGCGCCATTGGATATGGTCGTAGTTTTTCCGGAACGGGCCTTTTTCCACATACGGAAAACGTTGCAGGATCATGCTGTAAAAATCCCGCCAGATCAGTTCCGACAAGTAGGTTTCGCTGAGCGACTGCGCGGCCAGCGCTTTTTCGCGGATGCTGACGGTCCCGAAGCGAAAATGGATACCGAGCCGGCTGACGCCTTCCACAGACGGGTAGTTCCGGTTATCTTTATATTGTTTTATCAGCGAGCGGGCGACTGTTTTAGGCGGAATATACAGATCGCTTCGCTTGAAACCCATGCTTTCAAGCGACGGTAAGGAAAAATCGGGGGTGGCGTCGGCTGTTTTCAGCGCTTGTCGAACTTCATCAGGTTTGGCCAGGTTGGAAAGATATTTCTCTGTTGGATAAGGTTTCAGGTAAAAAGAAACGGCCGTGTCGCCCGCCCATTCTAAGCGAATCAGGATTCTTTCCCGCCATTTTTTGGAATAGGGGGTGAATACCGTATAGGGCGTTTCGTCGTCTTTCAGAACTTCCCCGCCGTCTAAAATGACCTGGTCTTTGAAAGCGTGAAAGGCGCTGTTTTCTTTTGCTGCGATCGCTTGGACGGCGGCGTCGCGTTCGACGGCATATTGTTCATAATCGGTATTGGTAAAAACGGCGTCGGCGGAATAGGCGGTCAACAGTTTTTGCCAGATTTCTATCGGATTCCCGTAAAAAACCATCAGGTCGGAACCCAATACCTGCAACTCTTTTTTTAACGCGGCAACGGCGTCAAATATAAAGGTTACGCGGGCGTCCTTTTGGTCGGTCAACGCGTCAAGGATCAGGCGGTCAAAAATAAAAACGGGCTGCACGGGTTTCCCGGATTTTAGGGCGCGATATAGTCCGGCATTGTCGGTCAGCCTCAAATCGCGGCGAAACCAAAAAAAAGTAAGCATTAGGTAGTTTTTAGGAATGAAAAAGGGCGTTCTTTTAGAACGCCCTTGTATAAACACTAAAGTAAGGTATTCGTTGAATCGCGGTTTACGGATATTAGTTAAACCCTTCGCCGGCAATGGCTGGATTGAATCTTATTAGTCAAATCTTTGATAAAACAGGGGTTGGTTGTACAAGAAATTTCCGAAGTCATTGTTGACGTCTTTCATTGGGGCAATGCCAACCAATCGAACGGATAATTCTTTTTTACGATTGTCCCAGGCCCATTCGCGGACCAGACGCAATTGTACGACGTCGTCTGCCTGGGTGGCGTGTTTTACAACTTTTACGCTCTTCTCTTCTGTTGTGAGATCAGGAATCGTGATAGTGTCATAAACAGACAAAATACTTTGTCTTTCAGTAAGAGTAAGTTTCTTTTGAACATTCCAATTGTCAACAGAGTATAGAGTCATCCGGGGGTCAGTATTTGCTTTATCCAGGAAATGGCGCCTTGGCGTCTGGTCGTTTGTTTTTTTATGTTCCACTATTTCGGAAAAGGTAAGATAGGAGGAGTGAATACCTTTTGAACGGGTGCGCACAGCCCAGGTGACGTTCGGATCTTCCATGTTGACTTTTCTTTCAGTTACTTTAATCCAGAAGACGGGACTAAATTTAATGAATTTACCGTTGTGGCCGTTCAAACGAATCAAAGGAGCGACAGCCAGCGTTTTTATAATCCATTTCCCCGTTTTAGGCTGATAAGCGGCAATTTGGCTTGCCCGAAAGAGCACAATCTGTGTTGGTTCGAAGTAATATCTTATGAATTTGGGCTCCATTTCGCTCGTTTCTGGATTTGGAACATAGATGGTATCCGGCGGTTCAATTATATCCAGGCTCGTTAGATATCTGCATAAGGAATCGGAATAAATTTGGATTTGTTTTTTTTTGACTGCATTCATCAAAATGAAAGCAAGCGCATGATCGTCTTCATACAATTTAATGTCGGCACATTCTGTTAATTTCATTACGTCTACACCGTATGAAAGATCAGTTTTAGTTTGATCGAACATTTCTTTTACAAGGTCGTCTCCCAACAAATCCAATCTGGAATCGGTAGAAAACGACGCCACCCAACTATTTTTAGGGTCGTTTATCATTGTTTGAAGCTGAGCGCTCAAATCTGTGCAGATCAGCAAACAGGCTGCCAACAGAACTATTTTCATATTTGGTAATAGTAAGCAGGTAGAACTTGAATACCCCTGTCAAAACGCTAAAAACGATTTTGTCTTGCGTTAATATTCGCGCGTGGACTCGAGGTTTTCAAGCCGGCCCTTCTGCCAGGTTTTCAAATCTTTGCGGTACCATTTGCGGTTACGCTGGGTGAGGCGTTTGGCGTCGAGACCGCTCAAATCAGGCCTGCCTGCGTTGACCCAGGCGGTGAACCAAAAATTGGCGGTTTCCTTGATGGCGCCGCGCAACTGGCTTTCCACCATGCCGCGCATGGCGTCGTGGTATGCGGCGGCGTATTCGCGGGTATGGACGGTTTCCTTGAAATTGTTCTTTATCAACGCGCCAGTACTGTCGGTTTTATATATTTTTCCTTTCGGATAGCGCGCAGCCAGGCTTTTATCGATCCCTAGCAGGGAATCTATCAGGCCGTGCGACTGAACAATGATTTGCCAGGTTTCTTTGGACAGGTCGGGGATATAGTGCGCGTCGCCAGTGTAGAAATTATAGGTAGAGCCAAAGAGTTCGGGCAACTGCGATTCCCAAAAAGCGTGAATTCCCTTTTGGCCGGAAAGCTGGCCGTCGTAATTGATGGTGGTGTGGAGCGGCATGTGGGCGTCGCCAATGTAGTGGCCCAGGTTAGCGGCGAGGTAGAGTATCTCCGATTTATTCTTGTTTTTAAAAGCGTTGGTCAGGCGGTCTTCGAGGTCCTGGATGACCCAGGGCAGGGTACCGTTTTTTTGAAGGTATTTATCGTCGTAGCGTTGGTAAGCGGATTTGGGCAGTTTCTGCACGGTATCCGGACTTCCATAATTTTCTAAATCAATAAAATGTCGGGGACTTTCTTCTTTATCGCGGATGGCGTACCTGCGCAAGTCGGGGACGACGGATTCTTCCGTGATAAAATCAATATGGTTATAAAAGAACACACGCATACTGTCGGGCAGGGCGAAAACGGCGGATTTATTGATGTGCTGATGTCCCCAGGCGCCCCAGGAAGTTAACCCGATCAGCGCGGTCAGGCAAAAAAGAACGACTACAATTCTATTTCTCATACGGTTGATAATTTTATACGGTGGGAAAATTGAGCAAATATAGGAAGAATTGCCGCGATGGATTGTGATGAAATTATTAAGAAAACAGCGTTCAGGTCGTCGTCCTTCGCCCTATATATAAACCCGCAATAACCAGCGCCGCCCCAATAGCGGTCAGTATGGTAATCGGCTCGCCCAACAGGATGGCGGCATAGATAAAACCGCTAATCGGGCATAAAAACAGCCAAAGCGGCGCTTTCTCGGGTTCTACTTTCAGTAAATAGAGCCAAAGTTGAATGGCGCCTATGGAGACCATGAAGATCAGCCAGAACACGCCGCCCCAAAAAGGGACGTCGTAATGATTGGCGGCGGGATTGTAAAATAGCGCTGCAAGGGGTAATAGCATAACGCCGCCGATCAGCGTGTGCCAGCCGTTGATAGCCAGTCGCGGTAATTTCCATTCGACTTCCGAATAATAAATCGTGGCGACGGAATAAGAAATGCTACTCAGCAGCAAAACGCCCAGACCCGGCAGGGAAGCGCCGCCCGTTCTCAGCAACGGGTAGGTGGCGATCAAGACGCCCGAGACGCCCAAAACCAGCCCTAGCCATAAGTCGCGGCTAATAGGTTTTTTAAAATACCAAGCGGAGAATAAACTGATGAATAACGGGTTGGTTCCGACGGCCAGCGTACCCAAGCCCGCCGAGAGCAGTTTCATGGCAATGACAAAAGCGCCCAAATAGAGCGCGACGTTCAGGAATCCGTAAATAACGAGCTGCCGCCATTCCCGTTTTTCGGGCGCCGGATACCGCCGGAGCGCGTAGGCAAAGAGCAGCGCCAGCCCGCCCGCTATCAAAAACCGGGCGACGGCGATGACCAGCGGCTGCGCGGAAAGCAAACTGAACTTGGTAGCGACCGACGCCGACGACCACAGCAGGGCGAAGAGCAAACCGGCAAAAGCGTTTTTCGTCATATACAGAGCGCCTAAAGGAGGTAAAACGGATCGTGCAAAGTTAATTTGAAAAGCGACGCTTTTGCGCATTGGGCGGGTTTATCTTTTGCAGGGATGAGCGAGGGAGCAATTGAAACGGGAGAAAAGACGGCGCCTTGTTTTTATATAGACTTTAAATATTAATACAGTGTTAATATATGGTTATTTTATAAAAATATCCGAATTTTAACAACTATTTTCGCCCTTATCTTTTTTAGGCATAAGTTTTTTAATCATCCCATATCCAAAAAATAAAATTACATACTTTGTAACTCATATATTATCATTAATTATTAATTATTCCATCAATGAAAAGCAAACTAATCATCTGTATTTTGGGCTTGGGATTACTTTTTTCCGCCTGTAACAAAAAAGAATTGGCCATGCTACGCGGCCAAAACGCTACGCTGACCTCTCAAATCGCTTCGCTGACCGCCGAAAGGGATCTCCTCAACGAGCAACTGGGCAAAATGAAGAACGATTATAGTTTGACGGTTCAACAGCGCGACCAGGGGCAAAAAGATTGCGAATCCCGGATCGCCGCTATCAGCGCGCAGATCGACGATTATAAAAACCAGATCAAATACCTGAAAGAAAATGGCACGCAGGTGCTGGGCCGCCTGCAGGATATGGCCGTTATTTCTACCGATCAGGCAAAAAGCGTCAAACAATCGCTCGATAAACTGGGCGAAAAAGAAGATTATATTCAACAATTACACAACGATGTAGCCCGTCGCGATTCCATGCTGATGAATTTGGCGCTGAACCTGAAAAGCTCGCTTTCGGACGTCAACGATTCGGACGTAAACATTAAAGTAGAAAAAAACGTCGTTTTTATTGCTTTGTCCGATAAAATGTTGTTTAAAAGCGGACAATATACCGTTTCTCCGCAGGCGCGCGTTGTTTTAGGCAAAGTGGCTAAGATCCTTAACGCCCGCCCCAACCTGAGTATTCTTGTGGAAGGAAATACCGATAATGTCCCCATCAAAACTTCCGATCTGGCCGACAACTGGGATCTTAGCGTAAAACGCGCCACTTCGGTCGTCCGCATCCTGCAATCGGATTTTGGCGTAGCTCCTTCGCGCATGACTGCCGGCGGCAGAAGTGAATTTGCGCCGTTGCAGCCCAACGAGAACTCCGCCGAACGCGCGCTCAACCGCCGCACCCGCATCGTAATACAGCCTGAACTGGATCAGTTTTTTAAATTGGTGGAGAAATCGTAATTTAGCAGTTAGCAATGAATATTCAAGTTAAGGCGAATATATAACCAATAAAAACCCCGAATCTCCTTAACCGGAAATTCGGGATTTTTATTTATTTGATTCTGGCTAATAGCTAATAGCTATTAGCTATTTACCAGTTCCGCCGCCACTGATACGTAATATCCTGATTTTCATAAACCTCCAGATTAAGGCCGGCAGTTTCGGCGGCTTCGTTGAAGAACTCGCTGACTTCTTCGCCTTCTTCCTGCTCAATGAAAAACTTATATTTTTCGTTGAGCGCATTGACGTCTTCTACGGCGCTTTGGAAAAGTTGTAGCTTTTGATTGGCCGGCGCGTCGTCGGGAAGTACGGCAAGCTCCTCTATAAAATGGTCAAACAAATAATCAACCTTGTGAAAAGCTTCCGCGCCCATAAAAGTAGGGACGCGATCATTCCAGTCGTATAGAGTAGTGGGCTTTTCAGAGCGGAGGTGCAAAATCTGTTGGTTCAACATAGCGCAAAATTTTTGTTAAAGAATAAGCGGCCCGGCGTTGTTTTATTCCTAACAAAAATAAGCTATATTTTTATTTTATTCAAATAATCGCTTGTTTTTCGCGACCTGTAAACCATTTATTTTATTTTATTGCCAAAAACACTAATTTTTTTTGGTTTTTCTTGGCATTTAAGCTATTATAATCTCTTAAAAGTCCCAATTCCAGTCTCCTGCGCCGGGCGGGCGGTATTGTTGCCGGGTGGCGACGCGTTGTTTTTGGCGCTCCAAAACCAGCCGCGCGAGGCCAATATGCGCGGGGTCGGGCGCGGCGGGGTCGAGCGCGCGGTTTATTTTTTGCTCGTCGACGTCGAGGCGGTACAGGAGACTGAGCAACATATCCATATCATGCTCGATCATATAATCAATCCGGCGGGCGAGCGCGTCCAGCAGGTCCTGTTCTGAAAAAGCGCGTCCCTGCGCGTCTTCCAGGTCGAACTGACGGACGATCAGCGACGCAGAAGGGGCGTCAAAATGTTTTTCTTCCGGTTCGCTCATAACCTTTTATTTTAAAAACCGTAAAGATAGGGATTCAGGCGAAGAAGCGCCGCCGCTTCTTTACAGTCTGTCGTATTCGCTCCCATGAATTCACCGACTTCTTCCGTTTTACCGGTTATACCGCTTTGGCTGCAAGCGCAAATAGACGAGGGCGTCTCTTCCGGGGCGTTTGAAGCCTGCGTATTGTTCGTCGATATCAAAGGGTTCACGCCGTTGACGGAAAGCCTTATGCAGCGCGGGAAAGAAGGCGCAGAAATTCTGTCGTCGGCGTTGAACGACGTTTTTGCTCCGATGGTCGATCTGGTTTACGCAAGCGGGGGATTCATTCCTTATTTTGCGGGCGACGCTTTTTTCGGCGTTTTTCCATCTGCCCTACCATCCTCCGTTGCGACAGTGGCCTTTGAAGCGCTCGACGCATTTGATCAAAGGCCGCCGGTCGGTCTCCTTCCGGGCGCTTTTCAGATCGAGGCAAGCGTGGGCTTATCCGCCGGAACCGTGAACTGGGGCGTCGTCGGCCCGGGGCGGATCGCCTATTACAAAGGAGCGGCTTTAACGCGCGCCGCAGACGCGCAGAAACGCGCCGCATTACGGGAGATCGTCGCGGACGATTTTTTCATCCGCTCCGAGCCTGTATTTCCTTTTTCAACAGAAATAAGAACCGCTGGTTTTTACCGGCTAATTGGAATAACGGACTCAAACCGGGCTACGGCGACCTTCGCCGTCAAATCCGCCGTTCCCTCTTCAGATTTTTCTGCGGGCGAGTTCCGGAGTGTGGCGTCGGTGTTCATTTCGTTTGAAGGAATCGAAAAGCATGATTCCATATCGGAATTTGCGACGGTTGTTTTAAATCAGTTTGGGCGCTTTGGCGGATATTTTAAAGAGTTTGACTTTGGCGATAAGGGCGCGCTGGCGGTCGGTTTTTTTGGCGCTCCCGTCGCTTACGAAGACGACGCCGAGCGCGCCCTTGAATGTATGCTTGCGCTGGGAGAAGCGCTCGGGGAATTACAAAAGAAAATACCTTTTCGTTTTCGCGTCGGCGCGGCTGCGGGAGTCGCTTTCGCGGGTAAGGTCGGCGGAAAAGAGCGCAGGCAATACGCCGCTGTCGGCGACCGCGTCAACCTGGCCGCCCGGATGGCTTTACAGGCGCCCTGGAGCGCGATTTACGTCAATGCGCAAATGCGGGTCGACGAGCGCTTTTCTTTCGCGCCGCTGGGTTCGCTACGGTATAAGGGAATGGCGACTCCGGTCGAAACATATCAATTGACGGGCAGAAAAGAAGCCTCGCCGCGTTTGTTCGCCGGAAAAATAATTGGCAGGGAAAAAGAATTAAGCCGACTGACTGGGTTTGCCCGCGATTTTTCTGACGGGATCAAAGCGGCTTTTATTTTCGGCGAAGCCGGCGTAGGGAAAAGCCGGCTCCTGTACGAATTCCGGGCGGCGGCGCGGGAAACGCCGTCGACCTGGGCTAGTTGTCTCTCGGATCAAATGCTTCAAAAACCGTTTAATCCGTTCTTTTATTTTCTCAGGACTTATTTTCAACAATCAACCGGTGTTAGTCCGCAGGAAAATAAAAAAAATTTTGAGTCCATATTTGCGCGGTTGGTCGCCGGGACCCCTGCCGGAGCCGAGGCGGAGAAAAAGGAACTGGAGCGCACCCAATCGGCTTTAGCCGCCGCGCTGGGTCTCTACTACAAAGAATCGCTCTGGGAGCGCCTGGACGCTAAAGGACGCTATGAAAATACGTTCGCAGCCCTGAGTTCTTTTTTGCTGGGGCTTAGCGCGCGGAGGCCGCTGATCCTCGAAATGGACGACGCGCACTGGATGGACGAAAATTCAAAAGCATTTCTCGAATTTTTTATCCAGAAAGCCGTAGGCGCGCCCGTTCTGCTGATCGTTGCGGCTCGTTATTCTGAAGAAGGAAGTCAGCGTTTTACGCCGTCGCTGGCTTCGCTGTCGGCGGCGTCCGTTCCGGTTGAAATCATTGACCTCAATATTCTGACGCGCGACGGGCTGACCGAGCTTGCGGAAGCGCGGCTTAAAGGCGCTGTAGCCGAAGATTTTGCCGGCTCCCTCTGGCGCGCGACCAACGGCAATCCTTTTTTTGCCGAACAAATGCTGGCATATTACTCCGAGAACAGCCTGCTCGAAAAAGTGGGCGATCGTTTTGCCCTTCGATATAAAGACGCCAAAATCTCCACTTCCATTCGCGCGGTGGTGACCGCCCGCTTGGACCGCCTGCCGGAAACCGTCAAAGAAACCGTCAAAGACGCCGCCGTGATCGGGATAGAGTTTGAACTGGGTATTTTATCAGAAGCCGTCCACCCAACGAGTTGGCCTCCCGAATCTGCGCCGCCTATGTTTGTCGCGCTAAAAGACCGCGCGCTGGCGGCCGAGCGTCTACAGATCTGGAGCGCGCTGGCAGAATGGCGGTACGCATTCCGCCACGTCTTGGTCCGGGAGGCCGCTTACGATATGCAGCCGCGCGCGCGGCTGCGCCGGCAGCACGCGCGGGTGGCGGCGGCCATAGAAAAAATCTATGCCCATCGTTTAGAGACCAAATATGCCGATCTTGTATTTCATTATGAACAGGCGGAAGACTTGGTAAAGACTATTTTTTATTTGAAGCGGGCGGCGGACTATGCGCGGAAAAATTATCAGAATCAACAGGCGCTGGATTTTTACGAACGCCTCTATCCCTATATTGTCCTTCAGGGAAACGCCGAGGAAATCATCCGTCTGTTGCTTTATAAAGGAAAAATATTACAGGTCGTCGGAAGATGGGCCGAAAGCGTCCAACATTTTGAAGAGGCGCTCCAACGGGCGCCGGCTTCCGGCGGCGTGCTGCTAAAAGGCGCCATTGCGAACGCGCTGGGCGGCGCTTTGACGCTCCGGGGCGCTTACGCGGAAGCGCGCCGTTACCTACAGGAAGCGGCGGGTTATTTTGAAGGCGCCAACGACCCGAAAGGCGTTTCCGCAGCCTACGGCGCGTTGGGAGATCTGTATTTCCGGCAGGGCGAATATGAACGCGCGCGCCAGTTTTTTACGCAGAGCGAGCGCATCAACCAGCGCGAAGGTTTCGCCTCGGCGCCGCAGATGGTCTCTATGCTCGGACTTACCTATATGAACCTCGGCGATTACGCGGAGGCGGTTTCCGTTCAGTCGTACGAATTGCGGCGCTGCGAAGAACGCAACGACCGGCTCGGCATGGCGTTGCTTTGCATCAACCTGGGCATCGTTCATTTGGAATGGGGCGACGAAAACCAGGCGCTGGCTTATTACGAAAAAGGGCTGGAACTGGCGCGCGAACTCGGCGCGCGGCAGTTAATTTCAATTGTAACCGGCTGCATCGGCAACGTCTGGCGATTAAAAGGAGATTTTGAAAAAGCTTTATTTTTCCTCGAAGAAGACGTGCAGATCTGCCGCGAACTGGGCGACCGTCAGGGACTGGCCATAGTCGCAGAATTATTAGGTAAACTTTTTATGGACGCCGGCGATTCGAATACCGCCAAAGCGCATTTTGAAAGCAGCCTCGAAGGCGCCCGCGATCTTCATTATCAGAAAGGGTGCATTAAAGCCCTCCAGGGACTCGGCGCCGTTTATTTATACCTGGGCGAACCGGAGGAGGCTGCGGCGTATCTCGACGAGGCCGTCGCGCTGAGCCGCTCCATCGGAGCCCGCCTGCTGCTTGTGCAATGTCTCCTGACTAAAGGCGCCGTTTGCCTGACGCTGGGCGATCCGGCTTCCGCCGCCGCTGCGGGCAGGGAAGCCGCCCTGGTCGCTCCCGACCTGGGCAATGAAAGACTCACGCGCGAAGCCGTCGCTTTCGCCGCCCGTTTTACGCCGCCCGAACCAAAAGCATAATATCCAACATTTCCAACGGTTTCCCCAAACAGGTTTGAAAACTTAATCTTTAAGTAATAGATTCATTTAAAAAATCTTTTAAAAAAAATCCCCTTATTATTAAGGGTGTGGACATGTGGATAAAGCCTGAACCAATAAAACTATCCACACGCTTTTGTAGAATCGGCGTCTGTATCCACACCGGCGGCGCTTCTTATTGCTTTTCTTTTCAGGGGTTTATTTCGTTGTCCACATTACGGGACGCAGCGTGGATAAACGTTTGTTGGAAACTTTCCAATGTTACCCTGGTGTGAACAACCGCCCCTTTACGCACAATTTTTCTCCTTTTTAGAGCCGGCTTTTTTATTCAGCCTACCGGTTGTGAACAAATGTGTATAACCCTGGCTCTTATGGACGTCTTTGTACACCATCCGCGCTAATAACTTTTGCGTTTAAAGCGCTGGTCTGCCGCGCATTACGTAAATCGGCCAAAACGTCGGTTGATAACTTTACGAACCGGCGGCGCTACATTTTGTTTTTAACGACCTCCAAAAAGTAAAATAAACGGCGAGCGTTCTATTTGTTTCCATAAATTTGTCTTATTATAGTCTAATACATATACGCCACGCATAACTCTTCCCTTATAACTATTTAAACAGATGTTAGCCAAAAGAATCATCCCCTGCCTCGACGTCAAAGACGGCCGCACCGTCAAGGGCGTCAATTTTGAAAACCTGCGCGACGCTGGCGATCCCGTCGAACTCGGCAAACGCTATTCGGAGGAGGGAGCCGACGAGCTGGTATTTTTAGATATTACCGCCACCCACGAACGCCGAAAAACGATGGCGGCCCTGGTTTCGAGGGTAGCGGCTGAATTGAATATCCCGTTCACCATCGGCGGCGGAATCGTTTCCGTTGCCGACGTCTCGGCCATGCTCGAAGCGGGGGCTGATAAAATATCCGTTAACTCCGCCGCCGTTCGCAATCCGGCAATCATAGATGAAATGGCAAAAAACTTTGGCAGTCAATGCATCGTGATCGCCGTCGACGCGCGGCGGCAGGGCGACCGGTGGCTGGTTTACCTGAACGGCGGCAGGATCGCGACGGAAATCGACCTGTTTAACTGGACGCAGGAAGTGGCCGACCGGGGCGCGGGAGAAATCCTGTTTACGTCGATGAATCACGACGGGGTAAAAAAAGGTTTTGCCAACGAAGCGCTGGCGCGCATGGCGCGCAGCCTGCCCATACCCGTCATCGCCTCCGGCGGCGCGGGATCTATGGACGATTTTTATGACGTTTTTACGGAAGGAGCCGCAGACGCCGCGCTGGCGGCAAGCGTTTTTCACTTTAAAGAGATCGGCGTGCCGGAACTAAAAAAATATTTGCTGAACAGGGGCGTAGCGGTACGGCCTGCCTGAACAGCGCCGGCTAAAGCTTAGTTTTGCGCTAAACTTTTCAGCTTTTCAATCATTTTCAACGCTTCTTTTTTAGCAAATAAGTTGACGATCCAGGGCGGAAAAATACCGTTTGGATCGGCGCGGCCAATGTATTCCATCTGGATCATGCCGTCGGAGGTTTTGTAGAAAACAAACGACGCCATTGAACTTTTCATCCGCACTAAATTTTTCTTAACCGGAACGGCGTCTGATTCAGTTTCCTGCGATAAGGACTCTATTCGGTCGGCGCTGATATGTATCACATTTTTTACTACTACTTCGCGGTCAGACACGCCAAACGGCATAGCGAATACAAAATATTGAATGGTGGTCTGCGCGTCCAGACGTTGAATTAATCTGGACTCCGTGCAACGATCGGACATTTTTTTGGTCGTTCCTGGTTCCCGCATCAACTGGGTGAGGGCGGCAAAATTGCCGGAGAATTTGTCGGTCACTTTAATTTCTTTGATCGGCGAATCGTCGCATTCCCGGACGTATACTTTAGCGTTTCCTTTTTCAACATTTATGGTCCAATTGGTGCAAGGAGCCTTAGAAACGTCTGGATTTGGTTTTACCAGGGCAGTCAAAGAAATAAGGCAGGCTAAATATAGTGGTTTGATCATGTGTTTACAGTTCAGGTAAAAAAATAAGGATTTAATCTTAAGTAAGCGTAAAGCCTGGCAACGTTTATCAAGCGAGCTCATAAACTATAACAGTTCAGACAAAAAAATGGCGCCAGCGCTACGTTAAATAAAGATTTATTAACAAACGGTGAGAGAAGCCGGACAGAAAACCGGCATGTTTTGAAACGGTACGCTTATAAACCCGCGTTTTTAAAGGTAATTTTGTGGTAAATCGCGTTGATGGCAATAGCACAACCAACAGATTTTAATGTAACCGAATCGGAGAGGTTTTTATAAACGGTATCGCGCCAAAGGTCGGGCGCTTCCCGGAAGCGGGTTTCTATTCTACATTGGTCGGGATCAATCAGCATATATTCTTTAAAGGAAGGCAGGGTTTTATATTCGTCAAATTTATCAGAACGGTCGTATTTCCGGGTAATTTTAGATAAAACCTCTACGATCAGGAGCGGATTAATTAACAAGACTTCATTTTGATCCCAATATTGCGGCGTTTCAGCGACGACCAATACATCCGGATACAGGCTAAAATTGAGTTCGGGCAAATAAACCAATTGCTGGCTGCTTAAAACCGTAAAATCTTTATCGTTTGCCCGGAATTGAATGATCAATTCTGCCGTTATATTAGCAACAACAATATTGTGAGATCCTCTGGCCATTGGCGCTTTAGTTATAATTCCATTATAATATTCGTTCAACTCTCTTGAGCGCGCCTCGCGGTTCAGGTATTCGCCCAAGGTATAGCGACGAGGTTCTTTGACCGGTTTCAACACAGCCAACGGATTATTCGACAAATTTGCTTCATTATACATAACCAGAAGGTTTTCAATCAGACGTCTCGTAGCGGCATTTTCTACTATTAGAGAAAATTTTATTGACGCCCGTTTTATCTACAAAGATATGGAATTTTAACAAATAAAACGGTCGTCCCAAAGATTTTTGAGTGGGACGGCCCTACCAATCCTTATTTGATTTAGAAGGTTTTGCCTCGCCTTTGCGCATCCGCTGCTGCACTTTGCGCTCCTCGTTGTCCATGATGCGGAGCAGGTTTTGCGCTTCCTGTTGTTTGACGTCCTGTGGCGGCGGTTGGTTTTGTTGGTCTTGTTGTTGCTGCTGCTGTTGTTGCTGATCTTGCTGTTGCTGCTGTTTTTGTTTTTGCTGCTGATCCTTTTTAGGCGGGTCTTTTTTTTGCTGTTGTTGCTGTTGTTTTTTCAACTGGCGCATGGCAAGCGCGAGATTGAGTTTGCCCTCCGCGTCGTTGGGATGAATCTTGAGCTCCTGTTTATAGGCGTCGACGGCTTTGTCGTATTCATTTTTCTGGAAATGGGCGTTGCCGGCGTTATATTGCGCGTCGGCTTTGAGGTCGGCGTCGGCCGCTTTTTTGGCCGTCTCGTCGTATTGTTTGAGCGCCTCGTCATATCGCCCCTGCGAATAGACGGCGTTGCCGAGGTTAAAATTTCCCTGGTCGGTTTTGACGATCTCCTGCGCTTTTCGATAGCTTTCTTCGGCCTTTGCAAAATCGCGCTGTACGTATTTTCCGTCGCCTTCGCGCAAATAACTGTGCGGCGATTGCGCGGCGCCGGAGGCTGTCCAACAAATAAGCCCGGCAAAAAAAAGTGTTTTCTTCATCATTCAACCGTATTATAAATATAGAACTGCAAAATGAACAGATATTTGCAGCCGACAGTTCAACGAAATTTCGGATCATTTATTGACGGGCGTTTGTAAGTATAGCGCGCGTTCTATATGAGCCGCGCCGGAAGAAATTTTGAAAAACATGAACATTAATTCAGGCCAACCTGTTATCTTTGTAGACTTATTCTAAATAAATCCTCCGGCAAGCGTTTGCCGGTATTGAAACTGTAAAAAATTTATGGATACCATCGCTCAATCCCCCGTTTTGATCTATACCGAGCAAACTCCTAACCCGGAATCGCTCAAGTTTGTCACCAACCGGATGCTTTTTACCGGCACCGCCGATTTCCGCGAAGCGGAGTCTGCCGTCGAGTGGTCGCCGCTGGCTACCGAGTTGTTCAAACACCCCTATGTCAAAGGCGTCTACGTGTGCAACAACTTTGTCAGCGTCACCAAAGAATTTAATTACGATTGGGACGAAGTGATGCTAAAAGCAAAGGAACTCATCAAAAACTACGTCGAGCAGGGCGGCGTCATTGTCAAGGAAGGCTACGCGGACTATGTGGCTAAAACGGAAGCAGAAAAAGGCGGCGCGCAATACACAGGCGACGAGGCCGAATTGGTCAAACGCATCAAAGACCTCATCGACACGTATGTCAAACCGGCGGTCGAAATGGACGGCGGCAATATTGAGTTCAAATCTTTCAACAACGGCATAGTCAACGTGGTGTTGCAGGGGTCGTGCAGCGGCTGCCCCTCTTCCACCGTCACCCTCAAAGCGGGCATCGAAGGCATGCTGACCCGGATGATCCCGGAAGTGAAAGAGGTGGTTTCGGAGATGGGATAACTGGTTGCTTTTATTGTTTTTTATACCATCTGCCCGTCGGCGCGTCTCAGTTCGCGCCGACGGGCATTTTATTTTAGACTAAAACTGTAAAATAAAAATGCTTAGGAAAGTAAATTCGACTAGCTTTTTTTGAGACAATCATTACATAGCACACTAAAAATTAAAACTTAACATTAGACATTTTAAAAATTTATCTTACTATAAAACATTAATAAAAAATTGCTTATACGATTTTTGTCGAAATAAAAGCTACCTAAAAAAAAAAAAATTAAATAAAAATATTTTTTTGAAAACCTAAAATCTACTGATAACCGTAGTTTATATAAATATCTATTACCAGTTTTACTTAATTAAGGGTATATAATAATTAAAAAAATGATAGTTCTTATAAGTTCAATAAAGGGTGAGTTTAAAATTATTGATTTACCAATTTCTTTTAGTGATTGGTTGGAAGGTATGTATGAACTTATGTGTTTAAGATATTTTCGCGGTGAATGCCGGTAAATATAAAAGGCTTAAATCGCAAGACTGGCCAGCTTTACGACAAAAGCCTTCAATAACAATTCCGAAATTAAAGTAAAATTTTAACAATGAAAAAATCATTTTTTTTACTATGCATGGTTTTCTGTATGGCCCCTCTATTTCAATATTGTAAAAAAGATTCAACGGCAGGTTTGACATCCCTTCCGGCAGTCGAAAATTATGATTTTCTTAATGAAAAAATTAAAGATCAGTATGACGTTTATGGTCAAACTACTTATCAGTATTTTAAATATTATGCAGCTTTTCATCAACCTCAGGAACTATTGGCAAAGCCTTTAGCGGACGCATTTATGCCTGTTTTAAAATTAACAGAGGAGGCAAACCAAGGTCTTACAGTATTTGAAAATTTAAAAAAGAATAAGGAATTTTTTACAGATCAACAATACCAGTTCTACACAGATTTTTATACCGATTTTTTAGCTAAAATGGGCGCTTCTAATACATTGAGAGAAGCTTGGGCATATTTGAGAAGTTATGAAGTACAATTATTAACCAGAAAAGACGTCGCAGAAAAAGATAAACGCAATATATTGATTTTTTGTAGCGTATTTAGAAATGCTTTAAAATATGGCCATGAAATTGGAACAATAGAACCTGTAGTTGATCCAAAAAGTATAAAAAACGGTAATTTACAATTAAGAGATGACTGTCTTTTTGGTAAAAAGTTGTCCTGTTGGGGAAGCACAGTTTCGCAGGCTGGAATAAATGGCGTCCTTTCTGGAATTCAAGCATGGGCACAAGCAGGTATCAAAGGCTCCTATAATGCTCTCTCTAAATTTCTTCCAGCAGCAGAAATATCGGCAGCATTAAGTCTAATAACTGGAGTAAGTAACCTTCTAAAAAATAATGCATGTAATTGTGATGGGGCCTCTGCCACACCCTATTGCAATCAGCCTACTGGTGTTTCTATTGATATAGTAAATTGTAGTAATACCCAACATTATATGTTAAATGGAGTTGGGAATAGTTATACCGGAACTTATAATTATAGCGCAACAAATGGTACTTTTCCTGATTTTGGAGGAGGAAGTAGTGCTTCTAATGTCCCATCTAATTCAATAAGGGTTACTGTAACAGATCCTTCTCAACCTTTAACTGTTTATGGTTCAATTCCCTGTAATGGTACCACGTACGGTGCAAGTAGCAATTTTGATGTAATTGCACAGCGCGGAGATCCAGGAACTGCTATTATTAATGGAGCTTCATCCGCTCCCGTTGGATCTACCCAAAATTATTATATAAGTGGTACCAGCCTTTTCAATTCTAATAATACTATTACTATAAGTCATAATTATGCAGGAAGCGGGCCAAATAACCTTACAGGGCCGGGTACTGTTATGGGTGTAACCTGGAATATAATAAGTTCAGGATATAACCAAGGATCGGTTAGCGCTTATGTTCAAAATTCCTGTTCAAGTAATGGAGTTAGCGCTTATCTTTCAGTAAACGTTTATTAATCAATAAAAAATTTAGAATATAAAAAAAGAGTATGAATTAATCTTTAAACTAAAATGGCTATTCATACTCTTTATTTCTAAATTAATATTAATAATTATTTAAATGGCATTAGTGTGAAAAAATATTTTATTTTAATAACGCTATTAACGCTGGTTATATTTGCCTGCACAAAAATATATGTTGAACCATTTCAGCAGTTAACCGATCAATGTAGAAATACCCTGGAGCAAAGTTTGGGTTGTAAAGGCGTCCAGTCGAATTATTATTTTCATGGATTTTTGGACGGCAAGGAAGTCTGTTTCTCGGAAAACGTCGACAATTATACACCTTTTGACGAAGTAAGCGAATCGTTTACAACCAATGGTCCGGTTTTGAATCCAAACGACCCGGCAACGGCAGCAAGCCGGAAAATACAATTGGAGTTTGGAATCCGGGCAAAAGACTATGATCAAAGGGATAATTCGCCCTATTTTTCAATTATAGTCAGCACCAAATATGCCGCTAATATGGTGGATTTTTTGTTGAAAAATATAAAACTGGGTAACTTGCCTTTTCAGCAACAATTCAACGGAGATTCAGCGCAAACCGCCGGTTTTAATATCCGGATAAAAGATTACTGTAAGGACGTCAATAATTTGGTTCCCAAACCCGACAGCTCCACTTTTTTCCATCCTTTTCGCGCTTGGGTTTATTCTTACTGGACCATCGGCGATCAGACCAATTCCTCCTTTAAATGCACTGAATTTGAAGAAACTGAAGACAGTAAAAATTATTATTTCAACGCCTCCTTTGAAGTCAATTGCAATCTTTATACGAACTTATCTATCTGGCACAGGTTAAAAGACGGCGTTTTTAAAACCCGGTTTACCGTTAAAAAATAATTAAGATGCTCAGGAAATTCATTTATCTAACGCTAACATCTGTTCTTTCGGCCATTTCCTGCGTGACGCCGGTAGACTTTACGACGCCCGCCACGAGCGAAGCGAATCTGGTCGTTGACGGCCGTCTTACGCAACTGCATGAAAGACAGCAGATCAGACTGTACAGCTCGTTGGGGATTAATCAAAATATTAATAATTCTATCGATGCCAACATCACTTTGTTTGAAAACGGGATTCCAATCGAACAATATAAACCCGCCTTTTTTGGCGGCGTTATGTTATATGAAATAGCGGACACTAATTTTGTCGCAAAGATCGGCGGCAAATACCATATCCGGATAGAAACCAAGCAAAACGGCAAAGTATATGAAAGCGCGCCGCAGGAATTATTTCCTCCCATTCCGCCGGACAGCGTGACCGTAAGGTTGGGAACGGAAACTTTTACCAACGAAAACGACGTCACCTTAGTCCGAAATATATGGCAGGTGTTTGCCGGTTCCGCATTGCCCGATAAATCGAAAGGCGAATATTTTCTTCGCATTGCCGGGCAGGACGCCTATCTTTTCACGGAAGACGCCCTTTGCCAATCTCATAGGGATGCATGTTATATAGTGGAAACGACCGACCCCACGCGCATTAATTTATTAAGCAGCCATTTGACTCAGGCAAACCGGTACGACGGACTGCTGATAGCGGGCCGGAACCTTAGCGCGCTGGAATTGCGGGAAAGACAATTGTTTGGCGCGGTTCAGTATCGAATCGGCCCCGAGGCCTACGATTTTTGGAGCCGGCTTAAAGCGACGGCATACCCAAAGGGAACGATTTTGGACGGCGCTCCGGCTTCGGTTCGGGGGAACGTTTACGACGTCGCCACCCGCGAGCATACTTTGGGGGTTTTTGAGGTGGCTTCGGCGGGAAGCATATACACTATTCTATCGCACGGCGATCTTCCGCCCGGTTATGATTATAACGCGTGCAATGGCGCTATTAATGGCAGCTCAAATGTGTGTTGTTCCTGTCAGAGTTTGCCCGGCTCGTCGTTGACAAAACCCGCTTTCTGGAAGTAATTAATCGGCGTCCTTTTACGGAGAATCGCGAAGTTTACATAAACAAAATACTATGCAGCATAAAGGTATAAATGTATATATTCTCCCGGGAATTGTCTGGATAGTGTTGAGCCTGAGCAATACAGGCCGCGCGCAGGATATTTTGGAGACCACCGTTTCAGGCGTATATTATCAATCTACATTAGCCGCCATTTTGAACGATTTCGAATTTAATCAATCCATTCGGTTTTTTTATAAAAAAGAATGGCTGGATATGGGACTAATAGATATAAGTTTTAACCATACTCCTTTAAGGAACGCCCTGGACGATTTGTTGCGGAAGCGGGGCCTGAGTTATGCAGTCCTGGATCAAAAAGCTATAGTGATCGCCAAAGCCAAAGACTTGGAGGAAACCTATGCCGTAGATTTTTTTGCCCGCCAAAACGAATTGGAACGCGCTGCCGCGCTAACCAACATCCGCGCTATCGGCGAAGCGGCATCCGCTAACAAAACCGGAAAGGCTTTTCTGAATGGTCAAATAACAGACGCCATTAGCGGGGTTCCGGTGATCGGAGCGGGCGTTTTTACGGAAACCAACGCTTTGGCTACCGCGACAGATACGGGCGGGCGCTATGAATTGGAACTTCCTATCGGCATACATCAACTGAATATTTCGGCGCCGGGGTACGAATTGCTCAATGTTCCTTTTCGGATATTCCAAAACGGTCAATTGGACGCGGCGCTTTTTGTCGGAAGCGTCCGGTTAAAAGAAATCGTGGTTACTGACGCCGCAAATAAAAAAATCCGGTCGTCCAAAGCGGGGCTGACGGAGTTAAGCGCCAAGGAAGTTAAACAGACGCCGGCTTTTGCCGGCGAAGCCGACGTGATAAAAAGTTTGCTGACCTTGCCCGGAGTAAGCACCGTCGGAGAAGGAGCCGGCGGCTACAATGTGCGGGGAGGAAACACAGACCAGAATCTGACTTTACAGGACGGCGCTACGGTATTCAACACTTCTCACGCTTTAGGTTTGTTTTCTACTTTCAATGCCGACGTTGTTCAAAAACTATCCTTATACAAAGGATATATCCCCGCGCAGTACGGAGGGCGGGTATCGTCCATTTTGGACGTTCAACTGGCGGAAGGAAACCAAGAAAAATGGGGCGCGAGCGGCGGTATCGGACTTTTTGCCTCCCGTTTGCGGATAGACGGCCCTATTCAAAAAAATAAAACTTCGCTATTAATCGCGGGGCGGATTACTTATTCGGATTGGGCGCTCCATCAGGCGTCAAAAGTAGAACTTAAAAACAGTTCCGCTTTTTTTTATGATTTCAACGGCAAACTCACCTATGTATTCGACGACCATACCAAACTGACGCTGTCGGCGTATAGCGCTTACGATAAATTTCTATATAACAATGTTACAGGCTATAACTATGGAGAGCAAATATATGGGCTTTCTTTCAATAAAACCTGGGGCGTCCATTGGAACAGCTTGTTTACCGCCAATTACGGCGACACCCGTAACGGGACCTATAACGCGGATTCCACGGCGGTCAGCCGGTTGAATACCGGATTGGAAAATATAACGTTGCGGGAGCGCTTATTAATTACGCAGATTAAAAAACATATCATTCACACGGGCGTTGAATGGACTCGGCATAGGCAACATCCTGAAATATACCAACAAGACGCAACGACCGTACAAACGGCGGAACAAACGCAGGTGGAAAAATCTTCCGGGCAGGAACTTTCTTTTTTTGTAAACGATGAAATGGAGATAGCCCCTTGGCTGGGTATTTCGGCAGGGTTACGTCAAACATTTTATCGTCAAACAGGCCCAGCCACCGTTTATTGCTACGCGCCTAACCAATCGCCAATGGTTAATTCGATTGTCGATACCGCCGTCTACGCTTCCGGCAGCGTCGTCAAAAGTTATAACGGGCTGGAACCCCGGCTGGCTTTCAATTTTATCCTAAACAAAGCTACTTCGGTAAAACTAAGCTATAACCGCCTATATCAATACATTCATTTACTGTCCAACACGGCGGCATCTGCGCCGGCGGACGTCTGGCAGGTAAGCACGCTGTATATTCCTCCGCAACGCTCGGACAATTATTCGCTCGGCGTTTACCGTAATTTTAACAACAATGAATATGAGACATCCATAGAGGGGTATTATAGAAACATAGACCATGTAGCGGAATATAAAGATTTTGCCAATCTCTTGCTGAATCCGCATATAGAAACGGAAATAGCGCCGGCCCGGGCAAAAACTTATGGCGTCGAGACCTATTTACGGAAGTCTTACGGCGAAATTACCGGGTCGGTTTCTTATACTTACGCCCGATCGCTTCGTCAAACCATCGGGCTTTACCCTGACCAGACGATCAACAAAGGCGCCTGGTTTCCAGCCAATTTTGACAAGCCGCATCAGGCGAACATTAATTTTAACTGGCAGATACGGAAAGTCTTTTCTTTTGCCGCTTATTTTACTTATAGCACGGGGAGGCCCATAACGGTTCCCATTGGCGATTATCCTTTGGGAACAGGCGGCGTTTTTTACAACTATGGAGACCGGAATACTTATCGCATTCCCGATTATCACCGGTTAGATCTTTCTTTTACTTTATCCCGCGGTGAAATTCGCACCAGCAGATACCAGAGTAGTTGGACTTTCTCCGTCTACAATGTATATGGGCGAAAGAATCCGTTCTCTTTTTATTTCACTCAAACTCGAGACGAGCCCTTGCGCGGCTACCAATTATCGGTTTTAGGATCACCTGTCCCGGCGATCACTTATAATTTTCATTATTAGCATTTTAAAAAATTTGGGCATGGCAATCCAGTATATGTTCTTTTTGGGAGGCTTATTTTTTTTCGTGTCGGCGACCGCTCAGCCTGAACGGATTTATGTTCATTTTGACAAACCATTCTATTTAGCCGGAGAGATCGTTCATTACAAGGTCTGGTTGTTAGAACCGCCGCAAGGAATAAAAAGCGGGGTCTTATATGTGGAATGGACGCCGCCGGGCGCGAAGACCGCGCAAAAGCAAGCGTTAAAAATAAAAGTGAACGGCGCGGAGGGTAGTTTTGAAATTCCGTACACGACGCCGGACGGCTATTTTGGCGTAAGCGCTTACACGGAACGGAACCTGGATTATGATCCCGGATTTATCTTTCGGAAAGCGCTTCCCGTCTATAACGATTTATTAGCGCCTCCTGCTGAAAAAGCGGTAACCGAGGTGTCGGCAATCGCTAAACAACCTCCAATACAGGCGCGCGCCGGAATTCGGACTTTAGTTACGACAGATAAGACCCATTACGCTCCCCGCGATACGGTAGCGATGGAAATTGTCGTAGAAAACGAGAATGAAAAAATAGGAAACGCCAATTTATCCATATCCATTATGGAAAAAGGCGGTTGGGAAGATGAAATTTTTCCCGGAGAAGAGGCGCGGGCGGTTATGGAACGGTATCAGAAATTGCCGAACGCGCCGCTTGGCAATGAGCATGAAACAGAAAGTGGGATCCGCTTACAGGGCATGGCGCTTAATCCGCTTACGGGAGCGCTAGTCTTAGACAAACACCTGGGTCTTTATTTTATAGAGGATAAGCAATGGAGGCCGGTCAGCACGCAACAGGAAAAGTTGAACGTGGAATTGCCGGAATTTTACGGCGACAAGACCGTGCAGCTCGTTTCTTTTAGCCCTAATTATCCATTAATATGTCGTTTTAACGGAATAAACGACAAAGCTAAAACAGCGTATACGGAGGTTTCGGATATAAAGCCGCCCCGCACCGCGTCGGTTAATCGCTATCTTCAGCGACGCGGCTTGTTGCGTAAAGTGGAGAGCATTTTTGGCGCGCATACCTTATCGCCTTTTACGTCAACTCCCGACGCCTCCTTAAAAATTGATTTCGACCGCCGCTATTGGATGAAGGATTATAAAAATATGGAGACCGTGGAAGATTTTTTTAGAGAGGCGGTATTGATTTCGCATAAGCGGGAACTGAAACAAGGAAAAACAATCCAGTTAACCAATACGGACAGCGAGGGCAATGAATTATATAAATTTCCGCCCATATATCTGGTCGACGACGTCTTTTTGGAAGACGAAGAACGGATATTACAAATTCCTTTAAATGAGATTGAGCGCATTGACTTGTTGGCCAGTAAATCCAATATGACCAAACAAGGTTTGGACCTATTCATAACCTTACGGGGAATTGTTTCGATCCATCGAAAACCCGGACTGCCGCCCTTTCTACCGGCTGGCAATAAACTTTTTATTGTGCATGGATTTTTGCAGCCAATCCCTTTTGTTATTTTACAAACAGATCATCGAACCCCGGATTTTAGAGCAGCCTTATATTGGAACGGCAGCATTAGAACAGACGCTAATGGAAAAGCCCGTATTGTATTTCCCGCTTCGGACGCCGCCGCCGGATTCAATACCCGCGTGGTTGGCGTTACGGACGCCGGAAAAGTTTTTGAGACGACCGGGCAAAATAATTAGCACGGCATTCTATACCATGCAAATAATAAGTTGAAAAAATCCAAAAAAACAGCCGGAACGATAGACCCGAAATTCGGAGGCGGATACAATGGGAACTTACTCCCTTTTATCCCATAAATCCCGGCCCGGACGGCCGCTCATCCTTAATAACCCATGCGTTATTCGTAAACCCCCTGAGTCACATATAAGGCACATATAAGGCACATATAAGGCACATATAAGGCACATATAAGGCACATATAAGTCAGGTATGAGTCAGGTCTAACCGCCGTCTTAGATTGTACTCGGTTTAGGAGTTACGCGAAGGTCAGGAAGAATATATTGTTGCATTTTGAGCCCAGGAAACATGATGCCTCCAATTATTTTCCCGATGAAGAATCCGAAACCAGGTCATTTTGGAACAACGTAGTAGATTCGTTGCCCGCTTTGACGCGGTATAAGCCCGTGATCGTAAGCTTCTTGCCCGAATAAAAAATTATTTTCACTATTACGAAAGAAAACGTAGCCTGTCTATTGACATTACGAACCACTTCGTTTACCTTTGCATCAGGTTACGAATCAGTTCGTAAAAATCCGTTAAATCCGTATCAATATGTTTCATAAAAACTTACCGCCGCCGACCGATGCAGAATTGCAGATTTTGATGGTTCTTTGGAAAGAACAGCCCTGCACCGTCCGGCAGGTGAACGACCGGATCAATGAAAAACGGGGCACCGGAGCTAAGGAGGTGGGCTATACCACCACGCTCAAATTCATGCAGATCATGCTGGAAAAGGGTTTGTTGAGCAGAGAGGTGAACGACCGGGTGCACACTTACCGCGCGGTTTTGGCCGAGGGCGACGTGCAGCAAACGCTGCTGGAAGGGTTTGTGGATTCTACTTTCCGGGGGTCTGCCAAGTCGCTGGTAATGAGCGCGCTGGGATCATCTAAAACGTCGCGCGAAGAACTCGAAGAAATTAAAAAACTCATTGAGCAGCTTGAAAAAAAGTAAAGCATAGAAGCTGACAGCTGATCGCTGACGGCTAATAAGTTTCTTTTCATTCTTAACCCTTAGCCTTATGGCCACTTTTCTTTCTTCCAATCTCGAATACGCCCTCGGCTGGACGGTCGTCCACTCTCTTTGGCAGGCGACCGTTCTCGCTTTCGCCGTCGGAATTTCGATGATTGCCCTGCGCAAACGCTCCGCCCATTTGCGCTACCTCGTCGCATCCGGCGGGTTGCTGGCAACGCTTGCAGCGTCGGTTGCCACCTTCTGCTTCTACTTCGATTTTGGCGCCCGCTCGGCCGGCGCGCAGCGGCTGGCGGCCAGTCCGGCGGTACGGATGATTGTCCGGGAAACCCGCGCGGCGCTGACGGCTTCCTCGAATATAGGTTTTAAGGAATATTTTAACCGGCATTTGCCGCTGATCGTCACGGTCTGGCTGATGGGGGTCGCCCTTTTTACGCTCCGGCTGCTGGGCGGAGTCTCTTATGTGTATTACCTAAAAAATTATCGCCATAAACCGATGGGCGGGGATTGGCAGGCAAAAGTCGAGTGGCTGTGCGAAGAACTCGGCGTCCGGCGCGCCGTCGAGCTCGTGGAGTCGGCGCTCGTCAAAGCGCCCATGACCATCGGCGCGCTCAAACCGATCATCCTGTTTCCAATTGGCGCCGTCTCTTTTTTGTCGACGGAACAGGTGGAGGCCATCCTGGCGCACGAACTGGCGCACATCCGCCGCTTTGATTATTTTTTCAACATCCTGCAAAGCGTCGTAGAGACCGCTTTCTATTTCCATCCTGCTGTGTGGTGGCTGTCTGCTACGATCAGAGCAGAGCGCGAAAACTGCTGCGACGATATTGCCGTCTCCCTATCTGGCAATTCTATGAGTTATGCTAAGGCGCTTGTCCATTTACAGGAGATACACGTCGGCAACCCGATCCTCGCTATGGGTTTTGCTGGAACCGGTCCCAAAAATCAATTGCTCAACCGCGTAAAACGTTTATTAAATCAACCGCAGCAAACCTCCAACATTATGGAAAAATTAGTAGCCACCTGCCTTTTACTGGCCGTTTTTGTCGGCGCCACCTTCAGCGACGCGCGGGCTAAAGCGCTTGCTATTAAAAAATTTCCCGAATCCTCTTTGACAGAGGGGCCCGCAGAATTGAAGAACGATACTCTCCCCGGCTTAAACGACCGAAAAAACAGGCCTTTAAATATTTATACCCGTTATTACACGGACGGGCGAGACGTAGAGATCAAAACGGACGACCAATTCGTTCAGATAAAGGTGGACGGGAAATTAATTCCTAAAGAAAAATACGCTCCTTACCAAAAGGATATTGAATACGCTTACGCTATCGCTGAAAAGGCGAAAAATGACAGCCCATACCAAATATTTGAACACGGTAAATTTAAGCCCGATCCTCAATGGTTGTTAGCGAGTATAGAAGGTCAGACAAAGGGAGCCCCGGTTGAAGGGTTGACGCCTGGATCTATCCAAAGGTCTAATAATTTGAACGAAAAAAATCGCTCCGCCGATTTCTCCATCCGCCAGCGCAATTTAGCTTTAAGGTTAAACCAGGTAAACGCTGAATATAATCTTTTGGTCAACGAAGTGAAAGAGTTTGATACGGACGATCCTAAAGATTTTTCTTTTTATAAAGAAGAAGACCTAAAGGTAAAAGCGCTCAAACGCCGGCTTCCCGATCTCAATGCGACCGAAGCAGACTTTAAAAACATAGCGCAGGAAATAGACTTGATACGGGTTGAAATGGAGCGTTTCGACGATGGCTATTTCGAGATGTACCCTACCCAAAAAACGCGGTTTGGATGGCAGAGCGAGTTCGAGCGCCAGATGCTGAAAGACGGCCTGATCAAAGATCCGGAACATTATTATATTGCCCTGGCAACCGGTTGGCAGGACGCCTTAAAAATAGATAAAATCACTTATATAGGGGATATATTTTTAAAGTATAAAGCGCTTTATGAAAAATTAACCGGCAGTAAATTGCGTCGCGCAAAGTGGGCGACTTACTCAAAAGGTTGTTAAAAATCAGTTTCCGGACGATCCAAAGGCAGATCGCATTCCTTTATCCATTTGATTATTTTTAATTCATCGCGTCATGGCCAGATTCCTCTCCCCCAATCTCGAATACGCCCTCGGCTGGACGGTCGTCCATTCTCTTTGGCAAGCGACCGTCCTCGCTTTTGCCGTAGGAATTTCGATGATCGCCCTGCGCAAGCGCTCCGCTCATTTGCGCTACCTCGTCGCTTCCGGCGGGTTGCTGGCAACGCTTGCGGCGTCGGTCGCCACCTTCTGCTTCTACTTCGATTTTGGCGCCCGCTCGGCCGGCGCGCAGCGGCTGGCGGCCAGTCCGGCGGTGCGGTTGATCGTCCGGGAAACCCGCGCGGCGCTGACGGCTTCCTCGAATATAGGTTTTAAGGAATATTTTAACCGGCATTTGCCGCTGATCGTCACGGTCTGGCTGATGGGGGTTGCCATTTTTACGCTCCGGCTGCTGGGCGGGGTTTCTTATGTGTATTACCTAAAAAATTATCGCCATAAACCGATGGGCGGGGACTGGCAGGCAAAAGTGGAGTGGCTGTGCGAGGAGCTCGGCGTCCGGCGCGCCGTCGAACTCGTGGAGTCGGCGCTGGTCAAAGCGCCCATGACCATCGGCGCGCTTAAACCGATCATTCTATTTCCCATTGGCGCCGTCAGCTTTTTGTCGACGGAACAGGTGGAGGCCATCCTGGCGCACGAACTGGCGCACATCCGGCGCTTCGATTATTTTTTCAACATCCTGCAAAGCGTCGTGGAGATTGTTTTTTATTTCCATCCCGCCGTCTGGTGGATCTCTTCGGTGATCCGCATGGAGCGAGAAAACTGTTGCGATGATATTGCCGTCGGCGTCTCCGGCGATTCGCTCAGCTATGCGAAGGCCTTGGTCAATCTGCAGGAGATACACGCCGGCAATCCGATCCTTGCCATGGGATTTGCGGGCGCCGGTCCCAAAAATCAATTGCTCAACCGCGTAAAACGTTTATTAAATCAACCGCAGCAAACCTCCAATATCATGGAAAAATTAGTAGCTACCTGTCTTTTAATGGCCATTTTCGTCGGCGCTACATTTAGCGACGCGCGGGCCAAAGCGCTTTTAGTCAGAAGCGCGCACTCCGATCATGCTCAAATTTCTGAGCATACCCTTGCGTCCGCCGACTCGCTCCCTAAAAAGACCAAAATGTCGGCGACCGGGCTGCAGGTTTATTCCGGCGAAGTAGACGGTAAAGCGCTGGAATTAAAAATGACGGACGGTCAGATCGCGCAACTCAAAGTGAACGGAAAAATTATTCCTAAAAACAAATACAGTCAATACCAAGCGGCCATTGACGAAGTGGTTCAGTCAGCCGATATGGCGCTCAACAACGACCCGCCAACTCCTCCCGATCCGGCAAGCCCTCCTGACCCGCAGATAGAAATCGCCAATAACGACGTCCTGCTGAATAAAATTGAAAGAAATGCGCTGATCGTTGGCTCTAACTCCTTAAACGCTTCGACCAATCAGCAAGCTGCCAAAGCTACCGCCGACGCTTCTATGCAATTATCCGCAGACGCAATGGCTTACGCATCCGCCGCCACTAAAAATTCTTCATTGTTTGACAATATGCCCTATATTCAAAACTACTGTAATCCTTGCGACTTAGAAAGGAATCAAATGAAAAATCAATTAGCCGGATTAATTAGCGAGGTGCAGGAATTTGAAACCGAGGATCCAAAAGATGTGGTTTTTTATAATACAGAAGCGCTAAAGGTCAAAGATATTAAAAAACGGTTGGGAAATGTAAAAATTCAAAACGAGGAAGTGAAGAAGATTGAGCAGGAAATGAACCAAATACGCTCAGAAATGGAGGATTTTGACGACGGTCCCGGTTTATATCCGGATAAAAAAACAAGATTTGGCTGGCAAAAAGGATTTGAAGCCGAACTCGTCAAAGATGGGTACGTCAAAGATCCCCAACATTATTCGCTTAATATGATGAGTGGTTTAGATATCCTGACGGTAGACGGCAGAACCTATTCGGGGGACGTGTTTTTCAAATATAAAGATTTGTACGAACGATTGACTGGAAGCAAATTCCGTCGCGCCAGAGTGATTAATTATAATAAAGGCGCTGACCAAAAAGGCTGGCATTAATAAAAACTATCTTCTTAATTACCCGACTTTTCCTTTTCATACATTCTAAGGGGGCTTCTTTTTTGATCTCCGAAGCCCCTTTTTTCAAAATCATTTATTGATATTCAATCAGTTGCATCATAGCGATCCAGAGCTTTTATATACAAAAGCAACTTGTAGAATCGTTAGTTGTCTTTAACCTGTTAAAAACCGCTCTTCCTCTTTTAATTTAAAACATTATGAATCCGACCAAACTCATCCGACTATTTATTTTATTATTCGCGCCCGTCTTGTTAAAGGCGCAATCCATTACCGGCGTTATCAACGATCCATCGGGTAAAGGCGCCAGTTTTGCTTCCGTGGGTCTTTATCTGGCTAAAGATTCTTCGCTCGTCAAGGCCGCCGCGACGGACGGCGACGGGAAATATGAAATAGAAGGCATAGCGGCCGGTCGCTATTTTTTGACGGCGAGCATGGTCGGATTCGGTAAAGGCGACAGTAAGGCGTTCGATTATAACGGCGGCGCGTTGACGGCTGAGCCCATTGCGCTAAAAAAAGCCGAAAACACGCTGAACGGCATAACGGTGACGACGACCAAACCGCTGATCGAAGTAAAAGCGGATAAAATGATCGTCAACGTGGAGGGCAGCATCAACTCGACCGGTTTGGACGGCCTGGAACTATTGCGAAAATGCCCGGGCGTGCAGGTGGACAGAGACGATAATGTGCTGGTGCAGGGCAAGCAGGGGGTGAAAATTTATATCGACGGTAAACCTTCGCCGATGAGCGGAAAAGACCTGGCGTCGGTGTTGAAAAGCATGAATTCGGCGGATATCGAGGCCATCGAGATCATCACCAACCCCTCCGCCAAATATGACGCAGCCGGAAACCTGGGGATCATTAATATCCGGCTCAAAAAGAACCATAAAATAGGAACCAACGGGAATCTTTCGATCAATCCGCAATTCGGCATAACGCCAAAAATTACTCTTTCAGGCAGCCTGAACTACAGGGATAATAAATGGAATTTGTTTGGCAATTACAGTTTTGGCGAGGGAATTTATCATAACACCAAAGAGGACGATAAAATCATTAATAACATTATTTCTAACAATGCGTCGCATAGCGAATGGCGGGATACGTCGCACAATTTCAAGGCGGGCGCCGATTATTTTATAGACGCCAAAAATACCATCGGGTTCGTAGTTAACGGCAGCAGGGGATTTCACAGCCAGAATCTGTTCAGCGTTACGCAAATTGGAAATCGATATGCGTCCGCGACGGATTCGGCTCAATTAAAGTCGTCGTCGATGAATCCGGGCAAAAGCGTTAATATGAATTATAATGCGAATTACCGTTTTGCGGATACCAGCGGACATGAGCTCACGCTGGACGCCGACTACGGAACTTTTTCCGGGAACGGGTTCACATATCAGCCTAATTATTACACTTTTACCGATCCGTCGCTGGCGCCGTATACCCGAATTTACGAGCAGCAAACGCCGACTGAAATCTCCATTTATTCATTCAAAGCGGACTACGAGCAAAAATTAGGGAAAGGGAAATTAGGGTATGGCGCGAAGGCGTCAAGCGTTAAATCCAATAATACGTTCGATTTTTTTGATGTGCAAAACGATATTACCCTGAGGGATACCAATAGGAGCAATAATTTTGTGTATACGGAAAAAATTTATGCAGCATACGTCAATTACAATACTCAACTAACTAAAAAATGGAGCATACAGGCGGGGCTTAGGGGCGAACAAACGACTTCCCTGGGCAATCTGACAAGTTATAAACAGAATGCGCTGGATAAAGTGGATAATTCTTACTTCGATTTGTTTCCCAGCGGGGCGCTGACCTACCAGGTTTCCAAAAACCACTCCCTCAACCTGAATTTTAGCCGCCGCATAAGCCGGCCTAGTTACCAGGACCTAAATCCTTTTGAATTCAAAATAGACGAACTAACTTACTTCAAAGGCAACGCTTTTCTTCGCCCTATCTATACGACCAGCGTGAAACTAACCCATACGTTTAAATCCATCCTGACGACTTCGCTTTCTTATTCCAGGTCAAAAGACGATTATAACGATATTACCCGGATAGACGGAAACCGGACCTACGGAACGCTGGAGAATTTTTCGCATTCGCAAGGGCTATATCTTGAGACGTCGCTCAATACGCCGATAACCAAGTGGTGGGAAATCAATTCTTCTTTCTATTTTAATCATAATGCCATTCACGGCGATTTCGGGGAAAATGCGCTTTACGACGTCTCCAACAACAGCTACGGTTTCAACGGGCAAAGTACCTTTAAACTCGACAAAACCCTGAGCTTTGAACTTTCAGGCTGGTACAATTCGCAGTTCAACTGGATTTATGTGAATAAAGCGATGGGACTCATGGACGTCGGCATGAAAAAGAAACTTTGGAAAGACGCCGCCAGCATCAAAATTTCCTTTAGCGATTTGCTGAACAGCGCCGAATGGAGCGGGCTTTTTGTTCACAACGGCATCTACCAAAACCTGTACGGTCATTTTGAAGCCAGAAGGCTGCAAATCAATTTTGACTACCGTTTTGGCAGTTCGGAAATCAAAGGCGCGCGCAATCACAAAAGCGGATCGGAAGAAGAGGCGAAAAGGATCAAGGGGTAAAAAAGTTACCGCTAAAGTAAATTAAGCTTTGCGCTATTCTTTGTTTAGCAATTTCGGAGTTTGAATAGGTATAAATCAGGATATTGCTATCAAGAAAGATTTTACCGCTCGTTGGCTTCATCCCGATTAAATTTAAATCCAAGCGTGTCAATCGATAAGGCAGTAAAGGTCATCTGCTTTTCTGCTAAAGAAAGCTGCTCAAAACCTTCGTCTAAAGCAAAAGCGATAATTTCGATTTGCTTGCCTACAAAAGATTCAGGCGCTTCAAACGAAATAGTTGGATTGTCCGGTGTAATGAATATTCTTATCATGATGAATATTAAACGCGAAGTTGATGAAGTCTTCGGATTTTCAATTATTTAAACGATTAAAGATAATACTTTTTCTCTTTTTATAGCCATTTTTTTATCTCTTCATAAGAAACAATATGAACCCGACCAAACTCATCCGATTGTATTTTTTATTATTCGCGCCGGTAATCATACAGGCGCAATCCATCACCGGCCTCGTCAATGATCCCTCCGGTAAAGGGGCGAGTTTCGCTTCCGTGGGTTTGTACCTGGCCAAAGATTCTTCCCTCGTCAAAGGCGCCGCGACGGACGGCGACGGGAAATACGCAATTGAAGGCATGACCGCCGGCCGTTATTTTTTGACGGCGAGCATGGTCGGCTTCGCTAAAGCGGACAGCAAGGCGTTCGATTATAGCGGCAGTGCGTGGACGGCTGAACCCATTGCGCTAAAAAAAGCCGAAAACACGCTAAACGGCGTGACGGTGACGACGACTAAACCGCTGATCGAAGTGAAAGCGGATAAAATGATCGTCAACGTGGAGGGTAGTATTAATTCGACTGGTTTGGACGGGCTGGAACTCCTGCGCAAATGCCCGGGCGTGCAGGTGGACCGCGACGATAATGTGCTGGTACAGGGAAAACAAGGCGTGAAAATCTATATCGACGGCAAACCTTCGCCGATGAGCGGTAAAGACCTCGCGGCGACCTTGAAAAGTATGAACTCGGCGGATATCGAGGCCATCGAGATCATTACCAACCCGTCGGCCAAATACGACGCGGCGGGAAACCTGGGGATCATCAATATCCGGTTGAAAAAGAACCGGAAAATAGGGACCAACGGCAATATTTCGATCAATCCGCAATTTGGCATAACGCCGAAAATCAGCCTTTCGGGCAGCCTCAACTATAGAGATAAAAAGTGGAATTTATTTGGGACGTATAGCTTCCGGGAAGGGATCAACCACAACACGACCTTCGACGACAAAATCATTAACTCCACGATCTACAATAAAGTGTGGCACGGGCAATGGAAGGATACGTCGAACAATTTCAAAGCAGGGGCGGATTATTTTATCGATTCCAAAAACACGGTCGGCTTTGTCGTCAACGGCAGCCGCAGAATGAACAGTTCCAACGGCGAAAGCCGTACGCTGATCGGAAAACAGTACGCGGCGAGTCCCGATTCGGCGCAATTGCAATCGACCGAATTTGGCCCCGGCACAAGATTCAACGCAAATTATAACGTCAATTATCGTTTTGCGGACACCAGCGGACATGAATTCACGCTGGACGCCGACTATGGAACTTTCTCCGGTAATAGTTTTACCTATCAGCCTAACTATTATACGTTTACAGACGCCGCTTTAGCGCCATACAGCCGGATTTATCAACAGTATGCGCCGACCGATATTACGATCATTTCGTTTAAAGCGGATTATGAACAAACATTGGGTAAAGGCAAACTAGGCTATGGCGCTAAAGCGTCGGGCGTGAAGTCCGTCAACACTTTCGATCTTTTCAACGTGCAGAACGACCAACTGCAAAGGGATACGGACAGAAGTAATAGTTTTACTTATACGGAAAAAATCTTTGCCGCCTACGTCAATTACAATACGCAGCTCTCTAAAAAGTGGAGCCTTCAGGCGGGTCTGCGCGGCGAACAAACCTTTTCCCTGGGGAACCTGGTCAGCTACAAACACAATGAATTAGATAAGGTCGATACTTCCTATTTGAACTTTTTCCCAAGCGCGGCGCTTACTTTTCAGGCGTCAAAAGATCATTCCTTCAACCTTAATTATAGCCGCCGCATTTATCGGCCCGCCTACCAGGAGCTCAACCCTTTTGAATATAAAATCGACGAATTGGTGTATGGGAAGGGCAATCCTTTTCTTCGTCCCCAATATACCAACAGCGTCAAACTGACGCATACGTTTAAATCGCTTTTGACGACCTCGCTTGCTTACAGCCGGACTTCGGACGATATCAACCAACTTACCCGCATCGACGTCAACCGCACCTTTTTTATAGAAGAAAATTTTGGCCATTCGCAGGGGTTAACTTTTGAGGTTACGTTGAACACGCCGCTTACAAAATGGTGGGAGGCGAACGCGACGATTGACCTGCTGCATAATTCTGTGTATGCAGATTTTGGCGAAGGAGCCGTCATTGACGCCGTTACCAATTCCTATAACCTGAACGCGAGCAGTACCTTTAAAATCGATAAGACCCTGAGCGTTGAATTGTCAGGTTGGTACAACTCGCCCTATAACGGGGTTTCCCGTTTTAAAGCGCAGGGGATCATGGACGTCGGGGTCAAAAAGAAGTTTTGGAAAGACGCCGCCAGCCTGAAAGTTTCCTTTAGTGACGTCCTGAACACCGTAGGCTGGGGTGCGCTGTACGATCACAACGGCGTTTATAACAATCTGCACGGCGTATGGGAGTCGCGGCGGCTGGGGATCAATTTTGATTATCGCTTCGGCAGCGACCAGATCAAAGGCGCGCGCAATCACAAAAGCGGTTCGGAAGAGGAGGCGAACAGGATTAAGTAACAAGCCTAAAATTCTACGGTTTGAACTTAAAAATAAAGCGGCGCGTTTATGTTTGGAGCGGCCTGATCGCTCCAAATTTCTTTTGTAGAGCCGGAAAAATATCTTATTGTGGCCATGTTTTAAATTATCCTGATTATGAAATCATTTATTATTCAAATTGAAGAGCGTAATGAATCCATTTTATTAGAAATATTACGTCGTTTCGACGCAATTATACAACCTTTAAAGCAGAATGCCGACGAGACGGTTGACATAACGCCGCTCTGTTTCCCTCCAAAAACGCTCGGAAACTTTTTGGCTTTTAGCGAAACACTTGACCCTTGGAGCGACGAAGAAGTGGAGCGCGTTGAAAAATTTCATCAGCTCATTAACCAATATCAACCGCCAGAATGGTAATCGACACAAGTATTTTGATTGAACATTTGAGAAAAAAGCCCTTTTCAAGTACTAATTTTGATAGAATACCACCTAAAACTTTAGTTCATACTTCTGCAGTTACTGTTTACGAGGTATTAACTGGAGCTATTAATCCAGATAAATGGAAACAAACGGCCGCCCTTATTTCACAAATGATTATATTACCTGTTGATATTCAAATTGCAATTAAAGCGGCGCAATTAAGCCAGGAAATGAAGGGGAATTTTATAGGAATGGCCGATACAATAATCGCCGCCACGGCTTTATATCATAATTTACCTATTAAAACGCTGAACATGAAGCATTTTTCACGGGTAACAGGATTGGTTGTTCTTTAATATTTACTATAAAATCCATAGATTTTTCTGCAGCCCCTGCAACCCCCGCCAAAACTTCCCGTCTTTTTGTACAAATAAAATCATTCCATCCATTCGCCTTGCGGCGGAGTTAAAAATTTGTATCATGAAAAATTTACTATCTATTATTGCATTAGTCGCCTTCGCAGCCGTTGGCGCTTCCTGTCAGCATACGGGGCGCTGGAGCGAACGGATCGAAGGAACCGGCCCCGTCGTCAAAGAAACGCGCGACGCGAGCGGCTTTACCAAATTGACTTCCGCCGTTTCGGCCAACGTTACCGTTCGGCAGGGATCAAGTTTTAAAGTGGAAATAGAAGGCCAGAAAAATGTGCTGGATCTGTTGAAAACGGAAGTGAAGGACGGCGCCCTGAAGATCTATTTTGACCGCGACGTCAACGTCAATTATCATAAAGAACTGAACGTGTACGTGACCGCGCCGATGTATGAAGAAATCAAGCTCTCCGGCAGCGGCAATCTGAAATCGGAAAATACCCTGTCGGGGCAAACCCTGAAGTTCACGTTGAGCGGCAGCGGCAATGTGAACCTCCCGGACGTGCAATATTCGGCGTTTTCCTGCAAATTGTCCGGCAGCGGCGACGTCGAAATGGGCGGCAAAACCAACAGCGCGGAATATTCGATCAGCGGCAGCGGCAACCTCGACGCCAAAAAAGTGGATGCTCAAACAGTCGTAGCCTCGATCAGCGGGTCGGGCGATCTAAACTGCCGGGCGGCGGCTTCGCTCGAAGCTAAAGTGAGCGGCAGCGGAAATATTCATTATCTGGGAAAACCGAGCGTGGTGAGTAAAGTCAGCGGGTCCGGGGAGATCAGCGGAAATTAAATATTTCATGCATTTATTCTTTGATGCCAACTATTTTATGGGCTTCTGGGTATAACCGGAAGCCCATTTATTTTCCGGGCGTCCCTTGTGTTCTTTTAACGCTTTCAAAACCCAGAAAAGAGCGGCAATGGAAAACCTGAAAGGCAAGGCTTTAAAGAGCATTAATATCTTTAAAGAAAATTAAAATCACTCTGCCGACCGCTTATTCAACCGCAAGGTGGTTAGCTTCGCATTATTTTTTCCAATCAATTGAACCAGGTATAAACCGTTTGGAAGATCGTCGATGGGATAGGCGGTATGACCGTCCACGCTGTAGGATTTTACTTGTTTGCCGGTCAGACTATAAATATTGATTTTATTGACCAGATCGTCGTTGCTAATGGAAATATTATCTACGGCAGGATTTGGGTAGATCATAAAGTCAGCCTTCTTAGGGGAAGCAGATTGCAGCGAATTTTGCGAGAAAACGAACTGTGCATAAAAACAAGTCAGGATAATAAGTAAAGTTCTCTTCATTCAGACAGATGATTTAAATGGTTTTGTTGTAAAGACATATTTTATTAGACTATAAATATATGAAAAGGTTGCATCTCTAGTCTGTAAAAAAGTTCAATAAAAAATCTTTACCAGCGCAAGATAAGTCAATCCTATGTACGAAGCAATTGGACGGAGAGATTTTAATATTATATTAACATTTCCGTCAAAATAATTATAGATTCCGTATTCTTGCTTCGAGCGCGGTCGTCGAATAGCCTTCGATAAAAGGCAGGCTTCGGACATCGCCGCCCATAGATAGTACAATATCAGCGCCAACGATGTTTCCCGGGGTCCAATCGCCGCCTTTAACCAAAATATCGGGTTTTACGCGGCATATCAATTCGTAGGGCGTATCCTCTTCGAATAGGACGACGGCGTCCACACACGTCAGCGCGGCCATCACAGAGAGGCGCGTAGGCTCATCGTTGATCGGGCGGCGCGGACCCTTCAGGCGGGCGACCGAAGCGCCGGAGTTAAGTCCGACAATCAACTTATCGCCCAAAGCGCGGGCTTCCGCGAGATAGGCGATATGGCCCAAATGCAGCAGATCGAAGCAGCCGTTGGTAAAAACGACCTCATAGCCCATGCCCTTCCAGGCGTCGGCCATTTGGACGACGGATTCGCGGTCAAAAATTTTATGGACAAAAGGTAACGGCTGCATGTTATCGGGCATTTTCGGTAGTCGGGTTTTCTGCTAATTCCGGCTCTAAATAATCTTCGGCGTCCAGATGGGGAGATTTCTTATTTAGGACGGTCAGCAAAATAATAGAAGCAACGCCGACGACGATATTATAAAAAATCTGGATTGTAAAGAACATGATGTTGGCAAAAGAGAAGGCGTCGGCGCTGTTGACGCCGTGCACTACGAGGGCGGCGGTGGCCAGCACGTGGTAAGTCCCCATCCCACCGGGCGACGGGATCACGATCCCGAACGTGCCAAACACAAAAACGGTCAGCGCGGCCATCGGCGATAAATGAGCGGTCGGCGCAAAAGCAAAAAAACATAAATAAGTCATCATGTAGTACATCAGCCAGATCACCACGCTGTGGAAAATAAACAATCCCGGGCGATCTACCTGTTTCAACGTTTTGATCCCTTCCCAAAAACGCAACGCGACCGCCCACGCTTTTTGAGCCGGCGGAGACGCCGTCAGACGTTGGCGGTAAAAATAAAGGACGGCGCAAGCAACAATAAAAACGGTCAGTATAAGCCCCATCAGGGGAATCGTCCACATCCCTGTGGAATTTTTGGAACCGCCGGACTGCATGTTTTTTTTCAGGTAGCCCCAGAGCGTATCAAATTCGACCAGAAAAGAGAACGCTACGATTAGCCCTAACGTGAACAGATCAAGCAGGCGGTCGACAATAATGGTTCCCATTACTTTGCCGAGCGACATTTTTTCGGTCTTGGCCAGCGCGGTTCCCCGCACGATCTCCCCGGCGCGCGACAGCCAAAGATTGGTCAGGTAGCTGATATTGACGGCAAAAAAAGAATTCCAGATTTTGGGCCGGTAGCCCAGGGGCTTCAGCAGCATATTCCACCGCGCGGCGCGGGAGAGGTTGCTGACGCTGAAAGCGAGCAAGGTCATGCCGATCCAAAAAAAGTTCAGGCTTTTGAAGTCTGAGACAAGCTTATCGATCAGGCTGCATTGCGCGGCGGCGACGCCGTCCAATTTGCACTGCTCCTGGAAAGCGGCATTCTGTTTTTCGTAGAAAAACCATAAAATACCGACCCCGATCCCCAGGAACAACAGAAATTTTAGTAAATTAGTCAGATGTTTATTCACTGGAGAAAAATAAATAGGTAAGCGCCTCAATAAACTTGCGCCTTTTCCTAAATTTATATCGAATGTTGATAACTATTTATTCATAAAGTCATGACCGGTAATAGCTGATGGCTAAAAGCTGATACCTTAAAGCTGATGGCTAATACCTATTCCGCGTAATCGCCCTCCATCGCTTTCAGGGCTTTTTCCTTTCCTTTCATAGGATTGGCGTGATCTTCGGCGTAACGGGCGCGATTGGCGGCAATATCGATCGCCAGATACAGCGCTTTGCGGAAAGATCCGGTATCGGCTTCGTTTTTACCGGCGATGTCGTAGGCGGTTCCGTGATCGGGTGAAGTACGGACGCCTGAAAGCCCGGCGGTGTAGTTGACGCCGTCGCCAAAAGAAAGCGCTTTGAACGGAACAAGGCCCTGGTCGTGATACATGGCAAGGACGGCGTCGTACTTTTTATGCTGACCGGTTCCGAAGAAACCGTCGGCGGGGAATGGCCCCATTGCCAGGATTCCCGCTTCCTTCGCTCTTTCGATAGCGGGGCGGATAATATTAATCTCTTCCGAACCGATAGCGCCTTCGTCGCCGGCGTGCGGATTCAGACCCAGGACGGCGATGGTCGGTTTTTCGATCCCGAAGTCAATTTTCAGGGCGTTGTTCAGGATGTGGAGTTTTTTAAAAATCAGTTCGGGTTTGATCAAAGCGGCGATCTGGCTGACCGGCACGTGGTTGGTGACCAGCCCGACGCGCATTTCGTCGCTCACCATGAGCATCACGCTTTCGCCGGAACTCAAATGAAGCGTCAGGAACTCCGTATGCCCCGGGAACGGGAATCCGGCAAGCTGCATGGCCTTTTTGTTGATCGGAGCCGTTACGAGGGCATGGATCATGCCCGATTTTAACTCCTCGACGGCCGTTTCCAGCGCTTTTTGAGCGTACTGGCCGCTTTGGTCAGAGAGTTTGCCCAGCGTAATATTGACCGTTTCCTGCCAGCAGTTGACGATGTTCACTTTAAGCGGTTCCGCCTGTTCGCCGGTGCGGGCCACGTTGAACGGGAAATCGACGCCGACTATATTTTTATGATAAGAAACGACTTTCGAGGAGCCGTAAATGACGGGCGTGCAAATATTATACAGATCGGTATTAGCGACGGTTTTTAAAATGACTTCCAGCCCTATTCCGTTGAGATCGCCAACGGTCATGCCTATTCTGAGTTTTTCCATATAAAGATGATCCCTTGCGGGGTTGCGCCGAATCGGTCTGCGCGTCGGTTGGCGTCGTTCTGCCGCCCTGCTTTAA
>JBBRMZ010000007.1:0-44930 GCA_038230555.1 Chitinophagales bacterium
GTTTTGCCTGGCTTAATTTTTACCGCCGATTAGCCAAAGATTTTGAAAAAACAACACAATCTTCCGTCGCATTTATTCAAATCGCTTTTATTAATATCATATTGGCAAAATTCTGAACCGAAATTTTAAAACATACTCTTAGGTTCAAAAATCCGTAAAATAATTGAGAGCGCAAAGCTATTAACTGTTGGCTATTCGCTTTTGCTATTCCTAAAATGCCTTACGCTCTTGTTAGTTCAACGTTTATATGTTCTTTAGGCGACTCGAGATCTATTGATTTCTGCTAAACCGTCTTTATATTGGTTCAAAAAAACGCATAACCAAAATACATAAAAAACAATACCAATGCTGACCTCCAACGCGTCTTCCGACAGCAGCGACAAAAACACAATCAAATGGAATTGTAAAAAAAGGGGCGAGCGAAAAGCGGCGCGGTACAACAATGGGAAAAAGAAAGCGAAAATAAACAGCCCGACGCCGACGAGACCAGTCGCGGCATATAAGAAAATAAACTGGTTGTGCGGCGTTTTAAAAGGCAGGCCCGGGTAACGCGCCGCGTATATTTTTTCCGAACGCTCCGGCAATGAGCCCAGCCCGACGCCGATCCAGGGGTTTTGATCGCCGACCGCGCGGCCTACTTCCATCGAAACCAGCCGTTCGGAATCCGAATAATCTTTGCCGGCGCCCTCGCGGCTTTTGCCCCAGTCCCAAAGCGTATAATCTACTTTAAGACGGAAAGCGGGCATAAACCGATAGGCGGTCAGCGGGATCGCCGCTATCAGGGCCAGCGCTGCAGCGCCCGTCGCCCACCGGCGGGAACGATAGACATAAAGCAAAGAACGGTAAATCAGACAGGCGTAAAGCCCCAGCAAACCCGTCCGAACGGAAAATATATGGAGGGCGACGAAGAGAAAAAACGTCAATACTGCAACAACCCGGTATAAAGTTTTTTGTCGCGCGGGATCGTCGGAAAATAAAGCCGCCAGGTTGCGGTCGCTCAAAAACTCCAGACCGGCGACGACGCAAAAAGCCAGGTGCAAACTAAACCGGATGTGATCGACGGGAACAGGAATATGGCGGCCCTGACCCATTGCGATCGTCATCGCGCGATAATTCATCATGTAATGAATTAAAACGCCCGAGGCGACCAGCGAGGCAAAGATTATATAGCACAGGAAAAGCGCCCAAAATTGTTTTTTTGTAAAAACGGGTAACTGGTAAAAAGCGATCGGCAGGATCAAGTAGGGAATCCGGACACGCAAATGGTCCCAGAAAAAAGACGTCCAGGGCGAATACAGCGCCGAGGCCAGCGCGACAAAAAAGCTTAGGGTAACGACCCAAAATACCGGCGCGCGGCGAAACCCGCGCAAGTCACCGACATACCTGACGGACGGCCATTTTTCCATCCAGGACCAGCTAAAACAACTGATGATGATCAGCAACCAGATGGCGATCGAAACCAGGAATTTGGAAACGAGCAGCCCGGCGATCATCACGACCGCCCAAAAAAAAGCAAATCTTTGGCGGTCCAGTTTTCCCAACGTCATTCCTTTTGTCATTCTGAATAGAATGGTTTACTTTTGCCCTTCCAAGGAAGCTGTTAGCTGTTGGCTAATCGCTAAAAGTTATTTATGTTTGCAAAAGTACGACAAGTAATCGAAGAAATCGCCGCCGCGCAACCGCAAACGCCGGCAGAGCTCGAACAATTCCGCATCCGGTACGTGGGCGCCAAAAACGTTATTAAGCCGCTCTTTGCCGAAATCGGCGCGGTCGCCAACGACCAGAAAAAAGAATACGGCCAGTTGGTCAACGCCGCAAAGCAGGCGGCGGAAGAGAAATTCTCCGCTTTGCAGGCCGCTTTTGAAGCCGCCGTAGACGCCCAACCCGCCGCCGCCATCGACTGGACGGCGCCGGGAGAACCGCTGGAACTGGGGTCGCGCCATCCCGTTTCGATTGTGATGAACCGTATCATACAGATCTTTGAGCGCATTGGCTTCACTATTTCCGACGGCCCGGAGATCGAAGACGACTGGCACAATTTCACCGCCCTCAATACGCCGCCCGACCATCCGGCGCGCGATATGCAGGATACTTTTTATATGCTCAACGACCCCGCCATGCTGCTGCGCACCCACACGTCGCCTGTGCAGGCCCGGACCATGGAAACCCAGCAACCGCCCATCCGGATCATCTGTCCGGGGCGCGTGTATCGCAACGAAACCATTTCCGCGCGTTCGCATTGCCAGTTCCACCAAGTCGAGGGGTTGTACATCGACGAGGGCGTCTCTTTTGCGGATATGAAGCAGACGCTGTTTTATTTTGCGCAGGAAATGTTCGGCGCTACCAAAATCCGCCTGCGCCCTTCTTTTTTTCCGTTCACCGAGCCGAGCGCCGAAATGGACGTCTGGCTGGGAACCGAGACCGAAAAAACCAACCGCCTGACTAAGGGGACGGGCTGGCTCGAAATCATGGGCTGCGGTATGGTCGATCCAAAAGTATTGGAAAACTGCGGCATCGACCCCGTTCGCTATACCGGGTTCGCGTTCGGCATGGGGATCGAACGCCAGGCGCTGCAACTTTTCGACATTGGCGATATTCGTTTGTTGTTTGAACACGACGTCCGTTTTCTACGGCAATTCGCTTCCGCTATCGCATAAGAGAAAATATTAAGCGTCATAGTCAATACCAGATATTTACTCCCCCGGTTGATTGATTTTAATGAATGCAAGCTAATCAAATACTGTATGAGTTATTTGAAAAATTCATAACCCATAACTCATAACTACCTATTTATGTCCAAACCGTCCATTCCGCAAGGCGTCCGGGATTTTTCGCCCGACGTGGTCGCTAAGCGCAATTATATTTTTGACGCCATTAAAAGCGTATTCAAGGTCTACGGCTTTCAGCCCATCGAGACGCCGACCATGGAAAATCTGTCGACCCTGACCGGGAAATACGGCGAGGAAGGCGACCGCCTGTTGTTCAAAATCCTGAACAGCGGCGACTACCTTTCTAAGGCCGACGGGCAGGCGCTGACGGATAAAAACTCAACCAAACTGACGTCCTCCATCGCCGAAAAAGGGCTGCGCTACGACCTGACCGTTCCCTTCGCGCGCTATGTAGCTATGCGGCAAAACGAAATTACTTTCCCTTTTAAAAGATACCAGATACAGCCCGTCTGGCGCGCCGACCGTCCGCAAAAAGGCCGCTACCGCGAATTTTACCAGTGCGACGTCGACGTGGTGGGTTCAAACTCGCTGATGTACGAAGCGGAATTGATCCGCATCTACGACGAAGTATTTCAGAAATTAAAATTGCCGGTCACGATTAAGATCAACAACCGGAAAATATTGCAGGGCATGGCCGAAGCCGCCGGCGTCGGCGACCGTTTCTTGGACATGACCATCGCCGTCGATAAACTGGATAAGATCGGCATTGAAGGCGTCCGCAAAGAAATGGCCGAACGCGGGATTGGGGAGGAGGCCGTCGCCATTATAGAATCCATTCTTGACCTGCCCACTTTGGAAGCGATGAAAACAATCTGGGGGGAAGCCGGCCCGCCCGTTCTCCGGCAGGGAGTTGAAGAAATGGAAGGCGTTTATAAGTATCTGTACGTCCAAAAGCCGCACAACGAGATCATTTTCGACCCCACCCTGGCGCGCGGCCTCAATTATTATACCGGCTGCATTGTCGAGGTCAAAGCCAAAGGCGTGGAGATGGGCAGCATCGGCGGCGGCGGCCGCTACGACGATCTGACGGGCGTGTTTGGCCTGAAAAACGTATCCGGCGTAGGGATTTCCTTCGGCGCCGACCGCATTTACGATTGTATGGAAGCCCTGAATCTTTTTCCGGCCAATACGGACCGCTCGCTGCAAGTTCTGCTGATCGCTTTTGACGCGGCGACGCACCTTTTTGCTTTTGACGTTCTTTGCCAGTTGCGCACCGCTGGAATCGCATCCGACCTCTATCCCGAACCGGCCAAACTACAAAAACAAATGAAATACGCCAACGACCGGAAAGTTCCGTTTACGCTGCTGATTGGCGAGGAAGAGCGCGAAAGCGGTTTACTGGCGTTGAAGAATATGGAAACCGGCGTGCAGGTCAAAGTTACCTTACCGGATGCAGTAGAGTTGCTGCGGGACGAGGTTGCGCAGATGAATTTTTGATTATGATGAACATCTGCCTTCTAAATTTTATGATCTACTGTTAATTCTTTAATATTATTTCCCGCAGATAACCGCAGATGTAAAGTCGGCAGATCGTCGCTAGTCTTTCTGCCAGATCTGTAGGAAACATTAAACAAAAGACGGCTGCTTTCCTCACAGAAAACAGCCGCCCTTTAAATTTCAGGCGTCTTCACAAATAAAGCCGCCCATATAAACCAATTTTACAAAGCGTATTCATTCTTGCCCAGTTGAAATTGCGCGACCAGTCGGCGCGTATTTCTTACGTTGGCGGGCGCGTATTTATTGAACCGTTTCAGGCCCATTAAAAAAGTGCGCAGGAGGTCGCCTTCTGCAAAAGAAGCCAGCGCATCGGAAGCGTTTTTCTGTATGCGCGCGGAAGCGTCAGTGATCAGCGTTTTCAGGAGAGCGTCATAGACTTCCTGCGGAGCCGGTTTTTCGGTACGGGCATGGAGTTTTTCCACGCGCAGCAAAGTAGATTCGGCGTTCAACAAATCCAGGAGCATATCCGCGACGTTCATCAGGATTTCTTGTTCGTTGCGCAGATCGAGCTTGCCGTCCATCTGCATTTTTACAGCGCCGCCGGCAACCATCAGGATGATCTTTTTGAAATCTTTGACGGCGGCTTTTTCTTCGGCATACAGTCCCTGCGGCTTATCCATCGACGGCATGGACGCCAGTTCTTTTTGCACCGCCCAAGCCGGGCCGACGAGGTCGAGCGCGCCTTTCATGGCCCGTTTCAATAATTGGTCAACCGCCAGCAAACGGTTGATTTCGTTGGTGCCTTCATAAATGCGGTTGATGCGGGAATCGCGGTAGGCGCGCGCGGCAGGCAGTTCTTCCGAATAACCCATGCCGCCATGAATCTGGAGGTTTTCATCCACCACATAATCGAGCATTTCGGAGCCGGCGATTTTCAGCAGCGAACACTCGATAGCGTATTCTTCGGCGGCGTGCAAAGCGGCGTCGCCGTATGTGGCGCCCTGTTCGCGGAGCGCGTGAATCTTATCCTGCATGAGTTGCGAAACGCGGAAAACGCTGGATTCGACGGCAAAATTGCGGATGGTTTGCTCGGCGATTTTATATTGGATAGCGCCAAACGTGGCGATCGGAACTTTGAACTGAATGCGCTCGTTAGCGTACTGAATCGACATGGTCGTAATTACTTTGCTGCCGCCGACAGACATTGGCCCGATCTTGAAACGGCCTGTATTGAGGGCGTTAAAAGCGATCAGGTGGCCTTTGCCCGCCTCGCCCAATAAATTTTCCGCAGGCACTTTTACGTTTTCGAAGAAAACCTGGCGCGTGGACGATCCTTTAATACCCAACTTGGCTTCTTCGGCGCCCAGCGTCAGACCGGGCGTATTGCGCTCGACAATAAAGCCAGTGAATTGAGTCCCCCCAATCTTTGCGAACACAATAAAAATATCTGCAAATCCGGCGTTGGAGATCCACATTTTCTGGCCGTTCATTAAATAGAACTGGCCAGAAGGGTCGAGGTCGGCGCGGGTTTTGGCGGCCAGCGCGTCGGAGCCGGAACTGGGTTCGGTGAGGCAGTAGGCGGCTTTTAATTCGCCGGAAATCAACCGGGGCAGGTATTGATGTTTTTGTTTTTCTGTTCCGAAGTACAGGATGGGCAGCATGCCGATTCCGGTATGCGCGGCGTAAGTGACGCCCATCGAACCCATCGTGCCGAGGTCCTCCGAAAAGAACGTATTGGTGTTGGTATCCATACCGCTGCCGCCGTATTCTTCCGGAATTTGCGTGCCCAGCAAGCCTAGTTCGCCCATTCTTTCGATCAGCTTAACGGAAATATTATCCTGCTGCTTTTCTATTTTTTCGCGGTTAGGCTGAATATCGTTGGCCAAGAAGTCTTTGGCGACGGAACGCGCCATTGCCTGATCCTCCGTCATTTCTTCGGGCATGAAAATATCTTCCGGCAGACTGTCCTTAATCAGGAACTCGCCTCCGCCGATCACGGTTTTTAATATTGTCTCTGTCATAAAAATATAATGAGGAATTTGAAAATGAATGTTTGAAAAATAAAAGCGGCAGTTTATTCGATTATATAAATTAAGTCAAATTTTATAAAAGGCGATAATGGCGCTAAATTATAAAATGCGGATAATCAACCTGTTGAACAGAGTCTAAATAAAAAATCAGCTTAAACCAGCGAATTTTCGCTAAAGTTAGTATGTTTTTTGCATACTGTCAAGCCCTGATTAACGCGAGCGCTATGATTTTTTTAGAATAACCGAGTCCGCGCAATATATTTTATTATTCATTATTTTTCATTTCCTTTTCTCGTCCAGTATTTTTTGAATTTCCGTCATCGCGGGATCGACGGCGATGATCTCTCCCGCCGGATTGAGCAAAAATTTCATAGGGATCACGCGCACCCCGTATAGTTTGGCCAGGGGCGACGCCATATCCTTCAGGTCGGAAATCTGATATTTCCATTCCAGTTGGTTTTGCGCGATCGAAGCCAGCCAGCTTTCGCGGTTTCGGTCCAAGCTGACGCCGACAATCTCAAAATTCTTCGCGTCGCTAAACGAAGCGTTGTGATAGCGTAAATAGATATTCCGCAACGCCGGACTTTCTTCAATACAGGGCTTGCACCAACTAGCCCAAAAATCGAGCAGCACATAATTTCCGCGCAGGTCGGACAGTTGAAAATGTTCGCCCATCGGGAGCTCTCCGGCAAGTTCAGGCGCTGGGGCGCCCTTGCCGACGCTCGGTTTTCCATATAAATATTTAGCAAAAAAACCGGTAAAGATCAGCGCAACCACGACTAAAACAGGCGTAAATTTCATAAAATGAAGGATTAAAAGAGAAAAGAGATTAAAAACCCGAACCTCCTACAGGAGAAGATTCGGGCAATTTCTATTTAAGAAAAGAAGTTTTCTATTTCATATTTCATCATTAATTAACGTCTTTCCCTTCGCTTAGTTTAGAGATCATCGCTTGAATATTTTGTTTGTTGGCGTCGTCGGGCGCCATCGGTAATGCGGCTTTGGCGTTTTGGAGCGCCATTTTATAATCGCCGTTGGCGGAATATCCGCGCGCAAGACCCATATAAGTCGTGAACTGGTTAGGATTTTTGGCGGCGTTCATTTTAAAAATATCCAGCGCTTCTTTATTTTTTTTCTGCGCAAGGAGCTGGCGGCCATATTGATGCAATTCCTGCATTTTGCCCATGCCCGACGCTTCTTTCATCAGCGCGTCGGCTTCTGCCATTTTACCCATTTTGTTCAAAATCTCCGCTTTGGTGGCCAGCGTGGTAAAGTTTTTCTCTCCGCCATAGTTTGGGTCAGCCGCATTGTTTGCCCAAACCAGCGCTTCGTCAAGATTGGTATTGTGTTGGGCGGCAAAATTGGCGGCGTACTGGAAATTTTGCCACATAAAACCTTTATCGCCTTCCAGTTCCTGGCGGAAAGAGGCGGTCATGGTTTTGCCAAGATCGACTTCAATTTTAAAAGGGATTTTCAGGCGTTCCCACTCAAGCGCGACGGTTGCCGAGTTATCAGTCTGATCCATAAACTCGTATTTGAGGCGTTCGACCAGTTCGGCGATCTGGTAAGTTTTCACCGTTACGCGCAGCGCGTCTTTATCAGGGTTATAAAAATAGCTACCCCAGGCGCCGACGTCTTTAGAAAAAATAACGGTCGCTTCGGTAGGCGCCATCGCCATAAATAAGCCGTATTTTCCGGCGGGCAGATCTTTGCCTTCTATTTTCACGTCCGTAGAAAAGGAGATAGTCGTGTTTTCGTTGGCGCCGGCGCGCCACGGCGATTCTTTAGCGGAACCGAAGCCGAGGTTTTTGAAGCCGTAGTGGACGAGTTGTCCCCAGATTTTCCCTTCGCGTCCTTTTACGGCAGGCCGGTCATAAGTAACGGTCACGTCGGTAATTCCGATTCGTTCCATGACGGACGCTTTTTTGTTGCCTCCCGAGGGAGTCGTAGTCAGCGTTTGAGCGGAAACGGCGAAGGCCCCGGCGCAAAGGCCGGCGGCCAAAAGGAGATAATTCAATTTTTTCATTGCGATAGATAAATGAGCGGTTAGATAAAAGAAAGGAAGTTGACGGACGTCGCCTGTTAAGACGGGTTCGTCGGAACGTATAAAAAGTGGTTGCCGGGCAGCGAAGGCGGTAAAACGCCGTTAATGAACGACTCGTAAAGATAGAAAAGGATGCATATAAATTCTTTGAAACGCGCATTTTTTTCGCTAACCTGGTTGCCAGGCGGAAAGATAAAGGCCTGCAAAGCCGACGCCCGCTTAGAGCGCGGCGCTGGAAAAAGTTAATTCGTTGATGGGAAGCGCGTAATCGCTTAGGTCGTTCAGCGCATTGATCAGGCAGATCTGTTGGAAATCGCCGATCTGGTCTGCCCGGATATGCGCCGTCTTTATCATTTTTTGGTCTAAATAAAAGGATCGTTTAACGCCGTCGAGGAGCGGTACGGCGGGCGTCCAATGGTCCGCGCCGTCGTAGAGGACGATGTTGGTGAACGTCGTGTCGGCGATATAGCCGTTAAGCGTAAAAATGATTTCTTCCCCTTCGGTAAGCCGGACGGACAGGTCGTTGAAAAAACGGCGGTCGGCGAATTTATAAGGGTATATATTTTCTGTAATATCCATCCACCGGAACGCGCGAATGAGCCGGCGGCGATAAGCCTGATAGCGGACTTCGTGAACGGCGTCGCCGTATTCGACCGTGCATTTGGCCAGGCCCCTCGACAGGGAAGCCGGGAGCCGGATAGTGCTTGCCAAGTCAAGCGGCCTGTCCGCCAGGCCAAAATCGCGACGCGCGCGATCCAGGCGGCGCTGATGGTAATTAAGCAGTAAAGGACGACCGTCGCGGATCGCCAGGGTTTCAATAAATCGGGACATATATCTTCCGGATCATTTCCTCGTATTCCTGTTGGGCGTCGGAAAGCGCCGTAATTCCGCCGCCGCTTTTAAAAATCATCCCGCCGGCGGTCTGCTCGATATAGCGGATCAGAACCCCCGAATCCAGTCGTTCGCCGTCAAAAACGCCGAAGACGCCGGTATAATATCCCCGATCGTAGCCCTCGACAGTTTTAATCCACTCAACCGTTCTTTTTTTGGGCGCGCCGCTCACCGATCCGGCGGGCAGCAGGGAACAGATCAGATCGCCGATCCGTTCGCGGTAACCCGCCGGAAGCGCTCCCCTGATTTCGGAGCTGGTTTGCAAAATTTCGCGGTCGGAAGCGATTACTTTTTCCATATACCTGTATCTGATTACACGCACGTGTCCGGCTATTTGGCTTAGGTCGTTGCGCAGCAGGTCGACGACGGTCGCGTGTTCGGCTTTTTCCTTGGGGTCGTCCGTCAAAATTTGTTCGGCGGCCGGCGTCGAGGCGTCGATCGTCCCTTTCATCGGATAAGTAAAAATAGCGTTGTTTTCTATCCGTACAAAACATTCGGGAGAAAAAACAACCAGTTTGCCTGGGACATAAAGCTGATAGGCGGCGCGGCTTTGTTCAAAAATTTCTTCCAGCGTCCGGTTGATCTCAATGGGCGTCTGGCAGGTAAGGTTCAATAAAAAACTATCGCCGCGCCGGAGCGCCTGCTGCGACTCTTGGAAACGCCGTTCGTATTCGGCAAACGGAACGGGATATTTTGTTAAAATAACTCCGCCGTCCGGCGTTTTCGGGGAATAGCCGGATTGAAAAAGCGGCGTATTGAAGCGGATCCCTGAACCGCTCCAAGCCTTTTCAGGGAGTACGAGGGGTTGCAGTCCTTCAAAATCAATGAGAAAGAAAAAAGGCGTTCCGGTTTTACCCAGTTCGTTTAGTTGGGCGGCAAAATGGACGAGCGGCAGAATCATGGCCTACAGAATCGTCGGCTGCACAAACGCATGTTCAAGCGGGTAATCGGTCGTATAATGCAATCCCCGACTTTCTTTGCGCGTCGACGCGCAACGGGTGATCAGATACGCGATGGTGATCAGGTTGCGCAAGTCGCAAAGTTGCGGCGAGAGCACGGTGGTGTTGTACAGATCCTCCGTTTCGCTATATAAAATGAACAGTCTGTCGAGCGCTCTTTTTAAACGAACGTCCGAGCGGACGATGCCGACGTAGGAACTCATGATCTCCTTCAATTCTTTCCAGCTTTGGGTAATTAAAACCATTTCGCGGGGATCTGTCGTGCCGGAAGCGTTCCAATCCGGCACGCCGGACATGAATTTTTCTCCGTCGATCCGCGCCAGGACGTCCTCATGGATGCGGTGGGCAAAGACCAGCGCTTCGAGTAAAGAATTGGACGCCAAGCGGTTCGCGCCATGCAAACCCGTACAGCTACATTCGCCGGCGGCGTAAAGTTTATCAATCGAACAACGTCCGCGGTCGTCGACCATAATGCCGCCGCACATATAATGACAGGCCGGAACCACGGGGATCATGTCTTTCATCGGGTCGACCCCGATGGAAACGCATTTGTCGTAGATGGTCGGAAAGTGATTATAAAAAGCCTCTTTATCTATATGGCGGCAATCCAAATAGACGAATTCGTCGCCCCGAATCTTCATTTCGTTGTCGATGGCGCGGGCAACAATGTCGCGCGGGGCCAGCGATTTTCGCGGGTCGTACTGGTCCATGAACTCTTTACCGTCCTTGGTTTTTAGGATTGCGCCAAAACCGCGTACGGCTTCCGAGACCAGGAAATCGGGATTTTCGCCCGCCGGATTATAGAGCGCCGTCGGGTGGAACTGCACGAACTCCATATTTTCAATATGCCCTTTGGCGCGGTAAACCATCGCGATACCGTCGCCGGTTGCGATGACGGGGTTAGTCGTGTTTTTATAGACCTGCCCCGTTCCGCCCGTGGCCATAATGGTCATTTTGGCCAGGATGGTATCGATTTTCCCGGTTTGCTTATTCAGGGCGTAGGCGCCGTAACACTCAATGTTTGGCGTGACGCGGTTGACGTTAAAGCCCAAATGGTGCTGGGTGATGATATCGACGCCAAAATAATGTTCATGAATTTCAATATTCGGAAAGTTATGCGCCGCCGCGTTGAGCGCCCGTTGGATTTCCCAGCCGGTCAGGTCTTTATAGTGTAAAATACGGTTTTCGGTGTGACCGCCTTCGCGGCCCAAGTCGTAATCCACGCCGTGTTTGTCGAAGCGCGTTCCCCAATCGATTATTTCGCGCACGCGCGCAGGCCCTTCCTCGACGACCATCTCCACTACTTTGCGGTTGCAAAGCCCCGCTCCGGCGTCGAGGGTGTCCTCAATATGTTTTTTGTAATTATCTTTTTCGTAATCCCAGACGGCCGCCACGCCGCCCTGCGCGTAGCGGGTGTTGCTTTCGCTTTCGACGGTTTTAGTCATGACCGTGATTTTCAGGTCGGGTCTTTTTTGGGCAATTTTAATGGCGAAACTCAGTCCGGCGATACCGCCGCCGATCACAAGCAGGTCTGTTTGCATAATTAATGAAGTATCCCGGCTAAACGCGAGCCGGTAGAATCAGGAAAACGGAAAATAAGGGGAAATGTTTTGGAAAGCGCCCGGCGTCAAATCAAGAATTTCCCCTGTTTGTAAATGAGTTCGCCGTCGGCGAAAATCTCGCCTTCGCGGGTCATGTCGGTGATCATATCCCAGTGAACAACGGATTCGTTTTTGCCGCCTGTCTGCAAATAGGATTGTCCGACGGCAAGATGCACGGAGCCGCCGATCTTTTCGTCGAACAGGATGTTCCTGGTAATCCGGTCGATCCGGTAATTGGTTCCGATAGCGGCTTCTCCAAAGCGCCGGGCGCCGGGCGTCTGGAATATCTGGTTCAGGAATTCCATGCCGCGGCGCGCTTCCCAGCGCTCGATATGGCCGCTTTTTACCCAAAGGGCGACGTCCTCCGCTTCCTGCCCCTGATAAATGGACGGATAAGAAAAATGCACGACGCCCTCTGCAGAATCTTCGACGGGCGAAGTATAGACTTCGCCGGAGGGCATATTGGTTTGCCCGTCCGAATTGATCCAGGTCCGGCCGGCGGTGGAAAAAGTCAGGTCGGTTCCCTCCGCTTTATAGCGGACGGTCGAGCGGCGATTCAGGAAGTCCACGATCCGCTGTTGCTCTGCACGGACGTCCAGCCAAGCCTGGGCGGGATCGGCGTCGTATAACCGGCAGGCTCCATATACAAACTGTTCGTACTCAGAGAGCGACATACCGGCTTCCTGCGCCGCCGCCTGGGTTGGGTATTGGCAAAGCGTCCGTTTCAGGGAGCGCGTAGCCGTCCGCTGAAAATAAGCCCGGTTAACTGGCGCCATTGCCTGAGCGCGCAGACGCGATTTTTCCGGGTCGGCGGCGCCGTCTTCGCGCAGGTTAAAAGGGGCGCGGATATGCAGATACGCCTCATACTCTTCCATCGCTTTCACGTACAAATCGGGCGCGCGGCTCAGTTGGACTTCGTTGGCCTCCTGCATAAAAACGGCGTTTTTTTCGGCAAAGGCCATATCTATCTCTACATGAGCGCCAGCGCGTAAAGCGGCGCGGTACACTTCCCGCACCAACGGTTCCGCTAAAGTCGTCGTTTGAATAAATAGCCGGTCGCCGGGTTGCAATTCCAGGCAGTAATGACAAAGTAGATGGGCGTATTTGGCGAGCATGGTTTTAAGCTATCAGCTTTCAGCCATCAGCCGTCAGCTATGATTATTTGATTATGAACAGTTATTTTTGAACGACGAGTTTCATCGTTTTCCGGACGTTGTCGTTGGTCGTCAGGGTAATAAAGTAAATTCCGCCGCTGAGCAAATAAGCGTCAATCTCTGCCCTCCGGCCATGCCATTCTCCGTCGCTTAGTTTTTTAGAGAAAACGACCTGGCCCGTTAAATTGATTACATCCAGGCGCCCGCCGGAAGCGCCCGGCGCGCTCCACTCCGTCGAAACGATCCCCTGCGACGCCGGGTTTGGATACACGCGCATGGCCGCAATAGGCTGCGCTGTTTCAGACAGGGCCGTATAAGTTCCAAAATCTTTTGCCAGCAGTTGATAACTATTGAACACGTTGAGCCGGCCGCCGCTTACGGTTTTCCCCTGTAAAGCCGGAACCGCGTCAACGCCTTTGAGGAGATCGTTCGTTACCCGGTCGGCGGTAGCGCCGGGCGCCCGCAGCGCCGAGCGGCAAAGACTATCCGACGGCGCGCTATACAGCAAAGCGACCGCGCCCGCCACGAGCGGCGCGGCGAAGGACGCGCCGCTTTCAGCGCGGTAACTATTGTTTCCCGCGTTGAGGGTCAGCACATTGTCGCCCGGCGCGCCCAGGGCAACGCGGGTAGCGCTGTAAGAAGCGGCCAGCGCGTCCTGCTGGGTAGTGGACGTCACAACTATTTTATATTTGCTATTGCAAAGACTGGGTATATCGCCCAAACTTTCGACGGTGTTTTGATCATTGGCTGCCGCCACGACGTTGATAATCCCCTGGACGCCCAGGGTATCATACATATTGCACCACATTGCATGGTCGGCGGCGGTAGAATTGGTCAGTCCCAGGGACATACTGGTCGCAGCCACAAACGCGCCTTGTTTTCCGCCGGACTGGTTATAGCGCCGCCGCATATCGGCGGCATAAGAATATGCTTTAACCAAATTCGCTTCGGTTCCGGAAACATCGCTCAGAAGCATTAATTTAATATTCCAGTTGACTCCGGAAAGTTCTTTTCCGTTATTACCTTTAGCTCCGGCAACGCCTGCTACGGAAGTTCCATGACTGGTATTATAAATAATAGAGTCATTCTTGCCCAAATAATTCCAGCCGTTGTAATCGTCGATATAACCGTTGCCGTCGTCGTCGATCCCGTTATTCGGAATTTCGTGGGAGTTATGCCATATATTGTCTTTCAGGTCTTCGTGATTTACGTCGAACCCTTCGTCGAAAATGGCAATGACAATCGTGTCGCCGCAGGAGGTGCGGCCTCCTGTTGTAATATCCCATAATTCGGGCGCGTGGATCATCGGCAGCGCCCATTGGCTTGCATACAAGGGGTCGTTAGGAGTTTTTTTGCGCGGTTCAAGCCGATGGTTGAATTGGGCGGCAATGACAAAAGGCTGTTGGTTGAAAAATTTTAATAAATCCTCGTCGTTGAAACGCGCCGTATCGAATGCAATTTTGTAAAAATGGGAATATTCGGAAAGGGTTTCAATCCCGAAAGCCGCTTTTTGCCGCGCCGCGCCGGGCGAAGTCGCGCTTAAAAACGCCGCGTCGATGGGGCGGTTAGTTTGCAGCAGGATTTGGCCGCGAATATGGGTTTGCGCCTCTAAGGCGACAGGCGTCCATAAAATTGCGAGCGCCGCGATTAGGGTAAGCGTAAAGTTGCGCATATCAAGGATTTAAATATTCAAGGGATTTTAAAAACCGGTTTATCCGTTATAACGAACGATTTCTTATAGGGGTTGTGTTTCGGAAATAAATTATCCGGTTTGCTTGGATTTAGCCGGCGCAAGATACCTTTTTTTGTTATTTTCACAAAAGGTGTACAATTTCTAAGCTGATTCATTATTAACAAAAAGGAAATAAAAGTAAACTATGTACAAAAAGGGTCTATTTTTGCGAGGGATCTCCTATTCTACAACATACTATGGACAACGACGCTTCCAGCCATCATGGCCCCGATAAATTATTTAAGTCGACTTTCCAGGAGAAATCGACTTTGATTGATCGTAGTTGGAACGTTTACTGGCGGAGTTGGAACGTTTTATTCCCGTATTTGAGTTTATGTTCATATCAGTCGATGAAACGCCGGACGAAATGATTTTGCGGTTGAGCGACGATTCTACTTTAAAAGCGTTGATGCTGATGTTTAAAAAGGCGGGAAACCTGGAATTTATTCAGGCTTTTTTACCTTTATTTTTTAAATTTGAGCAAAATCACCCTGAAAGGAAGCAGCTTTTCGATATATTTGTAGCGTATTTTTTTAACAACGCGCCGCTGAAGCCGGAAGCTATCCGGGAGTTGGCGAATAAAACGCTGGACGAAAACATGAGAGCAAAAGTAATGACGTCTTTTGAAGAATTAATTTTGGAAAAGGAGCAAAAAGCGGTAGCTAGAGAACGATCCTTGGCAGAAGCTAAAACAAGAAAAGCGATTGAAAGCCTTTTGTTGGATAAAATATATTCCCTAAAGAAAATAGCAAAAATACTGGACGTGCCAATGGATTTGGTGAAGGAAGTCCGCGACGGTTTGTTGCAATCAGAAGCCAGTCTGTTGCCAACTGATTGATAAGAAGCAATTTTATTGTTTTTTCCTATACAATCGGGGATCGGGCTTCTGTAAGTAATCAAACAACCATCTCTATTTTAATTCATAACCGATACATCATTTTAAGCCCCTCAATCCGTTCTTTTCTTTTGCAATCCAACAACAACCATATTTTAGATACTCCCATCGAATTCCTGCCCGGCGTCGGCCCGGCGCGGGCGCTGACCCTGAAAAACGAACTGCAAATATTTACGTTCCGCGATCTTTTATATCAATACCCATTCAGATACATCGACAAAACCCAGTTCCACCGCATTGTCGACCTGACCGAGGAAAGCGGCGCCGTGCAGATCAAAGGCGTCCTGCGCCGCGTCGAGATATTGGGCGAGGGGAAAGCCAAACGGCTGTCTGCAACCCTGCGCGACGAGTCGGGCGTGATCGAACTGGTCTGGTTTCAGTCGATTCACTGGCTGGAAAAGAATTTGTTCGTCCAGAAAGAGTATGTCGTTTATGGAAAAGTAAGCTGGTTCAACAACTCGCCCAATCTGTCTCACCCGGAGATTGAAATGGTCTCCGCAGAAAATACCGCGCTCGCGCCGACGTTCGATCCTGTGTACCCAAGCACGGAACGGCTGCATCAAAAAGGAATGGACGCCAAAGCGCGCCGAAAACTTATGCGCGCCCTGTTTGAAAAATTGCGCGGCGCGGCGCCGGTCGACGAGTCCGCGCTAAACCTGCCCGAAAACCTGCCCGATTATTTAACCGAACGGTTTCGTCTTCTTAAAAGAGCGGAGGCAATGCTGAAAATACATTTCCCGACGGCGCCCGAAGAATTAGAAGCCGCCCGGAAACGCCTCAAATTTGAAGAATTATTTTTTCTGCAATTGAAACTGTTGCGCTATAAACTTCGCCGGAACGAGCAAACCCGGGGTTTTGTATTTGATCAGGTAGGCGATTATTTTAACGACTTTTACACTAATCATCTTCCGTTTGCCCTCACGGGCGCCCAAAAAAAAGTAATTAAAGAAATACGCCGCGATATGGGCGCGGGCAAACAAATGAACCGTCTATTACAGGGCGACGTCGGAAGCGGCAAAACCATCGTCGCCTTCTTGTGTATGCTCATTGCAGCGGGCAACGGATTTCAGTCGTGCCTGATGGCGCCGACGGAGATCCTGGCGCAGCAACATTTTATTTCGATCTCTGCCCTCGCCGAGCAGATCGGGCTGACGGTCAGTCTGATGACGGGCAGCATAAAAGGGAAGAAAAGAGAAGAGCGACTCCTGAACCTGGCGTCAGGCGCTATACATATATTGATCGGAACCCATGCCCTGATCGAGGACGAAGTCCGGTTTCAGCGCCTGGGCCTGGCGATCATCGACGAGCAACACCGCTTTGGCGTGGAGCAGCGCGCGCGGTTATGGAAAAAATCGACGCCCAGTCCGCCTCATATCCTGGTGATGACGGCTACCCCTATCCCGCGAACGCTCGCTATGACCCTCTACGGCGACCTGGAAGTTTCGGTGATCGACGAATTGCCGCCAGGCAGAAAAGAGATCATCACCACCCACCGCAATGAAAATCACCGTTTGCGCGTCATCGGTTTTATGCGGGAAGAGATCGCTAAAGGACGGCAGATCTACGTGGTCTACCCGCTCATCGAAGAGTCCGAAAAGATTGATCTGATGAACCTGATGGAGGGATACGATTCGCTGAGCCGCGATTTTCCGAAACCGGATTACCAGATCAGCGTGGTGCATGGAAAAATGAAAGCGGCGGATAAAGACTTCGAGATGCAGCGTTTCATCAAAAAAGAAACCCAGATCATGGTGGCGACCACGGTCATCGAGGTGGGCGTCAACGTCCCAAATGCAAGCGTAATGATCGTCGAAAACACCAACCGGTTCGGATTGTCGCAACTCCACCAGTTGCGCGGGCGGGTAGGGCGGGGAGCGGACCAGTCTTTTTGCATCCTGATGACGGGTTTCAAACTCAGCGCGGACGCCCGCGAGCGCATTAAAACGATGTGCGCCACCAACAACGGATTTGATATTGCCGAGGCAGATCTTAAGCTCCGCGGTCCCGGCGACCTGGAAGGCAGGATGCAAAGCGGCGTCCTCAACCTGCACCTGGCCGATCTGGCAAAAGATCAGCGCATCCTGCAGGTAGCACGGGAAACGGCGCTGGAGATCCTCGACGCCGATCCGCATCTACAGCTTCCCGAGCACCGGCGGCTGCTGGATTACCTGATGGGTATGTCGCAGAATGAAAAAACGTGGGCGCGGATTTCCTGATTAACAGTTTTAAACATAACCTACATCGTATTGTTAAAACCATCGTCGCTTGCAACGCGACACACAAAAACATAACCGCCTTATATTATTAACCATTCAATCCAGTACTAATGAAAAAAATTACTTTTATGGCCGCCGCTTTATTGGCGGGTTTTTACGGCTGGTCGCAATCCTGTTGCGCGCCGGAAACCATGCGCGATTACGAAATGCTGGCCAGCAACCGGGAGTTCCGCATGTCTCATACCAACCCCGAACCGTTTGTTTTTAAAAGTCAGGCGGGCGGCGATATGGTGCAGTTCAAAACATCCGACGGCAAAATGGCAAACGGGTTCATGATCAAAGCGAAATCCGCATCTGCGAAGTACCTGTTTGTTTACCAGGAGTTTTGGGGTTTGAACGATTATATCAAAAAGCAATCCGAGACCTTTTATAACGACATGGGCGGCGACGTCAATGTGCTGGCGGTCGATCTTTACGACGGAAAAATAGGGGCCACCCGCGAGGAGGCATCCAAACTAATGCAGTCGGTAGACGACGCCCGTTTGGTCAATATTATCAAGGGCGCGGTAGATTATGCCGGCAAAGACGCGCAAATTGCCAGCGTGGGCTGGTGCTTTGGGGGAGGATGGTCGCTGCGCTCCGCTTTGTTGGAAGGCGCAAATGCAGTCGGCTGTATTATGTATTATGGGATGCCGGTTAAGGACGTAGAACAGTTAAAAAAATTGAATTGCGACGTTCTTGGATTTTTTGCAGGAAAGGAAAAATGGATCACTACCGACGTGGTAGGGCAATTTAGTAAAGATATGCAATCGGCGGGTAAAAGTATTAATTATACCATTTTTGACGCCGAACATGCGTTTGCGAACCCGTCCAACCCAAAATATGATAAAGTGGCTTCCGAAGAAGCCTACCGCGCGGCGCTGGTTTATTTGAAAAGTAAATTTAAAGCATAAACACGCGAACAAAAATACGCATTAGAAACGCGCTATTAAATCTCTGCGGTTAACGAAGTATAAAGGCTGTCGGCGTCAGGTCGGCGGCCTTTATGCTTTTATCTTCCGTCGGAAAACAAATTAAATATGAAATTAAAAACTTTTATATCTACCATAAAAGGATAAATTTTACCGTTTACCCAATTTTCACTACCGTTTGCTTGCATAGCGTTTAAAAATGTACCATGTTTGCACTGTCACAAAATTTATCGCGCGATAAAAATAAAGACTTTTACAAACACCTTTTTTTAACCTTTTACAAGTAACGTACTATGAAAAATCTGCAAACCCTTGCCAATGAATTGGCAAACGAGAACATGGAAGTCCTGAACGTTAATGAAATGACGAACGTTAAAGGCGGCACTTTCGGTTTATTATTCGGCTTATTCAGCTGCTTTTCAGGTAGTCATCAAGAGCAAAAGCAGCAAAATTACGGCGGCGGAAGTAATTGCGGCGGCGGAAATTATGGCGGAAGCTACGGCGGCGGAAGTAGCTGCGGCGGTGGAAATTACGGGGGCGGCTGCGGCAGTGGAAAAGGCTGGTAATCTTGTATTATTCCTTTGAAAATCATGAGAACCATAGAACCCCTGCCCGATCGGCAGGGGTTCTTTTTGTTAAACCTGCTCCAGTAATTCGATTATTTTTTATAAACTTAAACTAAGAATTTGAGCGATTATCCATGCGTTAACCTTCAAGGATAATAAGTAGCTGCTAACTGTTAGCTTTCAATTCATTGGCTATGAACAAATTATAAAAATCATAACCGCGCTTATTTTCATATGATTATTTTACTAAAATCTAACAGCTATTAACCCCCAGTTAACGGCTTTATAAAAATATTCCCGCAAGCGTTGCCGACATATACGACGCGAGCGTACCGGCAATCAAGGCGCGGAAACCAAGTTTTGCCAAGTCCGCCCGCCGCGTGGGCGCCAGTTCGCTGATCCCGCCGATCTGTATGGCGACGGAGCTGAAATTAGCGAAACCGCACAATGCGAAAGTAGTGATCGCCAACGTTTTAGGCGATAGTTGCGATTTGATGGCAGTCAGATCTAAATAGGCGACAAACTCATTGACCACTAGTTTCGTTCCCATTAGCGATCCTGCCTGCCGCATTTCTGCCGCCGGGACGCCCATACACCAGGCAAAACCGGAAAAAATGAACCCCAGCACGCTTTTGAAACTCAGGTCGGGAATGTGAACCCAAAGACCGACTTTGCCGAGGATGGCGTCGAGCAACGCGATGAGCGCGATAAATCCGATTAGCATGGCAACGACGTTCAGGCCTACTTTCAGGCCGTCGCTGGCCCCCCCCGCTATTGCGTCGACAATATTGGCGTGGTTTTTTTCAACTTTCAACTTAACGGTTCCCTGCGTTTCGGAAACCTGCGTTTCGGGATACATAATTTTGGATATGGCCAGCGCCCCCGGGGCCGCCATGATGCTCGCCGCTATCAGGTAGGAGGCAGGGACGCCTAAAGCGATGTAGGTCGCCATGACTCCCCCGGCAATGCAGGCAAAACTTCCCGACATGGAGGCCATGAGTTCGGAATTGGTCATTCCCTTCAGGTAAGGTTTGATCATGATCTGCGCTTCGACCTGCCCGACAAAAGCGCTTGCTATGTTAGACAGCGCTTCGGCTCCGCTGACGCGCATCAAAAAATGCATTGCTTTCGCCATTCCCTGAACAATGATCTGCATCAGACCGATGTAATAAGCCATATTGACCAATACTGCGACAAAAATAATGGTTGGGATAATTTTAAAAAAGAAAATAAAACTATCCGCGCTTCCAAAAGTGCGGTCCATGAGCGGTTTTTTGACAAGCGGGCCAAAAACAAAAGAGGCTCCGCTGTCCGAAAACTGCAAAATTTTTGAAACGCCCGCGCCGAGTTCGCCGAAGATCCACTGTCCGGCGGGCGTTTTCAGGATGAATAGCGCCAGAAGAAACTGGAGCCCCAAACCCACGCCGACCGTCCGGAAATTAATCGCCCTGCGGTTATTAGAAAGCAGAAAAGCTATACCCAGTATTAGAAAGACGCCAATGACGCCCGTGAACCTGTCCATAAAATAGATGCATGTAAAATATTAAAAAATGCCTGCCTGATAGAATAGAAAAAGAAGCCAGGTTTTAGCAGCGGCGCTAATGTAAAAATTTTTAGCGGGTTTAAATCACTCCATAATCAATATAGCGTCTACCAGTAAAAAAGTTTCTCTGATCATTAAAACATCTCTATGTATTTCTGAGGGCCTCTACGGTAGCGGAAGCGACGGGAGGCTTTTTTTATAGAAAATAAAAAATAAACCGGTACTTTTCAAGTTGACCTGAACCGCTCATAAAGCTTGTATACACAAATAAAGTATAGGAAACTAATTAGATAAGTTTAAAAAAAAATTTAGAAATACAAAAATCGCGTTATGCCTGTTATTTTTGATTATCGTATTTTTGTGGTTTATTTCATCTCTCCCCCTGCCGGCTTTCTGTCTTAACGGCAATTATATCTTTTAAAAACAAACATCCTATTATGAGAACTTTTTACCCGGGGACAAAGGTTAGTCTGCTATTCCTGTTGTTATTTTTTATGCAGGCGTTGCGTCTTAGCGCGCAAACCGACTTATCCGCCTCTTTTACTTCCAATTCTCCGACTTACGGCAGCTTCAGCTACATTAGTTATTATCTGACTATCAAGAATAAAGGGCCGCAAATTGCGACAAACGTCAGCGTTTCTTACCCTTTGCCCGCCAACGTTTCTTATAATTGCGATAAACCTTCGGTCGGCCTGTGGCGCGCCTGGGAACCCGCCGGAACCTGGGCCGTCGGAACCCTGAACCCGGGCGATTCCGCGACTATCCAAACTAATTTTTTTTGCGGCTCGGGGCCTTCAATCATCGCCTCGGCCACCGTAACCTCAACGACCGCAGGTTTCAACGACCTGAACCCGGCCAACAATACGGCTACCCTGACGACTACCCTGGGCGCCGCTTCGTCTTTGATACCTTGCTCGGGATCCAGCGCTCCGTCGGACAGCGTCGATCTGGAAATGACGAATGTTATTACCAATCCGGAAGTAAACGTGGGATTGATCGCTCCGTTCGTCGTTAATATTAAGAATTATAGTTCTAAAGCTGCGACGGGCGTCAAAGTAAAGTTTGCGCTGCCCGCCTCGCTTCAATTTAGTTCGGCGACACTGGACGTCGGAACCTACGACCCCGCGTCCGGTATCTGGACGGTCGGAACCGTCAATGGAAATGCCGGTTACACCATGGTGTTGGATTGTAATGTCGTTACCGGCGGCCCCATCAACACCGTCGCCGAAGTCAACGCCTGCGACCAGCCCGATAAATATTCCAAATCCAACAATTATAACCCCAACGCTGCGGTGCATGAAAGAGACGAGGCGCCGCTGACCATCCTGGGCATGGAAACCGGTTTTGTGGTCAGCGTGGCCGCGCTCACTCCCACTCAGGCTAAGGTGGGCGACACGCTAATTTTCCAGGTCGTACTTAAAAATCAAGGGCCAACGCGCGGGGACGGTATTAAAATTGTCGCTTATACTCCGGGAGGCACGGCGTATGTGAGTTCCACCGCCAATGTCGGCGAATATGATCCCGCCGTGGGCGTTTGGCTAAAAAGTCATATTATCGACCCAAATACAGGGAATAAATCAGGTTTTACCATTAACGCGGGCATCAGCGACACGCTGATTTTAAGGGTGCGGGCGGTGCAGACCGGGCAGGTAGTTTTCTTTTCCGGCTTGCGATCCAGCGATATGCCCGACCTTAATCTGACGCCCTCCGTCTACACGGGGCTGAATTATCAGGAAGCCCGTATCAATGTTGTGAACAACCTTGATACGACAATCTCCGATCTAGCGGTTAACCAGACCTTAATAAAAACACCGGTCAACGTCGGAGACAGCATAGTTTTTCAAATTGGCCTGACCAACCTGGGTCTGCATTCGGCAAACGCCATCACCGTTCAGGACGCCGTTCCCTCGCTGATTATTGTTTCTTCAGTTACGCCCTCCTTAGGAACATTTATAAATAATGTTTGGACCGTGCCCACGCTTGGTAACCAGGGATTTGCCACGCTAACCGTTCGCGGAACGGCTGGCTGCATGGTCTCTGCCATTCAAAATACTGCCCAGATCACCGCTTCCAGCCAATCCGATCCCATTGCCGCCAACAATATGGCAATCCTGAACGTCGGGCCGACCAATTGCAGCGCCGGCTTTGCGAACGTAGCTTTATCGCAGACAATCCTGAAAACGCCCGTTTTGAACGGCGACAGTTTGGTTTTCCAAGTCATTTTGACCAATAACGGATCGTCCGGCGTAACCAATATTATGATTAAAGATTCATTGCCGGCGGCGCTGTCCGGGTTAATTGCGACCGCTTCTTTAGGAACTTTTGCGAATAAAAACTGGACCGTCGGCGCTTTGAGCGCGGGCGCCTCCGTTACGCTGACGTTCCGGGGCGTCGTCACGCTGACGTCTTCGACGGTCAACACGGCGCTGGTAAGCGCGTCCATGCCCGCCATCCAGGCGTCCGTGCAGTCGGTCATTTCCTTTAACCCGACAGGAACGCCGGTTGCCAATTTGACGCTGAGTATGACCGTCAACCCGACCAGCGGAAATAAAGGAACGCCGGTCGTTTATACGCTTACACTCACCAATACCGGGAATGCGGACGCAACCGGGGTCTCGGTTAAAGATTCCCTGCCCGGAGCAATTACTTTCAATAGCTACATCGCCACGCTTGGAACCTATTCGGCGTTGACCGGCGTGTGGAATGTGGGAACGCTTCCAAAAAACAGTTCTGTTACGCTGACGATCAACGCCAATGTGGCTAATATCGTTTCGACCATCGTTAATACGGCACAGGTAATTGCGTACGCTCCAAAAGCGGCGAACGCCGTTCTGGCGACCGCTTCCGCAACAATTAGCTCGGCGGCGGCCAATACCATTGATCTTCGTTTATCTCTACAGGCCCCCGGGCCTTACAGTTCCGCATTGCCTATTTATCAAAATGTAACGTTTACCTGCAAGGTCGTCAATAATGGTCCGGCTGTGGCGACCGGCGTTTCCGTCAAATATCCGGTGGCGGCGGGGATGGCTTACAATTCCAACAGCGCCACGAAAGGGGCTTACGAAGGTTATTCGGGAATCTGGACGATTGGCGTCCTTAACCCCGGCGATTCGGCGGTTTTGAGCCTTACCCTGTTCACGCTTTCCACCACGACGACACAGTTTGCGCAGGTCTGGACAGCCAGCCCAGCCGATTGCTGCGCGACGCCCGGAAATAATACGGATAATATTCCGCACGAACCCGACGAAGCGCTCTTACTTGTGCCCTCCGGTTCGCCGGTGAAAAGGATCGACCTGAAACTGACGCAAACGGCGGATAAAACATTGGTCGCCGTCGGCAATTCGGTGAACATCGCCCTTTCCCTTCAAAACAACGGGGATACAACGGCTACAGGCGTTACAGTCAAATATATTTTGCCCGCCGGACTGACCTATGTTAGCTCGACTGCCAGCCAGGGCGCTTACAATCCGGCAACCGGAATCTGGACGATTGGAACGACGCCGAACTTGGGCGCTTCCCGCACGCTCTCCGTAGCCGTTACGGTAAACGCAATTACTACTCCCATCGTTAATTTTGCCCAGGTCTGCTCCGCCGACCAGCCGGATATTCACTCCGTATTCTGCAACAATACCGACAATTTACCTCACGAACCGGACGAGGCTACCGTCATTTTATATAAACAAGGGGGAGGATCTCAAACAGACCTGGCTTTGTCCATTACCACGCTTCCTACCTACACAATCTATAATACCCATGATTTTACGCTGACCCTGAAAAATAATGGCGGCGTATCGGCGACCGGCGTCACGGTAGATTTTCCTTTCCCGCCCCATTTTGTCAATGGCGGCTTTGTTTCCAGTTCAACCGGAACGTCCTACGACGCTTATTTTCACCTTTGGACGGTCGGAACCGTGCTTCCGGGCCAGTCGGTTACGATGACCCTCCGACTGTTTAACCTGGACGCCAGCGGTCCAATCCATGTATACGCGGACGTAAAAACCTCCAGTCCGCTGGATCTGCATTCGGTCATCCCCGATCCTTTGTTCGTCGGAATCCCTTTACAGCCTTCCGAAGCGGCGATCGATATTTTACCTGCCGGCGCCGCCCATGCCGAAGCCCAAGCAACTGCATTGGCTAAAGCGATCTATCGTCAGACTTTGCCTGTCGTGATCAATAAGATCTATCCGAACCCGAGCGAAGGGGAATTTTTTATTGAATGTACGAGTATTGTCGACGAGCGGGTAAATATACAGCTCTTCAACGCGGCGGGCTGGCTTCAACGAAGTGAAAAAATAGATATAAAGAAAGGCGAGAACCGGGTATTTATAGATATCCTGGAATTGCCCGCAGGCGTTTATTTTGTAGTGTTAACCAGCAACGCGCTGCGGCATTCCCCGATGAAAATTGTAAAATTGTAAACAAAACTAACGGTTGAAGGCTCCAGCTTTACAATTGCGACTCGTTGACCTTTTGCTGGCGCGCGCGTAGCGCCAAGTATTCTTCAGACCGTTCGTAAATGGTCCAGAGAATAGCCGGGCGGTTTTCTTCCCATTCGACGGACAGGAAGGAACAGTCGAAAATGCCAGTCGTATGGCTGTTGATGGTCTCTACTTTTACAAAATAGATCTCCGGGCTACAGGGCTTTAGAAGTAGTAAAACGTCAAAAATACTTTCGACAAAAGAAGACCATTCCCGGGCGGATTTGTTCCGGTAGCAGACGGTGGAAAAAATGGCGTCGCCGCTTTCAATAATATACCCGTCGACGTCCATCAGGATTTGTTGGACGGGGGTTTGGCGAAAGCAGTGTATTAAATTGGAAAAGTCGTGCATTCTTATAATGGCGTCAATAATCTTTTACCCAGTTCTATAAATAGCGCTTCCACATTTTCGCCTGTTTTGGCGCTGGTCGTTATGTCCCAGGGGTGTTTGTACTGTATTGCCAATTGCGCCAATTGTTCCTGCGTAATTAGATCTTTTTTATTGGCCACGACCATCAGGCGGCCACTGGGAAGTATTTCTTTCAAAAAGGCAACGTCTGTTTGCATATTGGTTAAAGTTGCGACGCGGCTGAGGTCTACCACGTAAACGATCCCGCCCGCTCCCAGAAAATAAGACTCCGGCACTTTGTTTTGAGCGATCTCCCCCGCAATATCCCAAAGCAGGAGCGATATTTCTTCCCCTTCGACCGTGATGGTTTTTTTATTTACCTTAACTCCGATCGTCGTTAAATATTTGTCGCTGAATTGCTGATAAATGAACTGGTTGAACAGCGACGTTTTTCCGACGCCAAAACTTCCCGTTAATATGACTTTTTTGCTAATCATGATTTATGTAGTTGGCCCTTGTTTATCGGAAGTTGATTTAATTGTTCTTTTTGAGGCAGAATAAAACTTCGTTCTAATTTTTGAGAAACGACGTCTGTAAAGGCGTAATCTTCTGTTATATTGTGCAATTCGGTCGTTTGCCGGATAAAATCCACGATCTCGCCGCGCAGTCGTTCGTCTTCTTCCCAAGAGACCGATCCGCTTAGCGCGACGGCAAAATAATAGAACGGAAAATTATTTAATAAGATTCGGTAGGTCCCATACTGTACGGTTTCTAGTTCTTCTTTTTCGCGGCCAAAAGCGTCTTCCGCGAAAGCCTTGACTGCGGTCAGCATGCCGGCCACCGCTTCGCGGTTATCCGTCGGAAAGAGCGAAGCGGTTCCGAGGATCAATCCGGAATCGCGCTGGATAATAAAGATCTCTTCCGTCAGCGGTTTGTCCATATCAGCCAGCGTTATTTCTCCGGGGCTGATACCGAACAGGCGATACCGGATATAACCTATGAAGCCCTTTCTCGAAAACTGGGCTTTGATCCGCGCGTCGATGGCGTCTTTTAACTGCTGGAATTGTAAAGCGACGTACTTTTTAATCATCGTCCCGATCACGGGATAAATGACGTCGAGTATTTCCGTTTGCGAATATTTTATTTTTTGTTCGATCATCCTGTTGACCACAGCGCCGTATTCTTTCGGAAAATTTTTCCTTAAAAATTCGATGTGGTCTTCGATGATCGGGCTTATTTTATCGGAGAGCTTATCTCTGGTATTTAAAATATCCTGGAGTTGCGAAAGGGCCGCGCGGTCGTCTTTCAACAGGATGGATTGCAGGCGCCCCATCAGTTCGGCGTCCGGGGTGCGGGCAGACGCTTGCGTTTCCGGCTGGTTACCTTCTGTTGTAGATTGCATGGCTGGCATTTATTCGGCGCTGTTATTCTTTGAGGCGGGCGCTCAATTCCTGCAACAGGTCGGACAGCGAGTGTTTATCCGTTTTGCTTAGGTCGCGCATTTGCCGGTTAATATGGTCGACATGGCCGGTCAGCGTTTGTTCAAAACGGTCGAACCGCGCGTTGATCTGTTCTTCCAGCGCCTGTTGTCTTTCCTGGGCGGCTTTGTCCAGTTGGCGCATGGTTTCTTCCAGCAGGTTGAATTTTTTTTCAAACTCCGCTATTTGATGGCCCATTAAAATATCGCGAATAACGCCGATTTCACCTAAGTTCATGGCTGCGCCGTTTACTTTTTCCGACATGATAAAATTATGACTATTAATTATGAGTTATGAGTTTTCTCTGCCGAGAATTAAATTTTTTAAATTCACCATTTTACGGACGTAATTTATTGTTATTTTCATAACTTCACAAAAATACAACCAATTGTTAATGCCTGATACAGGATGTTGAATAAAATTTTTAAATAATTTATCCGATGAGCGCCCATATTCTGATTTATACTCCACGGACTTCGAACAGGCTGATTTATACGCTCCAACTAATTACGAGCGCTTTTCCCGGAACTTCCACTTCCGCTACCAGCGATCAGGAGAAATATAAAAATTCATCCGCGCTGAAAATTAACTATAGCCATTCGCCTGTCGACAGACATGAATTACGGATCCCGCCCGAAGAATTATTGTTTCAGACCAGCGTTCAGCCGGCGTCGACGTCTTATTTAGAAAATATGCGTCGCGCCATAGATACATATCCGCCGGAGGGCGATTTGCTGTCTTTTATGTTTTATATGGTCAGCCGTTATGAGGAGTACAACCTGCCCGACGAACGGCTGGACGCGCACGGGCGTTTTCCAGCGTCGCAAAGCCAGGCTGCGAAATGGGGCATTTTGCGGCGGCCCGTCGTCGACGAATGGATCGATTGGATTGGCAGGTCGCTGGAATCGCTTTATCCGTGCCTTCGGCTGAAGCGACGGCAGTATCAATTTTTGCCTACCTACGATATAGACTCTGCATGGCGATTTTTGCATAAAGGCTTTTGGAGAAATGGGGCAGGCGGAGCAAACGATTTGCTTCAGGGCGAAATAGCGCGCCTGAAATCGCGCATAAAAACGCTCGCCGGCCAGGCGCCTGACCCCGACCATACGTTTGAACTAATTGCCGATCTTTCAGCGTGCTATGCCCTTTCGCCGATTTTTTTCTGGCTTTTGTCCAACGTGCGCCGGCCTTACGATACCAACATTCCTGTTGACCGTCCCGCTTTCCGGGCGCTCGTCGGCGATGTTGCGGCAAAAAACCTGGTTGGCATCCATCCGTCTTACCGGTCCAATGGCGATCCCGCCGTTTTAAAAAAAGAAATAGACCGGCTGAAAAGGCTGCTTCCCGCGTCGCCCGCCGGCGCTACGCTGCGGAGCAGGCAGCATTTCCTGAAACTTCGTTTCCCAGAAACTTACCGACGCCTCGTTGAAGCGGGCGTCCGTGAAGATTATTCGATGGGTTTTGCCGACGACCTCGGTTTCCGGGCGGGTACTGCGTCGCCGTTTTTGTGGTACGACCTTGAACGCGAAGAAAAGACGTCGCTCCTCGTTTTTCCTTTCCAGGTCATGGACGCGACGCTGCAAAAATATTTGGCGCTATCGCCGGAGGAAGCCGTCCGCCAGACAGAATTAATTATAGCGTCCATAAAATCGGCGGGCGGCATTTTCTGTAGTTTATGGCACAATAGTTCGTTGAGCGATCAGGGCGAATGGAAAGGTTGGCGGCAGGTCTATGAAAAAATAATTCAATTAGCGGTAGAAAAGCTTTGAACCATATATAAAAAGCGGTGAAACAAATAAAAAAAAGAAAATTAAATAAATAATAAACGACAAATAATTCACAATTTAAAGGGGTAATTTGTTTAACTAGCTTATAGTCAATTATTTATTCTAATAATCACTAGTAAATAGTTAGTTTTTTATCCCACAATGCCCAAAATAAGTATTTGCATGACGAAGTTCGACGCCCCATCTTTGTATCATCAAAACGAGATAGCCAATTAAAAGCCAGTAAGAGATTTTATATAAGATATGTTCATGGGATTATTATTTGTCGTTGAAAAAGGCTGACCACACGTCAGCCTTTTTTATTTTTACTCTCATTGATTACCGCGCGTATCGTTACCTTTGTCTTTCTTTCCAACCCGGCCTTCAATTTTAATTTTTGCGTCTTCTTGTATAAAAGCCAGCCAGCCAAAGTATTAAGGCGGCAGGTCAGTTTTATCGAAGTCTTTGCGCTTCCGCGCTACGAGCGGGGCGGGCGGGCGAGATATTTTTAATTTTTTGCAAAAATTAAAAATATCCCATTCCCGGACTTTCAGTCGCAACCATTATCCGCGTAGAGACAGGTCGCGACCTGCCCTACGCGGATAATGGTTATTTGTGCCATATTATTTTTACGTCATAAAAACGATCATTGAAATGAAAATTTTGTTGTCTATAACAGTATTTGGAATCCTGATTGCGCTGTCTCCTGCGAAGACGTCTGCGCAGGCTCCTGCGGACATGATCCCCCGGATCATTGAAAAGGAAGGCCGCCACGCACTTTTGGCAGACGGACGGCCCTTCCTGATGTTGGGCGGCCAGGCACACAATTCGAGCGCATGGCCGGGCATGCTACCGCAGCTCTGGTCAGCCGTCAAAATGATGCATGCCAACACGCTCGAAGTCCCTCTTTACTGGGAGCAGATCGAGCCGCAGCCAGGCGTTTTTGATTTTTCTTTAATAGATACTCTTCTTGTTCAGGCGCGGGCGCATGAGGCGCGCCTCGTCTTGTTGTGGTTCGCTACCTGGAAAAATGGCAGCAACCATTATATGCCCGAATGGATGAAGCGCGATCCCGCGAAATATCCCAACATTGCCGGACGCGATGGAAAACCCGTGGATTCGCCCTCGCCAAACGCGACGGCTACGATGGAGGCCGACATGAAAGCTTTTTCGGCGGTAATGCGCTATTTGAAAAAAGCGGACCCGGTCTATACGGTCCTTATGGTACAGGTAGAAAACGAACCCGGCGCCTGGGGAAGCGTGCGGGATTATTCAGCCCGCGCCCAAAAAATATTTGAAGGATCTGTTCCTCCGGAGCTACTCAAACCGGAGGTTCTGAAAGCGCTTCGTCATACGGGCGCCGCGCAGGGTTCCTGGACGCAGGTTTTCGGGACCGACGCCGACGAGTATTTTCACGCCTGGTCGGTCGCGCGGTTCATCGGGCAGGTAGCGGCGGCGGGCAAAGCGGAATATAATTTACCGCTCTACGTTAACGCTGCCCTGCGCGACCCGCTGACCAATCCCGCTGCTAATAACTACGAAAGCGGCGGCGCCACGGATAATGTGATCCCTATCTGGAAAGCCGTCGCGCCGGCCGTCGACCTGCTGGCGCCGGATATTTATCTGTCCGGCAGCGAAAAGATACTGAAGGTCGTCGATCTATATAGCCGACCGAATAATGCCCTGTTCGTCCCGGAGATCGGTTTAAACCCCGAGAACGCGAAATACCTCTACGACGTGATCGGTCATGGCGGCTTTGGCTTCTCGCCCTTTGGGATCGACGACGGCGAGCGGAAAAGAACGCGCAGGGAAAACGCCCAACGCCTGGTGCCCTACGCGCAGGAATACGCCGCGATCGTCCCCATGATGCGCGAAATGGCCAGATGGACATTCGAAGGAAAAACCAAAGCCGCCATCGAGCGCGAAGACCATGCCGACCAAACCATCGATTTGGGCGCCTGGCAAGCCGTCGTTTCTTTCGGAACCGGCAGAGGTATAGAGAAAGTCGCCAATGCGAAACCCGCCGGCAAAGCGCTGATCGTGCAACTGGAAGAAAATAAATTTCTCCTGATGGGTACGCTCTGCCGCGTCGTTTTTCATCCGACAGGCGCCGACGCCGGCCGAGCGTCGCAATATTTGAAAGTAGAAGAAGGCCGCTACGAAAACGGCGTTTTTAAACCCCTCCGCATCCTGAATGGCGACGAGACGGACTGGGGCGGGCCGCTGTTTGGAGGGGCGCCGACGGTGTTGAGGGTGGAAGTGATGTTGAGGTAAGCAAGTTAAAAACCAGCAAAAGCGGTTTAACGCCGGGCTACGTTTTGTAGATATTCAACCATTAACCGGGAGAAATGAGGTGTTTTTGAGGCATCTTTTAGTTTTACCTTTTCCCAAATTGAGTACAACTGATCGGACAGTTATACCTTACTCATCCCTGCATCATGTACGGCTTATGTACGGCTTATGTACGGCTTATGTATGACTTAGGGGGTTGACAAATAACGGAGGATTATTCAGGAGGAAAGGGGGTCCGGGTCGGGATCTACGGGACGGCAGGCACTATTGTGCCGTTGTATCCGCTTACGATTTTTGGGTCTATCGTCCCGGAGCTCTTTTTGGATTTTTTCAACCCATTATTCGCATTAATAATCAATCGGTTATGTTCGATCAATTTTCTTTTTTTACTCGCCAAGAGCAAGGCGAGATCCTCTATATTTTCTCCTCGCAAGACGATCGTTGAATTGACCAAGTCGTAAGCGAGCTATAGCGCTACCAGGCCGTGCCGGGTAAGGAGCGAAATTTTTTTAAGGCGCGTCCTCATTGCCGATTAAAAAGTTGAACAGAACTAACCGGAAAACTTTTACTTTCTCCGCTCTTGGGGAACTGCATAATCGATGGATAACGTCCGCAGATTTTTCCATCGAAGCGTTGCATTTATTGTCGAGGTCATATCCGAACGCCTGAGAAAAATCTTCCGCCGTCATTTTTTTAATAGTTCCGGCCACGTCCAGCCAATCATATTAATTATCAGCGGTTTAACTAAAAAGGTATTCCCGGGGTTTTACCCCGTACCGGGTATATAAAGTATAGAATAAGGCCCGGCACACAAAAAGTGTTGATAATATGTCATCATATTCGTTATGGATTTATTATTTTTATCTTTTTTTTGAACCTGAATTATATGAAAAACACGTGCCTGGCGCTGACAAGCATACTTTTTCTTTGCTTAATCCCGCTTTCCGCAAGCGCCCAGCGCTATACAATTTCCGATACGACCACAGGCAACCGACTGATCAGCGAAACAGAAAATGCGCTAAACAGGGGTCAATATGATCAGGCGCTAGCCAAAGCGGATTCAGCACGGCATCTGTTCGATCAGATATATAACGGCCCGTCCAAAAAAGGCGCCCTGGCATCGCTGCGCAAAGGCGCAGCTTATTTTGGAAAAGGTAAAACCGACGACGCCATAGCGGTTTTCAAAGAAACGCTCGCCATGCTGGATAAAACGCCCGGCGCATGCGGCGCGGAAAGCGCTAAATGCCTGTTTAACTTGGGTAATTGTTATCGCGTCAAAAGCGAATACGGTATAGCTATAGACCATTATATGCGATCGGCAGAAAATTTTATCCGCTCGGAAGGCGCCGACAGTAAAAATTTAGCGGCGCCTTATAATAACCTGGGCGCTTGTTACCAGGAAACGGGCGAATACAACGACGCCGTCAACTATCATCAAAAGGCGCTGGCGATCCGGTTCAAAACCCTCGGCGCCGCGCACCCGCAAACCGCCGATTCCTATGACAACCTCGGCAATTGTTATTATAGCCAGGGCGATTACGATAAATCCATCATTTTCCATCAAAAAGCGCTTGATATTTATTTGAACTCGCCGAACGTCCTGCCGATCAGCCGCGTCTTTTCTTATATCAACCTGGGAGATTGCTACGACGCTACGGGGAAATACGCGGAGGCGCAGTCGCTTTTTCAAAAAGCGCAGGACCTCATTGCGACCATTGGCGGCGATTTTAATCCGACCGCTGCAACCGTCTATTCTGCGCTGGGCGCCGCCAGCCTGCATTTAGGAGAAATCGACCAGGCCATTGAATATCACCAAAAAGCGCTGGATTGTGGTATAAAAACGGCGGGGCCTGCCGCCCGAATCGTCAACAAATCCTACGCTTACCTGAGCGCCTGTTATTATAAAAAAGGGGATTTTGAAAAAGCAGTGCAGTACAGCCAAAAATCGTCGAACCTCTGTTTGCAGACCATGAGTACGACCAATCCGGCGGCGGCGCGCGCGGTCGAAACGCTGGGCGCGCTAACCGTTAAAGCGGGGCGTTACGCCCAGGCGGATTCGCTATATCGGAAAGCGCTTGCAGCCCAGGGTTATCAAAAAGCGTATAATTTTACCAATACGTCCGCGCCTAACGAAACCGCTTACCTGCTTGCCGGGAAAGGAGCGATGGAACGCGCCTGGTCCGGCGAGACCCAAAACGACTCCCTGCTCGACCGGTCGGCGGAAAGTTACCGGCAGGGTTTAGCCGCTTTGGCATACCAGGATAAGCGCTTATTTTCCGACGAATCGAAATCGGAATCAAAAAGACGTAATAAAACCCTGTTTGAGGGCGCCATTGCCACGGCACTTTTGCGGGCGCGCCGGCAAAAATCCCCGGACGCGCTGGCCGAAGCGTTTTCGGTGGCCGAACGCTACAAAACTGGCGTTTTACAGGGGCAGCTCAAAGCTGCCGACGCGCTCCATTTTGCGGGCATACCGGATAGCTTGCTACAGCTCGAACGCACCCTGCGGCGGGAGGCCGGGCTCCGGCAAAAAGAATGGCAGGATAAAATGGAGCCGGGGAGCCAGCCGGGCGACAGCTCCGTTGTCGCGGCGGCGGCGGCGCTATTTGAAGCCCGCCAAAACGAGGACTCGCTGAAGCGCGTGTTTGAAATCCGTTACCCCGAATATTACCGGCTGAAATACGACTTGGGAACGGTTTCTATCCAGTCGCTCCAAAAAAATATGCCGGCTTCCGGCCAAACGCTGGTTTCTTATTTTACGGGCGATAGTTCAATCGTAGCGTTTGTGGTTCGCAAAGACACCTTTGCCGTTTTTGAACTGCCCCGCGATTTTGATCTGGCTGCCGCCGTCAGCGCCCTGCGCCAGGGTATTTACGGCTACTACCAAGCGCCGGTTAAAACCGAAAAACTCTACGACGCCCAGGCCGAAGTTTTTGCCGGATCGGCCAGCCTGTTGTATCAAAAACTGCTGGCGCCATTTGAAGGACTGCTGACTAAAGAAATAATGGTGTTATCAGACGGCATCCTGAACTACGCACCGTTCGACGTGCTGCTGACGCAACCGCCGAAAAAAGCCGCCGCTTTTAGCGCCCTAGCCTATTTTGGTAAAAACCATATTGTCAGTTATAACTATTCGGCGACATTATGGAAAGAAATGCGCGATAAAAAGCCCCGGACGCCGCCTAAAGATTTTTGGATCGGTTTCGCGCCTTATTATAACGGGGATACCGCAGCGCTGGCAAAATTATTTCCCGGCGACGCCGCCCCGCGCAAAGGGTTGGATTCCCTGAAATATTCGGGGCGGGAAGTCTTTGACCTACAAAAAATGACCAGCGGCCAGGGCGTGTACGGCAAAGCGGCCACGCAAAAAAAGTTCCTGACCAGCGCCGCCGGCTACCGGATACTGCACCTGGCGACGCACGGAAAAGCCAACGATAAAATTGGCGAAGATAGTTTCCTGGCTTTCGCGCAGGACGACAGCCACCGGGAAAACGGATTGTTGTTTGCAAGAGACATTTATAATATGGAACTCAACGCCGACCTGGTCGTGCTGAGCGCCTGCGAGACCGGCGTCGGCGAATTGCAACAGGGGGAGGGGATTATCAGCCTGGCCCGCGCCTTCGCATACGCGGGCGCGAAAAGCGTGGTCGCGTCGCTTTGGAACGTCGACGACCGGAGCAGCATGCTAATTACAGAATATTTTTACCGCGCCCTGCTGCAAAAAAACGTTTCTAAAGACGGAGCGCTTTGGAGAGCGAAACAGGCGTATCTCTCGAACGCTAAAAACGAACAGGCGCACCCGTTTTTCTGGGCCGCTTTTATTCCCATTGGCGACATGGCGCCCGTGGTCCGTTGAATGCCGGCGTATAAAATTTTCCTTCGACAGTCACTTTTTCGCCTTAAACAACACTAATCAATGGAGTCTCAAAAATTGTCCGCCGACTATGAAGCGGCGCGCGCCATCGCCGATGGGGGCGACGCCCGCAAAGACGCCTTAAAGTATTTTTTTAACCATCCGACGCTTAAAACGACGGTTTTAGCGTACGTACAACGCAACGGCGGCGATCTAAAGGACGGCGAAGACATCTTTCAGGACGCGCTTATTTATTTTGACCGCGCACTGCGAACGGGACAATTTGAGGGCAAAAGTGCGCCGGCCACTTTTTTTATCGGCGTCGCTAAATGGCGGTGGATCTCCAGCCGCCGCAAAAACCGCCGGACGATTCCGCCGGAAGCATTCGCCGGAGAAGAAACGGACAGCGTGGAGGTTCTGGCCATCGAACATGAACGCCGGGAACTGATCGACACCGTTCTTTCCAAATTGGGCGACCGATGCCGCGAAATCCTGGGATGGTATAAATTATCTTACTCGATGGAAGAGATCGCTGAAAAAATGGGACTAAGCGGCCCTGAAATGGCTAAAAAAAACGCTTACGAATGCAGGAAAAAATTCAGGGACTACGTTGTCGCCCGTCCCGAATATGCGGCGGCGCTTCGGGCGGGTTCCGCTTTTTTACATTAACCGACTTAGTTTTTTTTATGACAGACGATCCGGCTTTATTCGAAATCATTGAACAATACCTCAAGGGCGCGCTTTCGCCGGAAGATACCCGGCGGCTGGAAGCGCGCGCCGCCGCAGACCCTGTCGTCGCCGCGCAAATCGACCGGCAAAAGTTGGAGCGCGACGCCATGGAAGTCATTCTGGAAAACGATCTGCGCCGCGAAATGAGCCAATGGAGCGCCGAGCGAAAACAATCCCTCCTTTCGCCGGTTCCGAGAACAGCGGCAAAAGAACGGCGTCTGCCGCCGGCGATCGCCGGGGCCCGGCGGCAGACTTTTCGTTGGGCGGTTGCGGCGGGCGTTGCTTTGCTATCGGTTTTCGGCCTTTGGCGGTTGACCGACCGCATCCGGCCCGCCCCTAGCGTAGCCGCCGTTCCGCGCCCTCCAGCGGTTCGTCCGGATACGCCGGCATCGGTTTCTGTCGAACAGACCATCCCGGACGCCAAACGGCCTGCCGTCGCGGGCAACCAGGGCGCCGGCCATGTAGCATTGCCGGAAGTCCCCGCCGACCATTTCCGGAAAATGACGCCCGAACCTTCTCCGGTTGTTTCGCCGAACGACAGGCTGGTCGATATAGCGGAAACGGCCTATCAAAATAATCCGCCGGATCTGGAGGGCGGCGGCGTTCGGGGCGGCGAGAACGCCGCCGCCAGATCGGCCGTAGGGTCGGCCTGGGATCGAAAAGATTACCGCGCCGTCATTGCGGAGTTGAAAAATACGCCCGTCGACGCCGGTCATTTTTCGTTGGTCGAAATGCTGGCCCACGCTTATTTTCAATCTAAACAATATGCGCGGGCTACGCCGCTTTTTGAGCAATTGCTGGGTTGGAGCGGTTCGAAATCGCGTGAAAAAATGCAATGGTACCTGCTTTTGTGTTATTTAACGGATCATGAGCGGCGGCAAAAAGATTTTGACGCCCTCGCCCGTCAAATAATCGCCGAGCCGAGGCACGGATACAACCTGGAATGCCGGAATATATTGGAGCAGACAAATCAAAAAACAAAATAATAAAAATACAGTAACAAAGGCTACTGCTGCCCCCTCGTAAGGATAATTTTTTCAAGTGAAAAAATTATCCTTTTTTTCAGTCACCTTTTCCCGGTTTGCGGCGCTAATGGTTAAATCGAATATTTATCCATTTTTTCATCCTTTAATTATTTAAAATGACCCTGTTCCAGTATCAATCGCTTCCTTTCATGAACGGCGCCCCAAAAACTCCTCGCGTTGCCGCCCGCTTTGTCCGGCTTTTTGTCCTGGCGCTTTGCTTTTGCGGCGGCGCTTCTGCTTTCGCCGCAAATAACGCTCCGGCGAACGGCCTCATTCGCCAGGATACTATCCCCACCGGCGCCATGAGAAACCGCAATGGCGCCGGAGCCGCCAATAGAAAGTTGCCGCCGACCGCGGGGACGCTGCTGGCGCAGATCTACATCAGCAATGATACGCGCAAAAATCCAATTCAAAACCCTAATACAGTTTTTGCCGTCCGCTGCTACAAATTGACGAACGAACCTTATGGGAATCATTTTTTGGGCAACCCCATTAACGACGTGCACGTAACGTTTAACCAGACCTATCCAAACGGCGGAGGGAAAGAAACGATTCTGCCGATGACCATTTCCAACCTGCCCTTTAATGAAAAATTCATCGTCGTAGCCCGCCGCGTTTTTCCGAACGACTGGAATGAGCCGAAAAGCCCGTATGCCTGGTATGCCCGCGGATTCTACTTTAGCGAAAACGGCGACGACCCGTACCCTAAATCTGATTTTACCAATTCCACCCTGACGTTGAAAAACGTCAACCAATCAGAAGAATTATACCTGAAGTTTTATTATCCAATCCATTAATTCATCAACAGACAAGGAGTTGAACGATTCGACTCCTTGTTTTATATATCGGAAAACCGGGCGGTTTTGTCGAGCGGAACTTTAGGAGAAAATGATTGAATACCGCAAACAATGCCGGCCTGAGAGACCATACGAAAGAGAAAAACCTGTATCATTCTAAAAAACTAAATCAATGCAATCGAAAACTTCTTACCTGGCCAACCTGACGCCGCTGCGCGGAATTGCGGCGCTCCTCACTGTCATTTTTCACGTCGATCTGATGATCGGCGGCGGCGGCGATATGCTGTTGAAATTCAAAGACTCGATGCTGATCAACAAGTGCTACCTGATGGTGGACTTTTTCTTTGTGCTGAGCGGATTTATTATGTGCCATGTATACGGCGGCTGGTTTCAAAACCGCGTGACGGGCGCCGATTTTAAGCGCTTCACGATCGCGCGGTTTGCGCGGGTCTATCCGCTCCATGTTTTTACGCTGGCTTTTATCGTCGCCGCGCGGCTGATTTTTTTGGGAGCCGGGGATGTAGATTCCAGTCCTTTTGCCGCGGCAAGTTACACCTGGAGCTCGATACCCACCAACCTTTTGCTGATTCAAAGTATGAACGTCCACAATTGGTTCACCTGGAACAATGCCGCTTGGTCGATTAGTACCGAATGGTGGATGTATATGTTGTTTCCTTTTTTGGTTGTTCCGTTTGTTCGCCTGCCGTCGTGGGGGCGGATCGCAGTCGTGCTGGGTTGTTTTGCGGGCTATTTATCTATTATGTTCTATTTTTTACCCCTCGTTACCCTGCCTGACTCTCTGTCGTTTATAAAAAATGCGGGCGGTTTTACGTCCCAGCCCACCATCAACGTAGCCTATCAGTTTGGCTTCCTGCGGCTTCTTCGGTTTTGTGATCGGCATGGCCATGTACCAGGGCTACCGTTCGGGGTTTGCCAAACAATGGCTGGGTTCCGGCTACGCGCTGGCGCTTTTTGCGGTGGGTCTGGGTCTTTGTCTGCATTTTGCCGTCCCGGACGTGTTTACCGTCGGCTTCTTCCCCCTGATCCTGTTGTCCGCCGCTTACGGCAGCCCGGTCATGAACGCCCTTTTCGCCGCCCGACCCTTGCAGCGCCTCGGCGACTGGTCGTTCTCCATTTACCTGGTACATCAGCCGATCCTATTCACCATCGGTTTTGTGATGGATTATTTGAACCCGCCCGCTTCCCGCGTCGCGTTGGCCGGTCCGCCGCCGAAGCCGGATATGTTGACGGGGTGGGTCATTTGTCTGGTTTTCATTGCCTTCACGCTGTTTGTTTCTTTTCTGACCTATAGGTTCATTGAAGTTCCGGCGCGCAACCGGATTAACCGGAAACCGACGATAGCGACGGCAGAGCCCATATTGGCGCCGACGTAACGTGGAAAAAACAAACAGGCCATGCCTAACGGCAATTTACAAGGGGCCGGATCGCCGACGCCTGATATTAATTTTTAATCCTTTAAAAAATCCGAATCATGGAAACCATGCAATCACCTTCGCTGAAGGCGGTACAAACGCACGCAGAAACCAATGCCGGCAACCGGCACGTTAATCTCCAACAAGAATTAAATTATTAAAAATGAACGCGACCAGCCACACAAAGCCTCTTTTTTCTAACAGTTCCGTTTACGCAATGACGGCATATTTTATTTTGCTTTTCTACAATGCAGGCGTCGCCCTGATGACTTATTTTGTAGGCTACCCGGCATGGGCGAATGTCCATGAACATTTAAGGGCTTATACGGACGTCGTTATCTCGCGCATGACTTGGTTTAGCGCGCTTCCGGCAGCGGCATTGCCGGCCGCAACGCTTTTTTTATGGCTTTACAGGCCGCCGACGTTTCCGCGCTGGGCGGCGTCGGCGTCGGTCGTGCTAGCTGCCGTCTATTCGGGAGCAACGCTTTTCGTCGTTTTTCCACTCTATAAAGAAATCAATGCGGCCGGATTAATTGGGCCTGCCCGCGAAAGGATATTTTCGGAAAGTATGCGTTTTCAGGTAGCGCCGGTTGTTTTGCTCTTGTTCATTGCCGTCATTGCCCTCAATAACCTGTTGGAGGAAACCCGGCCTTTGCCGAGATGGATTTTCATCTTTGTTTTTAGCCTGACGTTTTATACGCTGGGGACAAATTGTATGGAAGAATTTGTGAATTACCCGGCCTGGTTAAAGGTAGGATCGACGGATTGGAACGGATTCCGTCATGCCGGTACTGTCGGAGCTTTTGCCGGCCTGTATTTGATACCTTCTTATTTTCCATTGTTTTTAGGCGCATGGATGTTATGGAAACGTCCTCCAGGCGTCCCAAGATCTTTTGCCGCAGCGATATTATTGACTGAATTATGGATTTTGATCGTTTCAGCCGTCTATTTTGTTCCGCGTTTACAGATCGCGCTCAACAATAAAGGTTTTTCAGAACCATTGATTCAGGAACTTATTCGCAATAGTTTTCTATACCGGCAAATTCCTGCTTTAGCGCTTTGGGGCGTAGTTGGATGGATGTTTATTAAAATTTGCCGGTATCAAGCATTCCTCGGGTCGATGGTATAATGCAATGTTTCAACTACCCACGGTTTCAACCGGGGGTGACTAAAAATAACTCCAATCTGCGGCTTTAGCCGAATTTGGAGCATATTTAAGCTTCCGCTCTAATAAAATTTGGCTGAAGCCAGTGAGATTAGTCTTATAAACAAGACCACCGGTTAATTGAGTCTGAAAAAATAACGCGCCTTTATAACAATCCGCTTTAATTACCCGGGAACAGACTGCCGCGCCGCATCCTTCGCCGCCGGGCAGCCCGGACGCAAAAGCCGAAGAAGAAAGCAAATCCAACGCCGCCGTCCAGGAAGACGAACATATAGACCGTAAGTCCTTTGCGTTCCACTCCTTCGGCGCTCAATTTGTGAAAGTGCGGGTCGATTCCGATTTGGGAATGGTCCGGGTTGAACATATCGTCGGCGTCATGGATATTGGAAAAGTACTGAATGTAAAAACGGCGACCAACCAGATCATGGGCGGGAGGGTCTTTGGGATCGGCATGGCGCTGATGGAAGAAACCGCCTACGACCCCAATAACGGCCGGGTCGTTACCCGCGATCTCGCGCAATACCTTGTTCCGGTACACGCAGATATGCCCGTTATAGACGTCCAGTTCATCGATCAGCCCGACCCGTATATTTCGCCTATTGGCGCCCGCGGATTGGGGGAGATAGGGATCACGGGAATTACCGGCGCTATTGCCAACGCTATTTATAACGCTACGGGTAAGCGGGTGCGGAATTTGCCGATTACGCCGGATAAGTTGATTGGGTGAAGTTTATAAATTTAACGTTAATCATTCCCCTCCATCATATTTCCAATCACCCCTTTGAACAAGTTAAAACCTGTTCCTTCTTCTTTTTTGCTATACCCGGAACCATATTGGATGATCCGGCTAGCCAGGCGGCTGACGGGCAGGGTCTGGATCCATATTTTGCCGGGGCCGCGGAGCGTGGCGAAAAAGACGCCTTCGCCGCCAAAAATAATGTTACGGATCCCTTTAACGAATTCTATATCAAACTGGACCTGCTGGGTGTAGCCCACAATACAGCCCGTATCGATCCGCACCATCTCTCCCACGGCTAAGTCGCGTTCAAAAACGTGGCCGCCCGCGTGCATAAAAGCAAAACCGTCGCCCTCCAGTTTTTGCATAATGAAGCCCTCGCCGCCGAACATCCCGACGCCCAATTTCTGTTGAAACTCAATTCCGATCGTAACGCCCCTGGCCGCGCAGAGGAAAGCATCCTTTTGGCAGATCACTTTGCCGCCGTAAGCGGACAGGTCGAGCGCGATGATTTTACCCGGATAAGGAGCGGCGAAACTTACTTTTTGCTTCCCGGCGCCGGTGTTGGTAAAAGCGGTGATAAATAGACTTTCGCCGGTAATGAGGCGTTTGCCGGCGGACATGATCTTATCAAAAAAAGACTGCTCTTCGCCGGTCGCGTTTCCAAAAATAGAATGCATTTCCACGCCTTCGTCCATCATCAGGAAACTTCCGCTTTCGCCAATGGCGGTTTCCTGGGGGTCCAGTTCGATCTCCACATATTGCATTTCTTCGCCTACGATCCTATAATCAATTACGTCGCTTTTCATTTGTTTTATTTGACGAATGGTTAAGAAGGTGTTAGCTTTCAGCTTTCAGCCATATTCTGTGAAAGGGATGAGGATTATACAAATTTAAGTATCTGTTAGCTATTAGCCGTTAGCTATTAGGTTTCCATTCATTGAGTATGAATAAATTATAAAAATCATAACCGCGTTTATTTTTATACAAGTACTTACAACCGCTTTTTATCAACTGCTTTAAAACTTAAGGGACAACGACTTTTATGGTGTTCGCGCAGGTCATCCGACGGTGTTGATCGCTTAATTGGGCATTATCATCCGCGTAAAATGTAAGGTAATAAACGCCGGGTCTCGCAAAGGTCGCCATTGTTTCGCTCGAGAGGCCGGACGACCAGGCAACAGCGCCAGGGCCGGATGTTTTTCTCCATTTCACCGGAAAACCGGGCGCAATGACGCCGTTAACATACGCTTTACCTTTCAAAGCCAGCGACCTGGATCCGGCGGGGAGGGTAGTATCAGCGCCGACGTCGACAAAATATCCGGTGTTTGGCGTTACGTAAGGTTTTGGGGGAGCGACCATGGACGGGAAAAACTGCCGCCAAAAATCGAACCGCCCCGACCAGTAAAGATCGGGGTGGTCATGGCCGCCATAAATATTTTGCGTTAATAATTTAAACCCGCGGACCTGGTTGAACAGCGAATAAGCCACGGCGGGCGGCGCCACGCCGTCCTCGTAACCGGTGCAGACGAGCGCGGCGCCTTTATACCGACGTAAGGCGATCACGCCATCGAAATATTTAGTCGCCGAAAGAACGCTTTCGGACGACGTCAGGTCGAAATCTTTAATAATGTTATAATAAAAAGGAAAAGAACTCGCCTGACCGTACCGCTCGCCTGCGTGTTCCGCGATCGGCGGCGCGCTGATCGTCAGCGTTTTAGCGCGCCTGTCAATGCCCGCAATGATCGCGCACAGACCGCCGCCTTGGCTCACGCCCGTTAAACCCAGGTTGCGCCCGTCAAAATCGGGGCGCGAATACAGGTAATCTATTGCCCGGACGCCTGCCAAGACGGATAATAAATAATAGACGCTGTCGCGGTAGCGAAAATTATTGGGGAGATAGGCGTTAGAATCGACCTGGTCGGGCGGCGCGTTGTGGATGCTGATGGTCAGCGATATGGCGCCGCCGCGCTCGGCTATTTCCAGTTCGGGCGTAACAATGTTTGCCGCATTGCCGAAAGCGGGGAGGGTCAGGATGGCTGGAAATGGGCCTTTTCCTTTCGGAATAGAAATAAATCCGTATATTTTTCTTTGAGCGACGGTACTTAAACGGATAGAATAAGTCGTGGAATAATCGCTTGAACTCAACAAGGTTAATTTTGGCTCCATCGGAATTTGCCGGAGACGCGCTTTTTGCTGCGTCCAAAAAGCGTCAAAATCAGGCGGTTCGGGTTCGTACGCGTTTATGTCAAAGCTGCCGATAGCGGCGGCGGCAATGGCCGATCCCGCGCTTCCCTGCACCGTGCAAACGATCATATCCGACTGGCGCGATTTGTAAGCGATCCGTTTTTCCACGCCTGCCGCGACCCAGACAGCGCCGGAGGCGATATAAGTAGTCCGCGGGTCCCTTTGTATAAAGTACCGAACGGAATCGGAAACGCCGGCATTGATCAGGAAATAAACGCTGTCGCCGACTTCGTAAAAAGCGTCGGCACGGTCGGCGCTCAAAGTGATCTGGGCGGTCAGAGCGGCGCCAGTAGTCAAGAAAAAAAGGAGGAAGGGTAGTAAGATTCGTATGTTCATAAGCGCGTTTTTTCAGATTTTTATTTAACGGTCCAAGGAAGTCGTTTCTGACGTTTTGTTTTTATCCAAAATAAAATATCCGCCCTTTTTTCCTGAAGCTTTAATTTGCACGATATTTTTCTGGTCGTCAAATACTTCGGTCAATAATTTATCTTCTACAAATATATCCCTAATTTCGGAGACGTCTTTGATTTCGAGATAAATCCATACCGCGCTGAGGTCTTTTGTGGTCTCTTTTCCTAAAAAAATAGCTTTCTGTTTCTTTTGGTTAACTGAAATGATCAATTTTTCCTGAAGATAAGCGGCGATAAATCCATTTGCCGACGGTACTTCCCGTTCTGAACCGACGAATAAATGATCGCGTCCCTGTTTGCGCAAGGCCGCTTCCAAGTCGTCAATGAAAACGTGAAGCGTCACCTGGAGCGATTTCTGACCGACACTGTATTCAATATCGCATTTTGATAAATGAAAAGCATGGAAATCCATTGCTGACGGAAGGGCAGGGGCGGCAGGAGAAAAGATGGTCGCCGCAGATACCCCGCAAGAACGGCTCAGGAAAAGCGCGGCCCATAAAAAGCCGAATATTTTATTTTTACGCATAGTTCTTAATTTTCAATATGAGCGGGCTGAGGAAGCGGCTCCTGATCGAATCCCTGCAAGGCAGCCAGTTTATAATATTCTCCTCCCAGCGCCAGCAGGGCAGGATGCGATCCCCGCTCGACGATCTCCCCCTCCTTTAAGACGATGATTTCATCGGCATGTTGGATAGTACTGAGCCGGTGCGCAATGACTATGGCCGTCCGGTTTTCCATCAGCGTATATAAAGCGGCCTGCACCAGTTGTTCCGATTCGGAATCCAAGGCCGAAGTGGCTTCGTCGAGGATCAAAATATCGGGATTTTTGAGGATCGCCCGCGCGATCGTTAATCTTTGCCGTTGGCCTCCGCTCAGTTTGGTTCCGCGATCGCCAATATTGGTCTGGTATCCCCGTTCGGTCTGCATAATAAAATCATGCGCGTTGGCTGCTTTTGCCGCAGCGGTTACGTCTATTTCCGTCGCGTTCTCCAAACCGAATACGATATTATTATAAATTGTATCGTTGAATAAAATCGCTTCCTGCGAGACGACGCCCAGCAAAGAACGCAAATCATGCAAACGAAAATCCCGCACGTCCACGCCGTCGATCAGGACCGCGCCTCCGTCGACGTCGTAAAAGCGGGGCAGCAGGTCCGCCAGCGTTGTTTTCCCAGCCCCCGACGAACCGACCAGGGCAAAAATCTTTCCTTTGGGAACAAACAGTTCAATATTTTTAAGTATTTGTTTTTCTCCTTTTTTATAATAAAAACTGACGTTGTTGAAGCGAACGCCGACGCGCAGAGGATTAATTTTTGCAGGCCCGACCGGGTCGCCAATGGTTTCTTCAGCAAGGAGGATCTTATCGATCCGTTCGACGGCGGCTCTTCCTTTTTGAATATGGTA
>JBBRMZ010000008.1:0-44407 GCA_038230555.1 Chitinophagales bacterium
ACGGATACATCGTTGGATTAAGTAAGATCCCGAGGGTTATCGACATTTTTTCGCGTCGGTTACAGGTTCAGGAAAGACTGACGCACGAAATCCTTCATTGTATTCATGATACGCTTCAGCCTCTTGGCGTCGCTATTGTCATTGAAGCTAAACATATGTGTATGATGATGCGGGGCGTTCAAAAACAAAATTCTGTTACAACAACTTCCGCTTTTACGGGCGAATTTGAGCATTTAAGCACCAGGAACGAATTCCTAAAACTTTTAGGAACCGATCTTCACTGATAATTTGACATAATTTTCCTCAAACTCTTCCCAATACGATCATGTTTGACCTGGAACGGAATATCAGCCTTCCGGAAGCCGAATTGTATTATGACGCTTCATTTTTAAAAAAAGAGGAATCAAAAGCGCTTTTCGAACGTTTGCTCAATAACATAAAATGGCGTCAAAGCGAAATTTTAATGTTTGGAAAGCGCGTAAAAGAACCCCGCCTGACCGCAGCATTTGGAAACCCGGGAAAAAAATATTGTTATTCAGGAATCACGCTTGACTGCCTGCCCTGGACCGCCGAATTGTTTGCCCTGAAAGAAAAAATTGAAACGACGATGGCCGGACGAATAACGGCTTTTGATCCTTCCCGTGCGTTCAATACGGTTTTATTAAATTATTATCGCGACGGTTCTGATTCTATGGGCTGGCATAGCGACGACGAAAAAGAATTGGGGCGGGCGCCGGTAATAGCTTCCATCACGTTGGGTGAAAGCAGGCGGTTTTTATTCAGGAGAAAAGACGATATAAGTCAGAAATATGAACTTTTGCTTGCATCCGGCTCCTTATTGATTATGCATGGCCAAATGCAACATTTTTGGAGCCATTCAATACCTAAAGAGCGTCAAAAAAATGGCGCTCGATTGAACCTTACCTACCGATATATTATTTAAAACAGCGACGGTTTTTTGTATTTTTACGTTTTTAGAGTAATCAAAAAACCGTTTTTACAATTATGGGCAAGATAGCTTATGTTTTTCCAGGACAAGCCGCGCAGTTTACCGGTATGGGTAAAGATATGTTCGAACATTCTGCTCTGGCAAAGCAAATGTTTGAGGAAGCAGACGATATACTGGGGTTTTCTATTTCTGAAATAATGTTCCGCGGTTCGGATGAAGATTTGAAGAAGACCAACATTACACAGCCCGCCGTATTCCTGCATTCGGTAATAAAAGCGCGTATGGCAGGTGAAAATTTTGCTCCCGACGCGGTAGCAGGTCATTCTTTAGGAGAAATTTCAGCGCTTGTAGCGGCAGGTTGTATAGATTATGCTTCCGGCCTTAGGTTGGTTCAACGTCGCGCTGAAGCGATGCAACTTGCATGCCTTCAATCGCCGGGCGCCATGGCCGCTATTTTAGGGTTGGAAGACGGAATTATAGAAGAAGTCTGCGCGTCAATTGATGATATTGTCGTTCCGGCTAATTATAATTGTCCGGGGCAGTTGGTCATTTCGGGGACTGAAAATGGCGTAAAAGTAGCGATAGAAAAATTACTTGCGGCCGGGGCCAAAAGAGCTTTACTATTACCTGTAGGCGGCGCTTTCCATTCTTCATTAATGGAACCGGCCAAGGAGGCGTTACAGCAAGCGTTAGAATTTACCGAGTTTAGAACGCCGGTTTGTCCAGTTTATCAAAATGTAGACTCCAAGCCGAACCAAGAACCCAAAATCATTCAATCGAATCTTATTAAACAATTAACTGCTCCGGTTTTATGGACGCAAATTATGAAAAACATGATTATAGACGGGGTAGACCGAGTCATTGAAACGGGCGGATCTGGAAGCGTATTACGAGGATTTTTCCGACAGATCGACCGTAAATTGGAAAGCGAAACACTGTAAACTAAAGAGGCCTGAAAAATTTGTCGCTCTATTACCATAATTTGTACTATTATTAAAGGTCTAAAGCCTGGATTAAGAACAAAAGCATTTTAAAACCTGTATTTTATTAGTAAATGATACAGCATCCAAATATCCTAAAAAAAGGAAGTTTATTAGTCGCCGAACCTTTTATGTGGGATAATAATTTCCGCAGGGCGGTCATTTTAATATCCGACTATGGTCCGGACGGCGTAGTCGGCTTCGTTTTAAATAAAGAACTGGCGCAAACCTTGAACGAACTTTCTATTGATTTACCTGGTATGGACGCGCCGGTTTTTCATGGAGGCCCTGTATCCCGCGATCGGTTATACTTTCTGCATAACGTAGGCGACCTGCTGAAAGGGAGCGTTTTGGTGAGTAATGGAGTATGGTTCGGCGGCGATTTTGATCAGCTTCGTTTTTTAATATCTACCCAGCTCATCGCTCCTCATAATATCCGTTTCTTTGTAGGATATTCCGGTTGGTCAGTCGATCAACTTGATGAAGAAATTGAGGATAAATCGTGGATCGTGGAAAATATGGACGCCAATTTTCTTTTTAATACGGAGCCGGAAAATTTATGGTCCCGCGTGTTGCAAATAAAGGGCGACGTTTATTCTATTATAGCCGGTATGAAAGATGAAAACCATTGGAATTAATCTATCAGATGGATACTCTTTATATCTGATTTTTAATACTTGGGTAAGTTCAAATTAAGCGTTTTACTTCAACCTATACTTCGTTTCACACCGTTATACTTCAATCCGCAATATGAGCATTCTGTCGAATAGCGTTAATTTTTTTAATACCGAGATTGCCTTTTCTTATAAAACGGATAAGGAGTTGAAAAAAACTGCTTGGTTATTCAAATGGATGAATAAAGCCGCATTAGTAAAAGCAGGTTCGCAGATTGTAATGAAAGCGGTTCGCTGGAATTTACCTTTTGCGGAGTCAATTGTTAAAAATACTATTTTCAAGCAATTTTGTGGAGGAACCACCCTATTGGAAACATCTCCGGTAATTTTGGCGCTTTCCAAATATAATACGCAAACAATTCTTGATTATGGCGTGGAAGCAAAAGAAGACGAACTTAGTTTTAACAAGACCATGAATGAAAATATAAGGGCTTTAGATTTTGCGTCCAGAAGCGCTAATATCCCTTTTATTAGCATCAAAATTACCGGACTTGCCAGGTTCCGTTTACTTGAAAAAATTCAGCAGGGCGCGCCGTTAACTCAAGAAGAACAGCAGGAATATTTTAACGCGTCCAAGCGAGTGGACGCTATTTGTCATTCGGCAAAAGAAAAAGGAATTAGCGTAATGATTGACGCTGAAGAAACCTGGATACAGGACTCCATTGACCGGATCGCCAATATGATGATGACGAGGTATAACCGCGAAAAAGCGGTTGTTTTAAACACTTTCCAAATGTACCGACATGATCGTCTGAAGTTTTTGAAGGAATCTTATCAACTTGCCTGCGACAAAGATTTTATTTTAGGGGCTAAACTGGTCAGAGGGGCTTATATGGAAAAAGAAAGGGAAAGAGCCAAACTAATGAATTATGCCACTCCTATTAACCCGGATAAGGTAGCGACTGACGCCATGTACAACGACGCGCTTTTATTTTGTTTAGCGCATTATGACAGAATAGCCTGTTGCAATGCAACGCACAACGCTCAAAGTTCAATTTTACTGGCAGATTTGATGGAAGAATCATGCGTCCCTCATAACCATCCTCATTTTTACTTTTGTCAGTTATTAGGCATGAGCGATAATATTACTTTTAATCTTGCCGCTGCGGGATATAATGTAGCAAAATATCTTCCTTACGGACCAGTAAAAGACGTTATTCCTTATTTGGTTCGGCGCGCTCAGGAAAATTCTACCGTGACCGGAGACATGAGCCGGGAATACGCTTTACTGAATAAAGAGATAAAAAGAAGAAATCTTTGATTAGATAAACAATGGCTCTCCATCGTTATCCATTGGCCGGAGCGGCTTTTTTACCGAAAATCACCTGGTAAATTATTGGTAAAAGCGATATAAGAATAATCAGTAAGACGACTATTTCAAAATGCTTTTTAACGATTTCCAACCCTCCAAATAAATAGCCCAAGAGTGTTATACCAGTCACCCATATAAATCCGCCGATTAGGCAAAAAATAATATATTTTTTATAGGCCATAGCTCCGACCCCTGCCACGAATGGCGCGAAGGTTCTGACTATGGGAACAAACCTAGCCAGGATAACTGTTTTACCTCCATGACGGTCATAAAAATTTTGCGTCCTTTGCAGGTATTCGCGTTTTAGAAAAGGTATATTCATATTAAAAAGCCGTACCCCTACTCTCGAACCGATGAAGTAATTCACATTGTCACCTGCGATAACCGCAATGAATATTAAGGGAATTGCCACCCATATATTTAATATTCCGATTTTAGCAATAGTGGCGCCAACGGCAAAAAGAAGAGAATCGCCCGGCAAAAAAGGAGTTATTACCAGCCCAGTTTCACAAAATAAAATCAAACAAAGGATAAAGTAAGTGATTCCCTGGTAATTTTGAAACAGGTATTCAACATGCGCGTTTAAATGAATAAAAAAATCGACAATCGATGCCATATTTATTATTTGACAGGTTAGATGTAATCTTGGCGCAAAGGTAAAATTTATAGGCTTGGTTTTATATAAGTTTTAATTTAGGTAAAATTTGTAATTTAAAAAACTGCAAAAGATTAATGACGTAATAATATTTATTTATCTAAAATTAAAAGATTAACTTATTTGAATTTAAAAACGGATAATAAAAGTATGATTATAAAAATTTAATAGTGAAAATTAAAAAAGAGTGTTTATTTTGCAGAACAATATTTTGTTTAACTAAAAGTTAATTTTGATTTTCATTTTGTGTTTACATCTTTAGTTCATTTTACATGAGGAATATTTTAATTATCGGAGCCGGCCGCTCTTCCATTGCGCTTATTGATTATGTCTTGGACCAGGCACAAAAAAATAACTGGTTTGTTACCGTCGCAGATTCTGATTCTGATCTGGCCATTAGAAAGGTGAACGGCCATCCTAATGGCAGAGGCACTTGGCTGGACGTCAATAAAGTGAATGACCGGAGGGAATCTATTGGCCGGGCAGACGTGGTTGTGTCGCTTCTTCCAGCACATTTACACTTGGAAGTAGCTCAGGATTGCATCATATTAAAAAAGCATTTGATTACAGCGTCATATATATCAAAACAAATGCACGCGTTAGGGGACGAAGCCCGCGACCGGGCCCTGATTTTTATGGGCGAAATGGGTTTAGATCCCGGTATCGACCACATGAGTTCAAAGCAGAAGATCGATAAAATACAGGCAAACGGCGGAAGAATAAAATCTTTTAAATCCTATACTGGAGGCTTGGTTGCGCCTGAAAGCGACGACAATCCGTGGCACTATAAGTTTAGCTGGAATCCGCGCAATGTTGTTCTTGCAGGCCAGGGCACCGCTCAATATCTCGAAGACGGGAAACTAAAATATATACCATATAATAGATTGTTTAGCCAGATACATAACGTTAAGATTCCGGGAATGGGAGAATGGGAAGCTTATGCGAACCGGGACGCGCTTCTATATCGCGATATTTACGATCTACACAATATACCTAATTTATTTCGCGGAACGCTTCGTCATAAAGGATATTGCGAGGCTTGGAACGCCTTAGTCAAAATCGGACTGACAGACGGATCTTTTCCTATATTAGATTCAGAAGACATTACTTTCCACGAACTAATGGAAGCCTATTTGAGCGCTAGTCTGCCGGGTAGTTCGGTCAAAGAAAAAACGGCTAATCTGATCGGCGAAAAAGTGGACTCGGAAGTTATGGAGAAACTGGAATGGCTAGGGCTTTTCCGCAAAAAGAAAATACGGATGAAAAGCGCTACTCCGGCCCTGATCCTGGAAAACCTTTTACTGGAAAAATGGAAATTGAAAGAAAAGGATCAGGATATGGTTATTATGCAACACGAAATTGAATACGAAGTAAACCGTCAAAATCGAAGGCTTATATCTACGCTTGTAATGAAAGGATTGGACGGCGACCGGACTGCCATGTCTAAACTGGTAGGCTTGCCCATCGGAATTTTTGTGAAACTGGTCATGCAGGAGAAAATAAAATCCATAGGCGTAAATATTCCGGTATTAAAAGAAGTATATGAACCTGTATTAAAAGAGCTGGAAGAATTTGGAGTTGTTTTTCACGAAAAAGAAGAGATCATTAAATAAGGTCCTGAGAACAAGTTACTTTAATTGATTAATGATAATATTCCATAGTTTTTCATAGGGTATAATTTCCAGTTCCTCGATCAAACCGCGGTAATGGAAAGGGGTTTCATATAAGCGGTTTAAGTATTTTTCGGAACCGGTTAGTTCTTCCGCTTTAAATTCCGCTTTAATAAGTTGCTGTAACAGGCGTAAAAACTGTATAAGCCGAAAATTTTCTTCTTTTTTCAATTGATGATTGGCATAATTGCGAAGCCGGTCCGATAATTCTGCGACATTGGCATATTGTCTGCTCTCGAGGTGAAAGAGTATTTGCGCTATTAGCATAAAAATGGAATAGGCTCTCATTTCTTTAGGATATAGCGCAGAATCGTTTAGGATCTTTGATACGCGAAAGGTTTTTAGGTTTTGTCTTCTCAAAGCCGGAATTTCATTTCCGAACGCTTCTATTAAATATTGTAAATATATTTCAAATAACTTCCATTTTTCTTTAACTTCAAAACTTGTTTTTTTAAATTTAGGGTGAGACGTTGCTTTGGCCAGTATAGCGACGGCGTTGATGTAATTTTCAGTATGCACCGCCAGTAATAAATAATTTTCTATAAACGAGAACCACGCGTCGCTCCCTTCGCTAAAGCTATGCAGGCTTTTTTCAGCGCTAACTTTGCCTCTTTTATAATCTTTTAAATGAAGGAAAGCGGAAGATTTTTTTAACAGGAAAGTCGTCAATTTATCTTCCTGATAATAAATGGGATTATCTGAAATATATTGTTCCGCTTTTGTACAAACTTCAATCATCGCTTCATAATCGCGAAGCATCTCGTACCGGTAAGTCCAGACCAGATACATATTATAAAATACGATTGGCGATTCATAAATTTCAGACAGGCTAAGCAACGCGTCGCAATAGGTATCAATTCTTTCCGATAAATTAAAATTTTCGTCAGGTAACTTTAGATAGTTCATGATCACACGCTGATAAAGCTCTTCCGACCTGATTTCAGCGTTCAAAATATCGGTATATTGTTTAATATGACGATCGTATTCTTCAAATTCTTTTTCCTCTTCAGTTTCAGCGCAATAAGTGCGCAAGATTCTGCTACAATTAACTATAACGTCGGCAAATTTATATTTTAACGCAACGGTAAGTATTTGCCGCGCTAAAGTTGCCGCAGTATAAGGCGCTTCATTGGATAAAAGAATTTTAACAAGCGTCCAATCCTTATTACAGGAATAATACGCCCGGTCATAACCGGCGGCGTCGGCCAGATTAACGTCTAGAAAAAAAAGCGTGTTTAATAGCCTTTTGCGGAAGCGGGATTTTAGCTGACGGTATTTATCGTCGGTCGGGCCGCACTCGTACAGAAAGGATGCGGCGTCGCGATCGGTTCTGAACTTACCCGCCATTAAGGCTTCATAAAATTCGTTAAATTTACTATTCTTATTTTTCAGGGAAGCGTCGTCGAATATCTCAATTTTCTTGACTTTTTTTTTCGTTACGATCTTTGAAATTTCAATCAGGTTTTTCATTACTTATAAATTGTGACATAAATATATCGGTTTTTTTCTGAGAAAGTCAATAAGCTATGGCGGGATCTATTTATATGCAAAGATTGCATCATCAAATTATTAAACATTTATAATTACTATTAGTAAAGTTTTTCGGTATAAAAGCTTAATAATTATACGCTTATGGCAGAAATATGTTAATAAATATTTGATAAATAAAATAATATTTTTTTAATAAAAATTTTATTATTTCTTAAACCTCTAAAAGGCTTTCTAATTAATTTGTTAACATGTGACTACATATTAATTATTTATTAATGAAAAAATATTTTATATTGACTGCCTCAAAAATATAAATAAAAAAGTCTTAGCCCAAAATAGGGTTAAGACTTTTTTATTACATAATGAATAAAATATCTATTAATCTAAACTTGCTTTAATATTCGTCCTCATTAAAAAAGAAATCGTCTTTTCTTGGATAATCAGGCCATATATCCTCAATTCCTTCAAACATTTCAGTTTCGTCGTCTAATTGTTGAAGATTCTCAATAACTTCCAGCGGCGACCCGGAACGGATTGCGTAATCTATCAATTCATCGCGCGTGGCGGGCCAGGGAGCTTCTTCGAGATAAGACGCTAATTCAAGGGTCCAATACATATTAATATATAGATAGTTTGTTAAACAAATATGGTTTCACAAATAGATTTGGATGTCGGTTGAAATAGATTACGCTACTAAAATCATTACGAATGAATTAGTCGTTGTAAGCGGCACTTATTTTAAATGATTAACATTGCGTCTCCATAGCTATAAAAACGATATTCTTCTTTAATGGCTACTTTATAAGCTTCCATAATTAATTCATAACCTCCAAAAGCGCTAACCATAATGAGTAAACTCGATTTCGGCAAATGAAAATTTGTTACCATAGCATTAGCTACACTGAAATCATATGGGGGGAAAATAAACTTATTGGTCCAGCCGTCGGCAGGTTTTAATAGACCGGTGGCTGTAACAGAAGATTCGATGGAGCGCATAACTGTTGTGCCAACGGCGCAAACTCTTCCGTTTTTTTCAATGGAAGCGTTTACAACTTCTACCGCCGCCTCGGGAATTCTGAAATATTCGGCGTCCATTTTATGTTTAGATAAATCTTCTACGTCTATTTGGCGAAAAGTTCCTAAACCTACGTGTAGCGTGACTTCTGCAAAATGCACTCCCTTTAGCTCAAGCCGTTTCATTAATTCCCGGCTAAAATGTAAACCTGCAGTCGGCGCGGCAACAGCGCCCAATTCTTTGGCATAAACCGTTTGATACCGGTCCCGATCCGTATCGTTCGCGTTGCGGGTAATATATTTTGGGAGAGGAGTATTGCCAAGAAAATTTAAATCTCTTTGAAAATCATCTTCAGATCCGTCGTATAAAAAACGGATTGTTCTGCCGCGGGAAGTCGTATTATCTACCACTTCGGCTACAAGAAGATCGTTTCCTTTCTCATCGGAAAAATATAATTTATTTCCTACCCTTATTTTCCGCGCAGGATCGACCAGGACGTCCCAAAGCCGCGCATCATGATTCAATTCTCTTAAAAGAAAAACTTCAATTTTAGCTCCGGTTTTTTCTTTTTGCCCATACATCCTGGCAGGAAATACCTTCGTATTGTTGAAGATCATTGAATCTCCGTCGCCAAAGTAATTAAGAATATCTTTAAAAATATGATGCTCAATTTTACCAGAGTCCCGATGTATTACCATCAGTCTTGATTCGTCCCTACTGGTTGAAGGCTCCTGTGCAATAAGTTTTTTGTCCAGTTCGAAGTTAAAATGGGAGAGTTTTGTTCTCATACGCCTAAAGTCGCTATTCGCAATTTTTTGACAATCAATTATTTAAGTAAAATAAGTATTATTATTTTCAAATTGACCGCAAAAATACAAAACTAATCAATTACCTAATCAATTAAAACACGGTTATTTTTCAAATAGAGCCTGGAAGATTTATAGATTAAAATCCGTTGCAGAATAAAACCTTTAGTTTTCCATCAGTTCACGCTTTAGCAATAAATTTAAACCTACCTTTAAAGCTGCTTTTGCAGATAAAAACGTTACTTTGATCGAAATGTTCTTATGGCTAGATTATTAAACATTATTTTTGGCTAACAATTTAAGCTAATAAAAAATGCTGTATCTAAAAATATTAAAAGAAAGTTTTATTCAATCCTTTCAGCAACTGTCCGGAAATAAATTGAGGACTTTTCTTTCGCTACTGGGCGTCACTATCGGCGTTTTTTGTATCATCGCGGTACAATCGGCGGTCGGCTCTTTAGAAGAAAACATAAGAAAAAGTTTTAGTAAATTAGGAACCGACGTAATCTATATATCCAAGTTTCCCTGGGCGGAAGATCCGGGAGATAATTTTTGGAAATACAGCCGCCGACCTAACCCGGGTTTAAAAGAATACAAGGCCTTATCTAAAACTGTAAACAGCGCTCAATCCGTTTGTTATTCTTTATTTATTGCGCGTAAAACTATAAAATACCAAAGCGCCAGCGCCGATCAATGTTATGCGGTAGCGGTAACGGAAGAATACGACCGGTTTCAAAACCTTGAATATCAGGAAGGGCGTTTTTTTACCGGCTCAGAATATCAAACAGGCGCTCCAAAAGCTATTATCGGCGATAAGGTAGCCACCGCATTATTTGGCGAAGCCGATCCGCTTGGTAAAAAAATAAAATGTTTCGGACGGGACTTAGAGATCATCGGCGTTTTTAAGAAGTCAGGGAAAGATTTAATTAATTTCATGAATAAAGACCAGGTTATCATGATATCGCTGGAGTTTGCCCGATCAGTGACAAACGTCAATCCCAATTTGCCGTTTGGCGGAGGTAACGTGCAGTTAAAAGCCGCAACCGGCGTCCCGGAACAAAAACTGAAAGACGACGCCACGGTGGCCTTGCGCGCGGCTCACTTTTTAAAGCCCCGCCAGGATAACGATTTTTCGATTAACTCCATGACTGCTTTTGAAGGCCCAATGAACGCAACTTTTGCCGTTTTAAATACCGTAGGTTTTATTATCGGGATTTTTGCATTGTTGGTAGGGATGTTTAGCGTTGCCAACATTATGTTTGTTTCGGTGAAGGAACGCACCAATATTATTGGAATAAAAAAAGCGTTAGGCGCCAAAAGCTGGATCATCTTACAAGAATTTTTAATCGAGTCAATCATTTTATGCGTTGCCGGAGGCTTAGTTGGCTTAGGACTTGTTTTCATTGGGATTAAACTGGCAGCTCTAGCGTTTGACTTCGATTTACACGTTTCATACTATAATATGGCGCTGGCCGTAGCCATTTCTATTATTGTAGGCGTGCTTGCCGGTATGATTCCGGCTATTCAGGCGTCAAAAATGGATCCTGTAGAAGCAATACGGGCTTAGAAAGCAGTTATGGAAAACTTTATTTATCATTTAGTTCATCCTGCCGAATGGCGCAAATACATACCGCTTGATTATTTTGAAGCCGGTAGTTTGCAAACTGAAGGCTTTATTCACTGTAGTTATTGGAATCAAATAGGCGGAGTGGTTGGCAAGTATTATTCTGACGCGACCGAAATTGTTCTTTTAACTTTGGATCCCTCAAATCTAACGGCTCCATTAATTTTAGAAGCTGCAAAAGACGGAAATATTTACCCGCATATTTATGGCCAAATTAACAAATCGGCCATTATTAAGGTCGAAAATTTCAAGATTGCCAATCAGCGTTTAATATAAACTAATCCGTTTCTATACCTAATTGCCTGAACTGGAAGCCGTAAATTTTTACATTCTACGGCTTGCGAGAAACTCAATAAAATTATTCAATGCACTATCGACGTACTCCGATTGAAATAGAATCCCCTGAAGAAATGGGATATGGAGCGATCGAATACAATCTTGCAGAAAGTTCCGCGCGCGACCTGCCGTTTAAAGAGTTAGGCGTTGATCTTAGCGAAGTAATCCTTGCTTATGGCGAACACCGCGGCGCTCTGGCTTTAAGAGAATTAATCGTTGCAGATAGCCAAAATCTGTATCCGGACGACGTGTTGACCACTACCGGAGCCGTCATGGCGCTTTTCCTTGTAGCAACTACTTTATTGGATAAAAAAGACCATGTTGTAGTCATTCGTCCTAACTATGCGACCAATGTGGAAACGCCGCGCTCCATTGGATGCGAAAGTTCTATCATCGACCTCAATTTCGATAACGGATACGAATTGGATGTAGAAAAAATCCGGGCGGCGCTTAGATCCAATACCCGATTAATTAGTATTACCAATCCGCATAATCCGACGGGTAAAATTTTCCCTGCATCTTCGATTACCGCTTTGGTTAAAATTGCAGAAGAACACCGCTGCTATCTACTGGTCGACGAAACGTATCGCGATTTGAACTTTCAAACCGCTTTAGCTCCTTATGCCGCAGAAGCCTCAGCCAAGGTTATTTCCATTTGTTCTTTTTCAAAAGCGTACGGCGCGCCGGGAATCCGGGTAGGGTGGGCGGTCTGCCGGGATAGAAAGCTAATGCATGACCTTTTAGCGGCGAAAGAACAAATTGTTCTGGGCAACGGGATCATAGAAGAAGAAATAGCCAGACATTTATTAGCGAATAAAAACGCTTTTCTCGAACCTATTCATCAACATATCAGAAAGAATTTCCAAATATTTAAAGGCTGGATAGCCGGCCAGAATTTATTGGAATGGAACGAGCCGCAGGCGGGCGTGGTGGCGTTTGTCCGTTTAAAAGAATCTTATGCTTTAGACGCTCCAGGGTTCTCAAAAGCCCTGTTTGAGGATTATAAAACAGTCGTCGGTCACGGGCGATGGTTTGAGCAACCCGATCATTATTTCAGGATCGGCTTTGGTTATCCGGAAACCGAAAATATGCGGGAAGGTTTGAAGCGCTTTTTAGAATGCCTTCAGAAGTTTATTATTTAACCCCCCAATCGATCTCTTTTTTTCCTTGGATTTTCAGGTAATTGTTGGTCTTGGAAAAATGTTTGCATCCGCTAAAAGCGTTGCCTGCGAGCGGAGAGGGATGAGCGGCTTCTAAAATGATGTGCTTGTTTTCGTCAATAAAAGCCTTTTTGCGTTTGGCAAAATTTCCCCAAAGCATAAAAATAATTTCTTCTTTTTTCTCGGAAAGTTTACAGATCGCCGCGTCCGTAAAATTTTGCCATCCGATGGTCTGATGGGAAGCCGCTTTTCCTTTTTCTACAGTTAACATGGCGTTTAATAAAAAAACTCCCTGCTCAGCCCAATAAGTTAAATCTCCGTAAGCCGGAATGGGTAAACCTACATCGGCATGTATTTCTTTATATATATATTGAAGAGAAGGGGGTATCCTAACTCCTTTCGGAACAGAAAATGACAATCCCATTGCTTCTCCCGGATTGTGATAAGGATCCTGACCCAGGATCACTACTTTTACCTCGTTGAAAGGAGTAAGTTCAAAAGCGTTAAAAATAAGCGGCCCGGGCGGATAAATGGTTTTTCCAGCCGCTTTTTCGTCTTTCAAAAAATTGATTAGCGTTTCAAAATAAGGGCGGTCAAACTCTTCTTTGAGCATTTCTTTCCATGAAGTTTCTATTTTAACCTGTGCCATAGTATACTGTTGAAATTATGGAGCTAAAAAAATAGCGTCCGGAACTTAACGCATTTCGTTTTTTATTTAACCGGTAGCGATTTTGAAGCGCCGGCTTCAACGCTATAGTTGGCTTCGTAAATAACGATTTCCTGCGCGCGGTCGCTCAGATTCTCTACCGTAATATTTTGCTTGTCTACTTTGATGTTCATAACTGCGCCCCGGAATCCTACCTTGAAAGCGACGGATTTCCATTGATCGGGCATATGAGGAGAAAAATGTACTTTATTATCGCGGACGCGCATTCCGCCAAAACCCTTTACAATTGACATCCACGCTCCCGCCATACTGGTTATGTGCAAACCGTCCTCTGTATCGTTGTTGTAATCGTCCAGGTCTAAACGGGAGGTGCGCAGGTACATTTCATAGGCTTTTTCCTTTTTCCCAAGGGCTGCCGCCAGGATGGCATGGACGCAGGGAGAAAGCGACGATTCGTGAACTGTCATCGGTTCGTAAAAATCAAAGTTCCGGCGAATTGTATCCTGATCGAACTGGTCTTCAAAAAAATATAATCCCTGCAGTACGTCCGCCTGTTTGATAAAACACGACCTCAAAATCCGGTCCCAAGACCATTTTTGATTCAATGGTCGATCTTGGGGGCGTAAAGAAGTGGCAGGGCGCAGGTCTTTATCCAGAAAACTGTCCTGCTGTATGAAAACGCCTAACTCTTTACTTTCCGGGAAGTACATTTTTTCTATAATATCCTTCCACTGTTTTGTTTCGTTCGATTCGTCGAAATGGGTTTTTTCAACGAGAAACTTATACCGTTCAGGATCGGTCGTTTGAACGTATGCGGCGCATTCCAATGCATATTTTAAGCACCATACGGCAAAATAATTGGTGTACCAGTTATTATTGGAATTATTTTCATATTCGTTCGGCCCGGTAACGCCGTGCATGACATATTTTTCTTTATGCTTGGAATAATTTACCCGTTGGGACCAGAAACGGGCAATGGCCAAAAGAACTTCCAGACCGTATTCTCCTAGATATGCGTGATCGCCTGTATAATTTATATAATCATAAATAGCGTAAGCAATTGCGCCGTTCCGGTGGATTTCTTCAAAAGTGATTTCCCATTCATTATGGCATTCTTCCCCGTTCATAGTCACCATCGGGTAAAGCGCTGCGCCGTCAGTAAAACCTAATTTTTGGCCGTTTTCAATGGCTTTTTCTAAATGTTTGTACCGGTAAACCAATAAATTTCGTGCAACTTTCTGATCTGCATTTACCAGGTAGAAAGGAAGGCAGTAAGCCTCTGTATCCCAATATGTGGAACCGCCATATTTTTCTCCGGTGAATCCTTTAGGGCCAATGTTTAATCGTTCGTCTTCGCCGGTATAGGTTTGCCCCAATTGAAAAATATTGAACCGCACGCCTTGTTGTGCGGCTATATCTCCCTCGATTACCACGTCCGACTTTTCCCACTTGGCTTTCCAGGCGTCTGTATGTTCTTTATATAAAGCGTCAAAGCCTTTATTCAATGCGCTTTTCAGCGTTTCTTGGCACTTTCTAAGCAGGTCTTTTTTTTCATGGTTTTGTGAGGAGAGGTTGGCCGCATATTTATATACAATAATCTCCTTACCTTCTTTTGCGTCCAATTCTGCGGAGCAGGCTACATATTTTTCTTTCTTAATGCGTTTGGATACAAAATCGTCAATCTCGCGGCCATCGTTAAAAACCTGGAAACGCATACCGGTCGCTACTTGGAAAAAAGTTTTTTTGGTTTCCGCTACTACGTATGCTTGCGAGTTTTTAACCAGTTTGGTTATCTCAGTCCAGAATTTTTCATCGTAGTTGGCGTCCTGATTTTTGACGTCGGCGTCTATATACGGCGTTATTTTAATTTTGCCGCTGAAATTAACGGGCGTCATGGAATATCTGATCGCGCCGATCTCGTCTTCCACAATACTGCAAAAACGAACGCTGCGGATACGCAAGGTTTTATTTTCCGCCGTCGTAACCGTGCAGTTCCTTTCCAGGTAACCTTCCTTCATATAAAGCGTTCTTCTAAATTCAGAAACTTTACACAAATGTAGATCAAGGGGCTTTCCGTCAATCTCTACATTGATACCGATCCAATTGGCTGCGTTCAATACTTTCGCGAAATATTCAGGATAACCATTTTTCCACCAGCCTACACGGGTTTTGTCAGGGTAATATACGCCGGCAATATAGGAACCCTTTAAGGTTTCCCCGGTATATTGTTCCTCAAAATTTGCTCTTTGCCCCATCCTTCCGTTGCCGATGCTAAAGATGGATTCTGATATTTTGTTATTATGCGGATTGAACCCTTCTTCGATGATATTCCAAGGATCGAGTTGAATATAGTTTTTCATTTATTAATAGCTTGGTTATGTTATAAATAGTAACGTCAACGATTTTTATTCCTTATCTAAGCGTACCGACGGAAGCAGAAAGGGCTTCTACAATTTCTTCATAATCAATGTATTCAAAGGAAGGAATAATGATATGCGCCTGGTCGAGCACGTCGGGGTGGCCTACGCCGACGGTGTAAAAACCGCCGCGCAGCGCGGCTTCGACGCCCGCTACGGCGTCCTCAAAAACAATGCAGTTTTTAGGGGCGGCTTCCGCCGCCGCCGCGCCCATTAAAAAAACTTCCGGATCGGGTTTGCTTTTCGTCGTATGCGTTCCGTCGACGACGCCGTCAAACATGGAGGTCAGACCAACCCGGTCTAAAATGAGCGACGCATTTTTACTGGCAGAACCTAAGATCATTTTTATATGTTTATTTTTGACTCCGGTTAAAAAAGCGACCACGCCGGGAAGAATTTCGTCGTTCGACATTCTTTCGATATATTCTCTGTACCACTGATTTTTCTGTTCGGCCAGCGCCGCTTTTTCTTCTACCGTTTTTTCAACATGGCCCCATTCGAGCAATAAGTTAAGAGACTCGGTCCGGCTGATCCCTTTGAGTTTTTCATTTTCTTCTTCCGTAAAGTCAAACCCAAGTTCGTTAGCAAGCCGTCTCCAGGCTTTAAAATGGTATTTTGCGGTATCTACAATAACGCCGTCCAGGTCGAATATGCAGGCTTTAATTTTGTTCATAAGGAAAAGAGTAACGAATAAAAAAAGTTGGTCAAAATATGAGCGCGCTCAATCGCGTAAAGATATATAATGTTCATTTAACGTTCAGTTTGTTTATCAATAAAAAAAATAACGATACATTTGAGGAAATTTTTTTCATACAGAATTCGATAATATGAAATCGCCTTTTAAGGTCAAATATGCAATATTACAAAAAAAATTTAGAAAATATATTGCCGAGCGCCAATTGTTTAGGAAGGAAGACTCGCTGCTTGTTGCAGTTAGCGGCGGCATGGACTCCATGATTTTATGCCATTTATTGAGTTTAGAAAAATATCAATTCAGCGTCGCGCATTGTAATTTTCAATTAAGAGGGGAAGAGGCGGAAGAAGACGCCGTTTTTGTAAAAAAATATTTTGAAGCGGATGATCGTCCCGTATATATAAAAACGTTTGATACAATTGATTACGCTAAAAGATACAAAGTCGGCATACAGGAAGCCGCCCGTAATCTGCGTTACGAATGGTTTCAGGAACTCTCGGTATTACATAATTTTAAATATATACTGACGGGCCACCATGCCAACGACAGTATTGAGACTTTGTTCTTGAATTTTGTTAAAGGAACAGGAATACATGGATTCCATGGCATACTTCCCCAAAATGGAAAGATCGTGCGGCCTTTGCTTTTTGCTTTGAAGAGAGATTTAAGCGATTATGCTGTCTATTCCAGGGTTCCGTTTCGAGAAGATTTAACTAATTTATCGGATAAATATGCCCGAAATCTTATCAGGAACCGGGTGATTCCAATTTTTCAGGTGTTAAACCTTTCTTTTGAAGAAACTGCCCTGGAAAATATCGCCCGATTTAGTGAATCGGAAGCCCTCTATAACTGGGCGGTCGAAAAAATTAAAAGTGAGGCGGTTGAACTGAACTCCGGGACCATTCGGATTAACCAAGCCGTTATTTATAATGCTCCGGCTCCGGGAACCGTATTATTTGAAATTATTAAGGATTTCGATTTTAATAGCGCCCAGGCCAGAGATATCATCCGACGGAACGCAAGCGGAAGGATGTTTTATTCCTCGAGATATTGCTTGTTAGCTGACAGGACATATTTTTATATTAAACCCATAACGGACGAAACCGAATCGGAAAAGAGTTTTGAAGTTGCCGGCCTCGCCGGTTCCTGGGAATCGACGGAGATCGGTTTTGTATGGCGCGTAGCCGGAATTGAAGAAGTCGATAAAAATAAAGAACCTTCAAACGCTTATTTGGACGCCGACCGGTTAAAATTCCCAATGCGATTCAGGCGATGGAAAGCAGGCGATTCTTTTCAACCCTATGGACTGGACGGTAAATCACAAAAATTAAGCGATTTTTTTAATAATCTTAGGTTATCTAAATTTGAAAAAGAAAAAATTTGGGTATTAGAATCTGATCCGGGAGATATTTGCTGGATAGCCGGATGGCGAGTAGATCACAGATTTAGAGCTACTACAGAAACCCAAACAGTCGTCAAATTTACGATTGAATATAAATATCCGTAAAATTAGGCGTCTGTTTGCATGCAAAAGACAGGGGAAAGCTAATTTACTCAACCTAAATAAATTGAAAATGAACAACTGTAACGGCTTTAAAAATCGCTCCTTTTTTTATTTTTACTTATCCATAACCTTATTAGTCATGGCGGGCTGCCGTCCTAACAAATCCGCGCTGACGATCGACGGATCCATTTATCAATCGCTGGCCGCTAAACGAATTAAGTTGTCAAACGGCTGGTCCCTGACTCCGGCGGGCCGAAGTCTTCCCTTAGGAGACTTGCCGATGAATATCGTCTCTTCGCCGTCCGGTAAATATCTAGCCGTGGTAAACAGCGGTTATGGAAAGCAGTTTGTGCAGGTTTTCGACGCGCAACAGGAAAAAGAAATCTCCAGGGCGCCGATTGCAAAATCGTGGTACGGTCTTACGTTTTCCACAGACGAAAAAAAAATTTACGCGTCCGGCGGCAATGACAACGACGTAGTGATTTTTGATTTCGACGGAGCCGGTTTAAAGCGCGATACCGTTGTTCGCATGGGGAAGAGCTGGCCGGTTAAAATATCGCCAACGGGGATTGCTTTGGATGAAACGCGCGGCCATATCTGGATTGCGACCAAAGAGGACAGTTCGCTCTATATTTATAATCTTGGCGACCGTACATTAAATAAAAAAATCTCCCTGGGCGCCGAAGCCTACGGCGTTCGCTTTTCGCCGGATAATAAAGAAATATACGTATCCCTGTGGGGTGGAAGTAAAATATTGATCTTCAACGCCGCAGCGTTGGAAAAGTCGGGCGAAATAGCGACTCTGAGCCATCCAAACGACCTCATTTTTACTAAAAATAGTAAGTATTTATTTGTAGCTCACTCTCTGGATAATGCTGTTTCCATTATCGACGTCCAGGCGCGCAAAGTGATCGAAGTACTCAACGCCGCCCTTTACCCCGACGCGCCGAATGGGAGTACTACCAATGCCGTGGCGCTTTCCGAAGACGAACAAACGCTATACGCAGCCAATGCTGATAATAATTGTCTGGCAGTTTTCGACGTCTCTAAACCCGGCAAAAGCCGCTCGAAGGGTTTTATACCTACCGGCTGGTATCCGACGGGCGTTCAGGTAACCGGTAAAAAAATATTTGTAACCAATGGGAAAGGCTTTTCTTCTCATGCAAATCCAAAGGGCCCTCAGCCAGATATGAAATCTGAAAAAAGAAGCGAAGCGCAATATATTGGCGGACTGTTAATCGGAACAATGTCGGTGATCGACGAACCGTCTGAATCGACGTTAAATACTTACTCTAAATTGACTTATGAAAACGCGCCTTACTCCAAGAAAATAGAAATGGAAACACAGGGAGAAGACGGAAATCCTATCCCTAAAAAAGTAGGCGCGGCGTCCCCCATTAAATATGTCTTTTATATCGTCAAAGAAAATCGAACCTACGACCAGGTGTTAGGAGATATTAAAGAAGGAAACGGTGACCCGGCGCTTTGTCTGTTTCCCGAAAAAAATACACCCAACCTGCACGCCCTGGCCAGAGAATTTGTTCTGCTGGATAATTTTTATGCAGATGGAGAAGTTAGCGCCGACGGCCATAACTGGTCGATGGCCGCTTATGCCAACGATTATGTTGAAAAAACCTGGCCTGCCAATTACAGCGGCCGCGGAGGAAATTATGATTATGAAGGAACCCGCGCCGTCGCTTTTCCCAAAGGAGGTTTTATTTGGGATCATGCCCGGAAAGCGGGGCTAAATTACCGTACCTACGGCGAATTTGCCGAAAACCATAAAGCCAGTTATCCGACCCTCGAAGGTCATTTTTGTTCAGATTATACAGGTTGGAGTTTGTCAGTCAAAGACGTCGCTCGGGAAAAAGCCTGGGAAAAAGATTTTGATTCTTTATATGCGTCAGGCGCGCTGCCCCGTATCAGCACCCTTCGTTTTGGGAATGATCATACTTCCGGGTTGGCCAGGGGCGCTTTTACGCCGCAGGCTGCCGTTGCCGATAACGACCTGGCCGTTGGCAGATTTATCGAACACCTGAGCAGAAGCCCGGTCTGGAAAGAATCAGCGGTTTTCGTGGTAGAAGACGATGCGCAAAACGGCCCCGATCATGTAGACGCTCACAGAACCACTGCTTACGTCGCCAGCCCTTTTATTAAACGCCATTTTGTAGACCATACGGCCTATACAACATCTTCTATGTTGAGAACCATTGAATTGATTTTAGGAATGCCCCCCATGAGCCAGTATGACGCGGCAGCTATTCCAATGTTCCGAAGTTTTGACAAAGCCGCTAATCTGTCGACTTTCACCGCTTTAAATTCTAACCTTTCCTTAGACGCCAAAAATGTAGCGATCAATCAATGGAGCAAAAAATCGGATCGATTCAATTGGGCTGTCGCCGACGCCGTTCCGGACGACGAACTTAGCATGATCGTCTGGAAAGCGGTAAAAGGAAGCAACGCCGTTATGCCCGCCCCGCGAAGAAGCGCTTTTGTCTCCGTTCCGAAAGTTTCTAAAGAAACAGACAAGGAGGACGATTAAAAGCGCCTAATGCGATTAAATAGCTGTGAAAGATTTTGATTTGCATAAATCCAAACGTTCAATGAAATAATATTTCATATTTCATTTAGTATTGTTCGGAGTCGTTCGGGAAATTTTTCGCTTTGACGTCTTTGATATAATGCTCCATAGCTTCCTGCATTTGATCAAATAAATTGGCGTATCGTCTTAAAAAGCGTGGTTGAAATTCTTTGGTGATTCCCAACATGTCATGCGTTACCAATACCTGTCCGTCGGCGTATTTTCCAGCGCCGATCCCGATGGTAGGTATTTTTAAGGATTCTGACACTTCTTTGGTTAAAGCGGCGGGTATTTTTTCGAGCACAATCGCAAAGCAACCCAATTCCTGCAGCAACAAGGCGTCGGACTTTAGGCGCAAGGCTTCTTCTTCGTCCTTTGCGCGAACGGTATAAGTCCCGAATTTATAAATGGATTGTGGAACCAGCCCTAAATGGCCCATGACGGGGATGCCCGCTGTTAAAATACGTTTGACAGAATCCTGTACTTCAAAGCCGCCTTCCATTTTAACGCCGTGCGCGCCTGCTTCTTTCATGATCCTTATGGACGACTCTAAGGCAAGTTTGGAATTTCCCTGATAAGTTCCAAACGGTAGATCGACGATGACCAACGCTCTTTTTACCGCCCGCACAACGCTGGACGCATGATAAATCATTTGGTCAAGGGTAATGGGCAAAGTAGTTTCATGTCCTGCCATCACGTTGGAAGCGGAATCGCCTACTAAAATAATGTCGATTCCCGATTCGTCTAAAACGCGGGCCATAGAGAAATCATAGCCCGTCAGCATGGCTATTTTTTCTCCGTTGGTTTTCATTGATTGTAAAATATGGGTGGTAATTCGTTTGACGTCTTTATGTACGGACATTTTGTATAGTGTGTATAATGGATAATTTGGTAGAGACGCGATTTATCGCGATTTTGGAGTTTGAGAAAACCTTATCTTTGTATCATGAAAAAGGTAAGTATGAGGCTAAGCGGCAAAAATACCGTATTTTTTATTTGTATAATTATTTTCTTTTTTCTTTCCTGCTCCAACAAACTGGACCTGATTGATATGGCTCCCTCGACTCCTGTCGCTTATGGAGTTGTTTCCACGACGGACTCTATTATTTACATCCGCGTGGAAAGATCATTCGCCGATCCTGTGAAGAGCGCTCAGGAACTGGCTCTGATTCCGGATTCAATATATTATGCTGATATTTCCGTTCAGTTGATTAAGAACGCCAATTCGGTTTTTGATCTAACCAAAGTGGACGCCTCGCTTGAAGGTTACCCCAGGCAGGATGGTTATTTCACAAAAGCTCCTAATTATTTGTATAAAATAGCCGGCGCCAAAATTGGATTAAAAGCGGACGATTTGTTGACGCTTAAAATTAGCCGTAAAGACGGCCTATTAGCCCAGTCGACGATTAACGTGGTCGGACCGTATGAATTGTTAGACGGCCTTCCAACTTTCAATCCGCCTTACATTGACGTCCGTCAAAACAGTTCTTTATCCGTTGGTTTTAGATCAGACGAGAAAACCGCCCGGTTTTACGACGTCTCTCTTTATTTTAATTATACCGAAACCAGTGCGAACAATACAGTTTTCAGGCAGGTAAAATGGGATTTTCAGAGAAGCGTACCCCGTAAGATCGTAAACGGACAACCTTCTCCCGAAATCATTGTTCAAAAAGATCAATCGTTAGATTTATTCACTTTTTTAGCTTCCGTTATTCCCGTACAAACGGGCGTTATGCGCAAATTTCAATCTATAGATATTCAGGTTGAAGCCGGCGGAACTGAATTATTAAACTATATTAATATAGGCGATGCGAACACAGGTATCACCGCATCCCAAACGCCGCCCGTCTATTCGAACCTGTCCAACGGTTACGGACTTTTTACTTCGCGAAGCGCTTTACTAAAAAAAGGATTTATGCTTAGCGACGCTTCGCTGGAATTATTGAAAAGCGGCAACTTGACGAGAGGGCTGAACTTTCAATAATTCAACCATGGTTTCTCAACCACGACTACTGGTTTGACGAACCACTTCCAAAACTTTCATTAGTTGTTCATCCGGATCGAGAAAAGTATTGTCAATCAATATGGAATCCTCCGCTTGCCGTAGCGGGCTGTCGGAACGGGTAGAGTCGATATGATCGCGTTGCAGAAGGTTGTTTTTAACAACTTCAAGATCAACCATTTCGCCTTTAGAACTTAATTCGTCCATCCTGCGCCGGGCGCGCACGTCGACGTCTGCAGTGAGGAAAATTTTTACTTCCGCTTCCGGGAAAACGACGGTGCCAATATCCCTGCCGTCCATCACAATTCCTTTGCGTTTTCCCATTTCTTGTTGCTGCCGGACCAGCGCGCGCCGGACTTCGCTGATAGCCGCGACCTGGCTAACCATTTCCGAAATCCGCATTTGCCGGATTTCATTTTCTACGTCTTTGCCGTTTAGGAAAATATGATTTCCTGAATGGCGTCGCTCAAAATGAACTTCAATAAATGGCAAAACGGAATGTATCTCGTCCAAGTTAAGATAATCAATTTTATTTTCCAAAAAATATAAAGCGACAGCCCTGTACATAGCGCCTGTATCAATATAAGCGTAGTGCAGCGCTTTACCCAAAGCTTTCGCTAAAGTGCTTTTTCCACAGGAAGAAAAGCCGTCGATAGCGACGATAATTTTTTTCAAACGATTTAATTTGCGCGGCAAAGATAGAAATTAACGCGCTAATTAACATTTTTCACCTCAAAAACTGCTCTGGGAACAATTTTCATCCTTAAACCCAGCGTATCGGAAGGGTGCACGGGTAATTGTAAAGCGGTCGCGGGTTTCGGCGTCGGATTTGGGGCATTGCGTTTAGCAGATTTTTGAGGTCGGACAGGCGTTCCGACGCTTGCGGCGATTGCGGGCGCTTCAAAATAATTATTGATTATTTTATTTTTCAGGTCCGTCGCTTCGGGTTGATTGGGCGTTATTTTCAACACATTGTCCAGCATATCAATGGCTTGTTGTTTATGACCGTCTATGGCGAGCGCTTTAGCAATAGTGAGCAGAGGCTTGGCGTCCACTTTTAAAGGATCGTTCTCATTGTGATTAGAGTCGATGGTTTTTAAAAGCAAAGAAATAGAATCGCGTTCATTTCTGTCATGCCTGTTCGCTTCCCAATTGGAGACCCTTTTATCTAAATGCCCAACATTATCTTCAAACCGTCTCTTATCCATTTGCTTCATGCGGATCATATTTGCTATTTCTTTTATATTTTCATTCGTAGGATCTAATTCGGAAGCCCGCTGTACGTAGACCTGCGCCGAATCGTATTGCCCCAAAGCCACCTGCGCTTTTGCGATTGAGGTTGAGGCGCTTGGGCTTTCTTTTGCCGTTCCTGCGGGCAGGGCCTCGATGGCGTCATGCAGCGTGCGGTGTGCGGCGGTATCTAAAGGATTTTTTTCAACCACCGAAGAAATCTTATCTACTGTGATAACGCCTTTATCAAACTGAATCTTTTTGATCGATGGGTAGCCGATCATCAGTATGGGTATGACAAAAGCGTAGATCAGGTTTAGGTTTGGGTCTTTTTTGACCGCCGTATATATAAAAATACCGATCAGCGCGAGGCCTACTACAACGCCCAGAATCATTAATATCAACTCCGATAAAGAAACGCCCTCCAACAGATTCATGGTTATATTTTTTAAATATGTGTATAAATCTAAAACGAATTATATTTAATATAATTTCTCCCTACTATATTTTCACAAAACATTAACATTTCCTCTCTATAAACGCTTTTTGTAAAAATGCTATATAATTATTTAAATAACAAAGGAGAGACTGGCAAAATACGCTATTTAATCTCCAACGAAAAAACTTTTAAGGCATATTTTTTTACAAACCGTTAAAAATAATTGTATTTGCAAGCGTCTAACTTTTAAACGTTTCTTTATCGCAGAGATTTTAAACTTTTTGTTCAAAAAACATTCTATATCGTCATACAATCAGGAAACTTAACACTGCGGCTTAATTTCTTTAAAATTTATTGATGAAGACGTCCTATTTTCTATCTCAACGTTTGGGTTTTACGAACGCGCAGGCTGCGAAGATCCAACAGTCCGGTTTGAATGCTTTTTTAAAAGAAAGTTTTTCAAAGTCCGAAGTCGATACTGTTCCCTCTTTTTTAGTAGACGCCCCTAAATCATTTAAAGAATATAGAAGCCTTTTAAAAATGAACGAGGCCGATAAAAAGCTCTATGTTCAACAGGAAAGATTGCGGGGCTTGAAACTTCAACATTGGTGGGTCGACAAAATATATACTTCGCCCTATCCCCTGAGAGAGAAAATGACGCTATTTTGGCATAATCATTTCGTCAGCTCCCATAAAAAAGTAAAAGTAGCGTGGACGATGTACCAACAAAACGGGCTATTCCGGGACTTTGCTTTCGGCAATTTTAAAACGCTGACTAAAAGAATTTTACGGGATAATGCGATGTTGCTTTACCTGGATAATTTCCAGAATAAAGCTAAAACCCCAAATGAGAATTTAAGCCGCGAATTACTGGAGCTGTTTACGCTGGGCGTTGGAAACTATACGGAGCAGGACGTTAAAGAAGGCGCTAAAGCCCTGGCGGGATTAAGCCTGAACACGGACGGCGGCGTCTATTATCCTTTTTGGGAAGACAATAGTCAAAAAACTTATCTTGGTAAAACCGGGAACTGGAAAGCGGACGATTTAGTGGATATTATCTTTTCGCAGCCTGCCGCTCCGCGATTGTTAACCAAAAAACTTATAAAGTGGTTTATGACCGACGACCCGGCCGACGCCCTAATAGACGAATACGCTGCTTATTTTAAAGATCATAATTTCGAGATACAACCTTTCTTGACGAAACTCTTCAGCGACTCGCGGTTCATGGAATCTGGCGGCGCAAAAATAAAAGATCCCCTTACTTTTATTTTGCAGTCGCTCGAAGCTTTCGGCGTCGATCATTTACCGGTCAGATCCATGTATGGATATTTGGCGGAACAGGATATGATCTTATTTGATCCGCCAAATGTAAAAGGTTGGGACGGCGGAAGAAGTTGGTTAAGTTCCCAAAAATTGATCCAGCGATGCAATGTCGTCGAGTTACTGGTTCTTGGCCAAAAATTTAGCCAGTTTAAACCAAAAAAAATTAAAATGGAAGACGAAGAGTTAAAGCAGGAGGAAGAAGAGGCGACCTCGCAAATAATTAGTTTTAAATGGGATAGGACTGCAAAAAAGAATAAAGATATTATAAAGGATCTGACCGACCGCTTTGTGGTTTCCACTAATCAAGCCATGCAGGAAGATTTGGAAAAATTACTCCGCTACGACTTTGAACCGCAATCCGAAAGCGCCGACCTGGCGGTAATCCGAACGGCTGAATTCGTAATGAAATCTCCTGAATTCCAAATTTATTAAACTGTCCTACTGAATTTTATATCATGTATAATAGAAGAGATTTCTTAAAAATTGTCGGTACTACTGCGGGAGGGTTTTTAGTATTACCCAAATTTCTATCGGCCGCTTCTTACAATATTTCTAACGCTTTCAACGAAGGCCGCCAAATTTTGGTAGTGATCCAGTTAAACGGCGGCAACGACGGCCTGAATACCTTCATTCCTTATGACGCTCCTCAATATTATGATTACCGGAAATCTATTGCCATCCCCAAAGATCAGGTCTTGAAAGCCGGCGGCGGCATGGGCTTCCATCCTTCGATGGCCGGGTTTTCGGACATGATGCAACAGGGAACCCTGAGCGTCGTCCAGAATGTCGGTTATCCAAATCCTAATCGATCGCATTTCAGGAGTGTTGAAATCTGGCAGACTGGCTCCGGCGCCAATGAATATTTGAACACCGGATGGCTGGGAAGGTACCTCGACGCGCAGTGCGCGCCCAACGACGCTTTGGGGGCCATGAATTTAGATACCATCGACGCGCTATCGCTTCGGGGCGTCAACAGCCACGCCCTGACTATGCAAAACCCGGTACAATTTGAACGTCAGCTCAAAAATATGCACGAGACGGCGGATCATGCTGAAAACAACCCTAACCTCGATTTTGTCCGTAAATTAATGATCCATTCCTTTGAAGGTTCCGATCAGATAAAAAAAGCGCTGGACAAATCGAAAAATGAATATGAGGCATATCCAAAATACGCCTTAGCAAAAAATCTTAACTGGATCGCCCGGATGATTAAAGGCGACCTTTCCACCGGCGTCTATTACACTGGCCTCGGCGGCTTCGACACGCACGCTCAGCAAAACCAGAAGCAAAAAGTTCTTCTCGCCGAAGTGTCGGAATCCGTCAAAGCTTTCCACGACGACCTGAAGACGTCGGGTTTATTAACTAATGTAACCGTGATGATTTTCTCTGAATTTGGAAGAAGGGCTCACGACAACGGCAGCGGAACAGATCATGGAACGGCAGCTCCTGTTTTCCTGATTGGCGGTGGATTAAAAAACGGGATCATTGGTAAAAATCCGAATTTAGATCTGTTGGATAACGGCGATCTAAAACATGAATTTGATTTCAGAAGCCTTTATGCTTCTATTCTTAAAAATAAATGGGGCGTCGAGCCGCATAAGGCCGGATTATCAGTTCCGGCTATGAACGGAATCTTTTGATTAAAAAATTGTGCAGGTCATCTGTTTGGTTTGGTTGTGTGCTGTATGTCCAGTTTCAAGCTAAAAATATTGGAATACAATACCTGCGAAACATTTCCCAGATTGGTGAGCGCGTAATCGATATATAACCTACCCACCTTAACGCCCAGGCCAATATTCGGCTGAACCGACAACGTTTTTTTGGTAGGGTCGGTTTCGTCTTTATACCGTTGAATATTGCCGACGCCAAACCGGAACCAAACCAACCGGTCGTAACCAATTTCTACGCCAACTTTTGGATCAATATTAATTGCCGAACTGCTAATAAGCACATTACGTTGCCCGTCCGTCGTTAGGTTAGCGTCAATCTCAGAAGTCATATCAAAATGCGAATTGATTTTTGCGCGGTAAGCGGTCGCCAGTGTCAAAGTCGGTTTTGTTACTTCAACAGAACTTTTAGGAATATCGTTGCCAGTCGAAGTGAAAACTCTTTTCTCATCGTCGGTCAGCGTAGTAGTCCAGGCGTTAAACGTGGTCGTCAGGTCCCGCGCCATCGCGCCAAATCGCCAGTTTCCTTTTTTATATTGTAGTCCTAAATCGCCGCCGAAGCCCCACGCGCCTGCAAAAGAACCAATAGTGCGGCGTATAATTTTCAAATTGCCGCCGATGGAAATCCCTTTCCATTGTTGAGCGTAAGTTAAATTCAGCGCATAATCCGCTGAAGAAAATTGTGTAACTTTATCATAATTAATACTGCCGTCCGGTCCGATAAGGTTTAGCGTATAAGGAATATTATCAATGCCAAAACGGATAATAGATAAACCGACCACGCTTTTCTTTTCTTCATTAATGATTTTTGCCAATCCGATAAAATCATATTTTGCCACCCCTGCAAACCATTCGGCGTGCATCGCGCCAATCTGGAAAGGCGCGTTCAATTCTGTAAGCCCCGCCGGATTCCAATAACCCGCAAAAACGTCGTTTGTAGTTGCGGAAACGGCTCCAGACATTCCCTGCGCGCGGGCGCCTACGCCAATGCTTAGAAATTCATTACTATATTTCTGGGCCGAAACGTATGTTAAAAAAAATAAAAATGCGGGGAGAGATAATAATATTTTATTTTTCATGGAGAAATAACCGGCGCGGATATGAGTAAATAGTGGATTTTTGAGAAAACCTTTGAAAATGCGCTAAAAAGAGCGGACAACGAGGCTCGAACTCGCGACCTTCGGCTTGGGAAGCCAACGCTCTACCAACTGAGCTATATCCGCCTGATCTAAAAAAAGAACAAAGTTAAATAAATATTATGGAAAAACAAGTCCTTTAATTTTCATAATCAGGCGCCAAAAGTTTTAATAGGATCTTGGATCAGAGCAAGGTTAATAATTTCTTACTTTTGCCCCATGTCAAAAATAATAACCGCTTACATTGGAATGGGCAGCAACTTAGGAGATCGTCTGGATAATCTTCGTCAAGCCGTCGCATGGATTGAAAAAGAAGCCGGTCTCATTACCCAAAAATCTAAAATATATGAATCTGTTCCCTGGGGCGTCGACGGGCAGCCGGATTACCTGAATCAGGCGCTCGAAATTAAGACCGGCCATAGCCCAAAAGAATTGTTGAAAATTTTATTAGAGATAGAAGATAAGATGGGCAGAATAAGAGGGGAGAAGTGGGATGCCAGAAATATTGACCTCGATTTGCTGCTGTACGGAGGTCAGGTTGTTCAGGAAACAGGTTTAATTATCCCACACCCGCTCCTGACCGAGCGCAATTTTGTACTCGTGCCGTTAATGGAAATCGCGGGAGAGGTTGTGCATCCCGTTCTAAAAAAGCCTATAGAAGATATTTATTTCAATTGCGCCGACCGTTCGGACGTTTTTATGGCTGACGAACAATGAACGAAAACGTCCTTCCTCCATATCAATATATAACCGTCGAAGGCGCCATCGGCGCGGGTAAAACGACTTTATGCGAAGCGCTGCAAAAGAAGTATGGCTGCGGATTGATTTTGGAAACCTTCGCCGACAATCCCTTTCTTCCCCTTTTCTACGAAAATCCAGATAAATACGCTTTGCCGGTAGAATTATTTTTTTTGATGGAACGGCGCCGTCAACTGGTCGAATATTGGTCGAAATCGAAGAAATTATCTACATTTACCTTGTCCGATTACTTTTTTTTAAAAAGCCGGATTTTTGCGGGTAAAAATCTTCCTTCTGAAGAGTATAAGCTATTTCTGGAGATTTATAATATGATTGAAACGACGACTCCGAAGCCTGATTTGGTGGTCTATCTGTATCGTAGCGTTGAGAATCTAAAAAGAAACATTCAAAAAAGGGGAAGATCTTTTGAATTGAACATATCGGAAGATTACCTGGAAGAAATTCAGCGAATTTATTTAACCGTTCTTAAGGAGGAAAAAACAATCCCAATTCTATGGTTGGACGTTGACCAGGCTGAATTTTTAGATCAACCAATTATCTTTGAAGGTATTATTCATTTAATAAGTCAAAAATTTTTACCCGGCGTCCACTCGTTCAGGTTATGAGTAAAAATTTAATACGGTAGCATTTCATTCATGAAAATATTGCATATAGCCGCAGAATGTTATCCCGCAGCTAAGGCGGGCGGTTTAGGGGATGTGGTAGGCGCCTTGCCAAAATACCTGAATCAAAAAGGCGTCCAGACCGCCGTGATTATTCCCAAATATAAAACAAAATGGTTGCTTGGCCAACGTTTTAAAAAAGAAATCGATGGAACAGTGCGGATTGGTTCATATCAGGCGCCCTATTCTGTATACCTGTGCGAAAATGTAAGTTTAGGATTTCCATTGTACGTAGTGGACGCGCCGCAGTTTTTTGACCGCCCTGGAATATATACCGATGCAAATGGTCAGGGATACGAAGACGAAGTAGAGCGTAACCTTGTTTTTCAACAGGCTGTACTGCATTGGATTTTGGGTATGAAAGAAAGGCCCCATTTGCTTCATTGCCACGATCACCACACCGCGCTGGTTCCGTTCATCGTAAAGCATTGCCCGGAATATAATGCGCTAAAGAATATTCCTACGGTTTTTACCATCCATAATGGACAGTACCAAGGCGCATTTAGCTGGCAAAAAGCGCAATCTTTACCATTTTTTGAAGCTAAAGCGGCTTCTTTGTTAGAATGGAACAATGTAATTAATCCAATGGCTTGCGCGCTTAAATGTTGCTGGTATTTTACAACTGTTTCCCCCGGGTATTTATCTGAACTACGACAATATTCGGGCGGTCTGGAATGGCTGATGAATAACGAAAGGGCGAAATCTATAGGCATATTGAACGGAATCGACACGCAGGTCTGGAATCCTTTTACAGATCCAATGATCGAATACCGCCTGACCAACGATGTGAACGTTTATAAAAGAGAAAATAAAAGAGCCGTTTGTAGACGCTTTCGTATTCGTGAAGACCTGCCATTATTTACTTTTATTGGCAGATTGGTCGGAGAAAAAGGCGCCGATTTGCTCCCGCCGCTCATTGGGAGTTTTCTATACGAAGGGGCCCAGGCCTGTTTTGTCGTTTTAGGGACCGGCGATCCTTCGATCAGCGATGCTTTGAAAAAAATGCAAAGTCATTTTTTCGGGTATTTTGATACTAGTTTAGAATATAATGAAACATTAGCGCATCAGTTATACGCGGGCGCGGATTTTTTACTCATGCCTTCACGGGTGGAACCCTGCGGTTTAAATCAGATGTACGCTCAACGATACGGAACGGTTCCCGTTGTCAGAAGCGTTGGCGGCCTCCGCGATACCGTTACCGATGTCGCCTCTCCAAGCGGTTCGGGAATCCGGTTTGACCGGTTTACCGTCGAAGACGCTAAATTAGCGTTGTATAGATCAGTCAAACTATATCACGATTCATTAAGTCTAAAAAGTTTACGGGAAAAAATAATAGGAATGGACCATTCCTGGGAAAAAAGCGTCCATCAATATATACAAATTTACGACGCGTTAACCTAATTAAATACTATTTAAAATGATAATAATGAATTAATTACGTATTCAATAACTCATAACTCATAACTCATAACTCATAACTCATAACTATTTATGACAAAGCCGGTCGGCGTGATAGGGGCGGGAAGTTTTGGAGTAGCGATCGCCCAGTTAATGCAATCAAATACTGATGTTCTTCTATATTCAAGAAAACCAGAGATCGTCGAATCGATCAATCAACAACATTGCCGGTACGGAGGATCCTTTTCAGATCGCGTTACAGCCACTAACGACGTGCAGGAAATATGCGAACGTTGTAATTTATTATTCCCGGTAGTTCCTTCCGCCAGTTTCAGGGAAGTCATTAAAACATTGTCCCCTTTCCTTCGTCCTTATCACCTGATGATACATGGCACCAAAGGATTGGATCTTGCGGACGTCCGGGAAAGCGATTTGAACGCCGGAACAATGGTAACGCGCGCTAATATCCGGACAATGAGCGAAGTTATCATGGATGAGACCAGCGTTGTTAGGATCGGATGCCTTTCAGGCCCAAACCTGGCTGCAGAATTATTAGAAGGCCAGCCTTCCGCGACACTCATTGCCAGTCGTTACGACGAAGTGATCGGCGCCGGACAGCGGGTATTGAATAGTAAAAGGTTTCATGTGTTTGGAAGCCATGAAATATTAGGAGCAGAATTTGCAGGCGCTTTAAAAAATGTGATTGCCTTAGGATCGGGTTTATTAGGAGGCCGGGGGTTGGGCAAAAATATTCAGGCCATGCTGATCACGCGTGGACTTTCAGAAATGATTGCATTCGGCAAACGTCTTGGCGCGTCCAATAAAGCGTTTCTAGGCACCGCAGGGGTCGGCGACTTAATTGCCACTGCGACCAGTACAAACAGCCGCAATTACTCTTATGGAATCCGGCTTGCTCAGGGTGAAACGCCCGAACAGATCAATTCTACTATCCAGGAAGTTGCGGAAGGCGTGCGCACCCTTAAAATTGCCCATCGAATCGCCCGATCTTATAAACTACATGTTCCTATTACAGAAATGCTCTACCGCGTTGTCTTTGAAGGTTTTAACATCGACAAGGCCATAGTTTACTTGATGGAGTATCCTTACAACGTCGACGTCGACTTCTTATAAAAGAATTTTTGCAATCTGAATACAAGCGCCATATATTAGCATATAAAATTTTTTTATGACTAAATTCAAAAATAAGACAATTTTCATTACCGGCGCAAGCAGGGGAATAGGAAAAGCCATTGGTTTACGGCTGGCAAAAGAAGGCGCCAATATTGTCATTGCGGCAAAAACAGATACGCCGCATCCTAAATTACCTGGGACGATATATAGCGCCGCTGAAGAAATGCGCGCTGCGGGAGGCGAGGCGCTCGCCCTTGTAGTCGACGTCCGTTATGAAGAAAGCGTACAACAAGCGGTGGAACAGGCAGTTCAGAAATTCGGGGGGATCGACGTTTTGATCAATAATGCGAGCGCAATTCAACTGACCGGAACGCTACATACGGACATGAAACGGTACGACCTGATGAACCAGGTCAATACGCGCGGGACATTTTTATGCAGTCAAAAATGTTTGCCTTATTTGTTGAAAGCGGAAAATCCGCACGTATTGAATATGTCGCCGCCGCTGAATATGGAGACCCGATGGTTCCAAAATCATGTTGCTTATTCGATGGCAAAATTTGGAATGAGTATATGCGTGCTGGGCATGGCCGGGGAATTTGAAGGGCAGGTTGCTTTTAACGCATTATGGCCCCGGACGACGATTGCCACCGCCGCCGTAGGTAATATTTTAGGCGGCGACGAAATGATCCGGCGATCGAGGACGCCGGAGATACTTGCGGACGCGGCCTATTATATTTTACAAAAAGACCATAAGACTTTTACCGGTAAGTTTCTAATCGACGACGAAGTTTTGCGGGCGGAAGGTATTGTCGATCTGGACAGTTACGCATATACCAAGGGTATGAAAGAGGAAGATTTAATAAAGGATTTTTTTGTCTAAGTAGACGCTTGTTAACTACCGCTATTTAGTTTTCCTTTAACGCAACCAACGCCGCTTCCGGTTGTTTTTAAGGCCGATTCGAATTTCCTTCTTTTGAAAAATCTTTATGAGCGATTACACCCTGCCATTTTCGCGGATTCCCGCTTTTTCTAAATTTGACAAAGCCTATAGCGAGACGCCTCAGATATTTCAGGATTTTTATAAATATCCGCCCTCGTTATCTTCTTTCGGAAATATTTTTTCTGATAAAATCAACGATAAAACGGATAGAAAAACGCTGGTTGACGCTCTGGAGCGACAATATTCAAAAATGAAACAGGTCGATCCGACTGTAAAAAGGAATATTACAGCATTATTAGGGGAAAATATATTTACGGTTACTACGGCGCATCAGCCGAGTCTTTTTTTAGGGCCATTATTTTTTATCTACAAAATACTTTCTACTATTCGATTGGCTAACGATCTGAACCAACGGTTTCCAAACTGGTATGTGATTCCTGTTTTTGTAATAGGCGGCGAGGATCATGATTTTGAAGAAGTCAACCATATTAATCTGTTCAATAAAAAAATAATCTGGGAAAACGATGAACACGGTGCGGTTGGCATGATGCATACGGCGTCTTTAAAATCAGCATTGGAAGAATTAAAAACCTTGGTGGGCGAATCAGAAAACGCAGTACGGATATATGAAATAATTCACCGCTGCTATACGGAATACGATATTTACCAGGACGCAACGCAAGCGCTGATCCATGAATTATTTGGGAGATTTGGGCTGATCGTTTTAAATATGAACGACGCTACTCTAAAAAAACTATTCACGCCGCTGATGGAAAAGGAATTATTAAATCAACCATCTAAAGCGCTGATCGAAAAAACACAAGCCTCGCTTAGCGCGCTGGGATTTAAGGCGCAGGCGTACCCCCGGGAAATCAATTTATTTTACTTGAGGGATGGGTTACGGGAAAGGATCGTGGAGCAAAACGGCGTCTACGAAGCGCTAAATACTAAATACCATTGGTCAAAAGATGAAATAATAGCGCATCTAAATGAATATCCTCAATATTTCAGCCCAAATGTAGCGCTTCGACCGCTTTATCAGGAAACCGTTTTGCCCAACCTGGCCTATATTGGAGGGGGAGGAGAACTGGCATACTGGTTGGAAAGAAAAGCGCAGTTTGAATATTTCGGCGTAAATTTCCCCATGTTGATTCGTCGAAATTCTGTGGTCTTATTGGATAAAACGGCAATTGACAAGATGCAAAAATTGAGCGTCGGCATAGAGGATCTGGCGTCCGACATAGAAACTGCCGTCAAAAAATATGTAGATAAATCCAGTTCTGTAGACCTGCATTTTGAAGAGGAAAAAGCAACCATTGCGAAAATGTTCGACCAAGTTCTCGCAAAAGTTCAGATCGTTGATCCTACTTTAGAGAAAACGGTTTTAGCGGAAAGAACCAAACAAGTCCAGAGCCTCGAACAGTTGGAAGCCAAGATAATGAAAGCCGAAAAGCAGAAACAGGAAACGCAGATCAACCAGATCAGGTCGTTAAGCGGCAAATTTTTCCCTTCGGGCGGGCTGCAGGAGCGGGTAGAGAATTTCCTTCCTTATTATATTAAATACGGGGATTCTTTATTCGACGCTTTATTAGAAAAATTAGATCCTTTTATACCCGGACTTATGGTGGTCAGCGATTTATCTGGATAATTCTATGAAGTAATCCATCCCCCACGGGGTTAGGAAGTGGGACGTCATTTTTATTTCTTTGAATGAAATAAAAATGACGTCCCTTTTTCTGGATTTTCGATATTAAAGATTTGACTTTTTAAAACTTGTTTTAGATAATTAATTTGTCTTCACTAAATTATATAGTTCGTCCAGTTTAGGCGATAAAATAATCTCCGTTCTACGGTTCTTAGATTTATTCGCTTCCGTATCATTGGGCGCGACCGGCCTAAAAGAGGCTCTACCGGAAGCAATGATTCTTTTAGGCTCGACTCCTGCCCCGATTAGTATTTTAGCCACATTTTGAGCGCGCTCCGCGCTGAGTTTCCAGTTTAGATCTGGATTACCGTCGCTGTCCGTATGCCCTTCTACATTTATTTCCATATCCTGTTTGGCGTTTAAAGCGGGCGCTATTTTACGGATCGCTTCGGCCCCTCGGCCTTCTATTGCCGCGCTCCCTTTTGCAAAAAGTAGCCCCTGGCTTAATGTAAGATAAATTTTACCGTTTTCCTGCCGGATCGTTAAATCTCCGGGTGCGTAGTCGGTGAGCGCGTCGGTTATTTTCTGACGAATTAGGGCGGTTTGGGCGTCTTTTTCTTTCAGGGCGTCGCTAAGCTCCCTGATTTTTTTCTCGCGATCGCTAAGAGAATTCTTTACTTCATCCAATGTTCCTTTGCTGGATTTCATAGAAGCTTCCAAGAGGCGGAGTTCTTTCTCTTTTTTATCGATTTCATTCGCCCGGTCTTCCAGTTGTTTTTGTAACGCGTCCTTATCTTTAACGGTCGTTTGAACGATTTCATTCTGGCGGGAACGTAAGGCGTCGAGTTGCCGGGTTAAGTCTGCGTTGGTTGCGAAAACGCTGCCGTACCGGGTTTTCCAGTCTTCTTTTTCTAAGTTAACAGCGGTTAGATTAGCGGATACCGAAGTCAGGCTGTCTGAAAGACGCTGCTTTTCTTTTTGAACCTGAAGCAGTTGGTTGTAATCCTTCTGCAAATACTCTTTTGAAACCGCCAGAGCGTTGTATTTTTGCGTAGAGACGCAAGCGGTGAGAAGACCGGCTATCAATAGTAAAGGGAGAAATTCTTTCATGTTATTTGTTTTAAAACTTATTAATTTATTTTAGACTCCTTCTCTTTAGGCGCGCGACTAATCAGTTCTTCCCTTGATAAGGCGATCACTTTACCGACTTTTTTCTCATTCCTGTAAGTAACCAGTTTCAAGGTGACTTTGCCTTCCGGAATTTCGACTGGTTCGGTTAATTTCCTGGAAAATTTGTCAGGCATAGTTTCGTTAAGCGTGTAATACGTATCCATATCTGAGATTTCGTTATTTACGCCGACCATTAATTTTTTGCCGACCATTTTTGGTTGCGCGATGGCGTCGTATACAGAACGGGCGTAATTGACTTCTGCGGCGTCGGCGCGCTCAAAATGACCATCCAGTTTATCGACAAACTGGCTCCAGTTCTTTTTCCCTTTTGGCGACCAGTACACTTCGGAAAGCGCCCAGGCGCGCGGAAAAGTCAGGTATTCGGCATGGCGTAGGGTAGGGGCTTTTTCCGTCCACAGGTTGGCTTGGCCGCCGAGGATATATTTGGCGTCCACGCTGTCGGGTACGGGTTCAAAGGAATAACATTTGCTAAGCGGGACATATAAATAAGAAGTCCCGTCCGGCTCGACAGACGGATCCCCTTGGCGCAGATCGATATACGTATAAGGATTTGGCGTCATTACTACTTCGTGACCCAATCTGGCGGCGGCGATTCCTCCCTGCGTTCCGCGCCAGCTCATTACGGCGGCCTGCGGACCCAGGCCGCCTTCGAGAATTTCGTCCCAGCCGATCATCTTTTTGTTTTTGGACTTTAATATTTGCTCGATGCGGCGCATGAAATAACCCTGAAGTTCTTCTGTATTTTTCATGTCCGCCAGCTTCATCATGCGCTTGCAGGCGTCGCTCTTTTCCCAATATCCTTTATAACATTCGTCGCCGCCCACATGAATATAAGGCGAAGGAAACAATGCAGCCATTTCCGTAAATACCTTGTCTAAGAAAGCGTAAACTTTTTCGTCAGACGGATTTAATGAATTATCGACTGACATCACAAAATGGCCGTCCCCGGGCCATTCGGCAAAATTACTGCCCGGGTTTACTCTAATGGAAGGGTCTTTTGTGCAGCAAAGTTCAGGATAAGAGGCGATTGCGGCCATGCTATGTCCGGGGACGTCTACTTCGGGTAGAACGGTAATAAACCGGTTTTGAGCGAATTGTACAATTTCTTTAATATCCTCTTGCGTATAAAAACCGCCGTCGGTAGCGGGCTCATCAGATTTTGGCGCTTCAAAAGTTCCCCATTTGCCGACGCGCGGCACGCGCCAGGCGCCAATAGACGTTAATTTAGGTAATGATTTGATTTCGATACGCCAGCCCTGGTCGTCGGTCAGGTGCCAGTGAAAAACATTATATTTATAGCGGGAGATTTCGTCGATGTATTTTTTGACCTCTTCTTTAGTAAAAAAATGTCGGCTGACGTCCAGCATGACGCCGCGCCAAGCAAAGCGCGGATAATCGCGGATCTGGACGGCGGGTATTTTCCAATCCGCGTTAATTTTAGTCGATGATTCTATTTCTTTAGGCGCCAACTGTAATAAGGTTTGAACGCCGTAAAATAAACCCGCCGGTTCGTTGGCCTCGATTTTAATAGATTTAGACGTAGAAACCAGCGTATAGCCTTCTTTGCCTAAAGCCGGATCAACTTTTTCATTCAGGGAGAGCATGATTTTCCCCTTCTTATCTGTTTTGACCTGGTAACCGGTCGAAGTGTTAATTTTTTTTGCCAATATTTCCGCTATTGGCTTGGCTTCGGGTTTATTATATCCTATAGAAAGATTGTCGCGAATCTGGAACCCGCCGGGCGACATTTTTAACTCTACCGGTTGAGGAATCAGTTTAACATCCTGAGCGTAAACGGACGAAACACTCATAAAACAAAAAATGTAAAGCGTATATTTCATAAAAACGCGGATTAAAGGAATTTAAAATGTTTTGAAAAAGCAAATATAGGAAAATCAAGTGATAAAATGCAAAAAAAGAGACCGTCCAATGTTGAACGGTCTCTTAAATGTCGGAGAGCTACCGGAGCCCCTTAAATAAATAGATTGGTGATTGCTTACAAGAGAAAATTGACTATTTTGTGAAGTTGTAAGAATATTGATCCGTATTGGTCACTACTTGGAAAGAATAATTTCCCGCAGGTAATTTTGACACGTCGAATCTTTTGTGTAAAACCGGGCGCTCGTTCAGTGTTTCGTGGTAAGCCAAATTACCTTCGTTATCCCAAATTTTCAATTCAACTTTAGAAGCGGTCGTAAAGAAAGCGTCCACGTCGATTTTGTTTGGAGTCGTCTGACGGAACCAGGGCTCGAATTTTTCGATTCTGCCGTTTTCCAGAATATTTACGCCGTTATCTGTCACTTCGATCGGCTGGATAGCAGTCATGTGATTTTTGGTAACGACCAGGAAATATTTACCGGAAGGCAAACTTGAAACGATGAATTTTTTATGAAATTCATTCGCCTTGGTTAAGCTTTCGGAAAAAAGGTTTTCGCCAGCCTCATTTTCTAACGTTAATTTAAGAGCGTTGGCGTCTAACTGATTAATGGACAATAAAAAGAATTTTCCGCCGGCAACGGAAGTGACTTCGACCGTGGTATTACCCAAAGTAGTCACATTTGCTTTCGCATCATTTGAAACAAACACAGCGCTGATGAAAAGCGCGACAATCAGATTTTTCATAATAATAAATTTAAAATTAACAATCGGGTTAAATAATATAATAGGTGATATCAAAAATCAAGTTAGCCTGCAAAAAATATAATGAATTGTAAAGTAATAAAAAGGTGTAAAAGGTTATTGTAATTAAATTTGGCAAATCACAGAATCAATCCTTTATTTCCTTCTTTAATTCGGTTGACAATGCAAAGATACATACTTATTGTAAATAAAACACGAAGTAGAATGTTAAAGTTTCGTTAACCGAAAATCTTTAGATACAATTATTTTTATCTTAACACTTTCAAATAATTTAATTAAGTTTTAATTTTTATCAAAATAGATAAATTTTATTCTAAATAAATAAAGAAAACAAAATAAATAAATTATTAAATTTTTTTAACACGCTATTTAGCCCGTCAGTGAACTAAAAAAATAATTTTCATTTTCCAATTTAAATATGGCGTGATTCGTAAATTTTTTTTCAACGTTTTAAATATATCCGCTGAAATTTTTCAATCATTATCCGTTTCATTAAATAAAATAGCGGTAAATTCGGATTAAACAGACCTTTGATGAGAAAAAAATATTTGAAAACAATTATTTCAAAAAAAGTAAATATTTTTACCTCGTTAAAGCGTTTAATGCCCTTCACAAAATAAAAATATCCTTGTCCATTTCAAATACGTACACGCTAATAGAAACCGACGCCGATTTGCAAGCATTTTATCGCCTTAACCAGGATATTGAATGGCTGGCATTTGATTCGGAATTTGTTGGAGAGAAAAGATTTACTACCTTAATATGTTTGATCCAGGCAGCTACTCCGAATGGCTATTTTCTGATTGACCCCGCTAAACAGGTAAATCTTACCCCTTTCTTGAAACTCATTGAAGATCCCCGTATCCTCAAAATTTCCCATGCAGGTGAAAATGATTACCGGCTTTTATTTCACGAGTATGGAACGCTCCCCAAAAATGTTTTCGATACGCAGGTAGCAGCCGGCTTTTTAGGGCACGGATATCCTGTCTCTTATTCCAAACTGGTAGAGCGCGAACTATCCGTGTCCTTGGACAAGAGATATGCTGTAACAGATTGGGAAGCGCGCCCGTTTAATAAAAAGCAGTTGGAATACGCGATTAATGACGTCTATCATTTGTATGAATTATATTCCAAACTGGAGAAGAAGTTAATTAAATTAGGTCGGTCTGAGTGGGCCAGACTTGAAACCGCTAAAATGGAAGCGGCTTCTTTTTATCTGAGAGACCCCGACCGGGAAGCGTTGAGCAGCACGTTAATGTACGGGCTAAAACTCCAAAAACAAGTGTTTTTGCTTCGGCTATACCGTTGGAGGAAAGAAGAGGCCAAAAACAAAAATTATTCTAAAGAAATGATCCTTGCTTCTAAAATGATCGCTCCTATTCTACGGGGAGTAGATTATGGAAAAGAATCTCTGTTAGATAACAGGACGGTGCCCTCTAAAATTATAGAAAACCATTGGGAAACGTTCAATAAATTGTATAAAAATCCTCCGACGGAAGAAGAGACGTCTGTTCTAAAAAAATTAACCAGACCTACTTCCGAAGACCCCCGAAAAGAACTCTCTGTTGATCTGTTGCACCTGATCGTAAAATTTAAATGCAATGAGGAAGGAATAGCCACTTCCCTTGTTTTAAATAAATCAGATATTTCATACGCCTTACCAGGAGAGGATATTTTTGAAAACGACGCCGGGGAATCAGAATGGCAAAAAGAATTTTTAGGAACAACTTTATTAAAGTGGTTGCACGAACGTCAGGCTTTAAGCGTCCATATAGAAGACGAACAAATTTTTATCGCTACCGCCGATAAATAGCCATTAGCTCTGAACTGCTTGCCTGTAAATTTTTAATATCAGACGGATTATAGAATTTATAATTTCATTTATTTTTACGCTGCTGCTTAAATAAAGTTATCTTTCAAAAAATTTACGGACTGACCTATATTTGTATATCTAAATTAAATATTAGTCGTTAATAGTTTTTATACTTTTGACGTTTTGCATTGTGCGATCAACAATAATATTATATACATGAAGCATTTTTATTCCCTTATTATTATTTTATGTTCTATTTGTTACGGTTTTTCCCAAGCGCCGCTCAACGATGAATGTACCGGAGCCATTAATATTGTACCGGTGGTCGTTGGCGCTGTTTGCCCGACTACGGTTTTTACGAACGTGAACGCTACGGCAAGTAATATTGGAGCCGGAAATATTCCTTCCTGTTTCAAAGCAGGTTTAACCGGCCGCGACGTTTGGTTCACTTTTACGGTTCCGTCGAATAAGGGGAACTCATATACGATTACCGTCAACAGCGCCGGTGCGTCGCCAATTAAAAATCCGCAATTGGCGGTTTATCGAGGCGCTTGCGTTCAGAACGGTTTGGATCAGATAGGCTGCGTCAGCTCGCCCGACGGCGCTTCTCAAATTAAAACGACTTTATTTGGCTTAAACCCAGGTGAAACCTATTTTCTCCGCGTGAACGACTGGAGCGCCGGCGCTCTACCTAATGCAGGTCAGTTTTCTTTATGCGTCTCGGAATTTGCAGCTATATATACCCTCGGGGTCGATTCCGTCGCTTCTACCTGTTCCGGCACGCTGTACAGTTCGGGCGGGCCAAACGCAAATTACCAGTTTAACGAATTTTCTACTTTCAAAATTTGCCCGGACACCAGCCACCAATGTATCAGAATTTACCTCGACAGCCTCGATACGGAAACCAATTTTGATTTTTTGAAAATATACGACGGAGCGGACGCCGTGTCGGGACAACGTATTGAAAATGGCAGCGGTCTTTCATTTGGGTTGCAATACCAGATTAGGAGTAAATGCGCTTATATCGTTTTTACTTCCGACGCTTCAATCAACCGGAAAGGTTTTAAGTTGCGCTGGGAATGTTCGGGAGCGGCCTGCAATGCGGCTTTTTCGACCAGCTCTTCCAATCCCGACGTGATCGCACGGATTCCTTTTTCGGCTGCAAATACGACTTGTGGAGATTCGACCGCTCTTCCCGCTTCGCTTTGCAATGACGCAATTTTTTTGACGGGCAAGAACCATCTTTATAAATACGCGTCGCAGGGCGGCGAATGTATAAAAATTACGCTGACGGGCGCCCAATTGGGCGCCGGAGTAGCTGTTTTCCAGGGCAAACCCGGGTCAAGCGGGAGCGTTTGCCTGGCGACCGGATTCACGAATTTCATTTCTCCCAATGTTTCTATTCCTTTTGTACGTTTGAGCGACCCGGGCGATTATTATATCGTCGTTTCCAGGGCTTCCGCCTGCACGCCCTACAGCATTCGCGTAGATACGGCCGGGTGTAGAAATATTTTACCGAATGCCGGTTTTTGTAGCAAAGCGCTTCCTTTAAACGGTTGTACGATTACGTCTACCGATTCTGTAATCATCCAGCAAGGTCAAAGCGATCCGACTTTTATGAAGTACGGAACCAATTCCGGATGTATAAATTTTGCTTCACGCAATCTAAACTACGCATTTTTCTATTTCAAAGCAAACGCCGATGGTAAATTGGGCATGCTGATCCGGCCAAACGATACGATTGCTTACCGTAACGACGACATAGATTATAATGTTTACGGCCCAATTGACGATTTTAATAGTATTTGCACTTATTCTGCCAGTCATCAGCCGGTTCGCAGCTCGTTCGCTCCCTCGACGGATTTAAATTTATTAGGCAGTTCTTCAGGACTAACAGGCTTAACAGACGTTAATCCTTTCAACCGGCAGGTCGTGACGGATACCGCCGATTGCGGACAAGGAAATATACCGGACGGTTTTGTCAAAAGGCTTAATGTAACAAAAGGTAAATATTACCTGATTTTTATCAATGATTATAACGGCGTGCTATTCAGCCTTGGCAATAGGGGCGGTTTGAGCCTGGATTTCAGGGGAACGACGCCCGGCGTTTTCAATACCGACGCGCCCAATCAATTTTCGGTCAGTTCAGATACGGCTATTTGCCCTGGCGGTATGGCAAAATTGACCGCATCAGGCGGAGTCAGTTATCAATGGTCGCCGCCCGCCGGATTAAACTCGACGACCGTTGCCAACCCCATTGCGCAACCGGCGTCCGATATAATCTATTCCGTCCGTGCAATCGGAACCTGTTCGGATACTACAATGAAAGTAAAGGTCAGTATATTTAATTTTACTCCTGCCGCCGACCAAACAGTTTGTATTGGCCAGCGGCTTCATTTCAATATAGGGACACATAGATATCCCGCAAGCGCTAAGGCTACCTGGACCTGGACGGCTAACAACAATGGTCTGGCCCAGTTGGATTCGACCGACGTAGGCGATCCTTTTTTCACTGCTTCCGTTACCGGAGTTACTCAGTTTATAGTAAAATTGAATACCCCCGGTTGCAATTACATCGATACGATCAATATTAACGTTTTATCCGCTAAAGCGCCCAGTTATACCGTCGCTTCCAGCCAGGCCCTTTGCGCTGGATCGTCGGTCGCTATTGGCGGCGGGGGACAATCGCCTAATTATAGTTACTCATGGATTTCCAAACCTTCCGGGTTCATGTCTACGGCTGCAAATCCGACCGTTTCGCCTTTACAGACCACGCGTTATTATCTATCCGTACAGGATAATACCGCGGGAGGGTGCCCTTTGCCGGTGACGGACAGCGTGTTGGTTTCGGTCTATCAGACGCCCATTGTTTTCAAAGCGAACGATACGACCGTCTGTAAAGACGCCCTGGTTCAACTTGCCTCTACGCCGGTGGAATCAAATACAACCTATAAATGGGTCCCGGCAACCGGACTGAACAGCGACACGCTGGCTAATCCGACCGTCAAAGCCGTAGCTTTCTTAACGACTTATACGCTGACGGCGTCGAATCCCGGATGTACGCGCACGGAGAAGGTAAATGTGACGGGAGTTGATTTTTCACTAAAATTATCAGTCAAAGATTCCACGCATTTATGCAAGGGCGATACGCTTCATTTAACGACGATCAATAACCTGCCGACCGCTACTTTTATCTGGAATTCCAGCGACTTAAAATTCAGAGATTCTTCTGTAAGCAGTATTGTCATAAGTCCGACTAATGCAACGCGCTATTTTGTAAAAGGGAGCACAACCGGTTGTACGCGCAGAGATTCGGCGCTAATTATTGTCGATTCGCTTCCCGCCCCTTCGCTTACGGCTATTACTCCAAAAGACACGACGGTTTGTCAGGGAACCATCGTCATCTTAAAATCAAAATCCTACGAACCTATTTTTTATCCAAATATAGTTAGCAAATGGAATCCAAGCAAGGGATTTATAACGCCGGATTCGCTATATAACGCTGTACTTAGCGCTGATACCCCGTCTACTAAGTATTTTAGAAAATTAACGAACGGCGTTTGCGTACGGCTCGATTCTGCCAATTTGATCGTTAATCCAACTGTGGCAGTGGTGATTACGCCCGTTCCGCCTCGCGTATGTTTAGGCCAGCAGGTTACCCTGACTGCGTCGGACGGAAGTTCTACTAAATTCAAATGGACGGGTCCGGGGGCCCCGATGGAAGGAGGAAATACCATTACGGTTAACCCGCCGACGGCAGGAAAGGCAACCTATACGGCGCAGGCCAAAGGCCCGGCATGTCCTGGTTCTGGTTCGATTGATATTGACGTCAGAAACCCGCCTTTGTTGTCCGTGCCCGTTAATCCGGTTATTTGCCCGGGTGATTCAATTGC
>JBBRMZ010000009.1:0-44041 GCA_038230555.1 Chitinophagales bacterium
AAAAACAATTTAATTTTCATTTTTTCCTGTCACAAAAAACGTCAAAAACTCTAAATAGTTGTTGCAGCATGAATGTAACCTTTTTAGCTTTGCAACATCTTAATACAACCATAGATCAAAAGATTTTCAGCGTTCATTTAATACAGGTTTTCGGCAACATTATTAAACGACCTTTTTAAAAAGAAATCCAAATGAAATTTGCATTCGTTGCATAAACTTTGTAGTGTGAACAATCTGCATATTTCGCCTCTCCCTTATTTTTAGGGCGGGGCGATTTTATTTTGGGGCGTAACCAACTTACGGCAATAACGTTGAACAGTTCAAAAATCATTTAACATATGGAACATTCGGAAATATTTTTAGGCGTTGGTTCAAGGATTGCGCATCCTTCTTTTGGCGACGGCGTAGTGATAAAATTGCATCAGGCGCTTTACGATGTTTGCTTTTTTTTATACGGTATAAAATCTATCGCTAAAGATTATGACAAATGGGAAATTATAGAAAAAATTCCGGCAGATGGCGCCGTTACTTTTAGCGAGGCAGAGCGTTCTCTGATCCGTATTCTTAAAACCTGGTCGGACGTTTCAGAGATTATACCTTTAGGCGACAGATGGGAAAAAGGAACGCTTATCTTACAACCTGCGGATGAAAAACTGAAATCTAAAGAAATCCCTATCGAAGTCTTTTTTCATAAAATCGTCATGTTACGCGACAGGTTAAGAGTATTGGAACAACGAATAAATAGCTCCGAACTGAACGACGAAGAAAAAATTAATCTTCAGCAATATATCACCCGCATTTACGGAACGCTGACTACGTTCAATACGCTGTTTAGCGAGAAAGAGCATTATTTTGTTGGAGAAAAAGCCTGACCCATTATAATAATCTAATAATAAACAAGTTTAAATAATTGATTTTTAATAAATTATAAAATACTAATAATATACTTATTTATATTTATCAAATGGTTACGCTTTTTCAAACTGCTTGAAAAGCATATAAAAATTGTATAAATCACTTTAATAGCGACGGTATTTATTTAACTTTGAGGTTTATTTTATAACTATTAGAGGGTAGCTCTGGTTATACAACTTTTATTCATTCCACTATGGGCAATATAAATCCGGTCATGAAAATTCGTTTTCTTTGTTTTTTCTCTTTTTTGAGCACTGTCTATTTTTTATCCGGTTGCTTTGTGATGGACAATAAATATACTAAAGTTGCTCCGGGTATATGGCGCGCTGTTTTGCAATTAGAAAACAACCAGGTGGTTGGACGTCAAAAACTTAAACCTTTTGAAAAGCCGGACATAAAATACGAAGAAGTGATTGGCGGCGAATTACCATTCCAGTTTGAAGTGAAGTATACCTCGGACAGCGTTTTTGATATAACAATTTGGAACGGCGAGGAAAGAATTAAAGTGGACGCCGTCGATATTTTAACCGGCCATGACCGGTCGTCCGGCAAAGATACCATCCTTATTAAGTTCCCTATTTTCGATTCTTATATACATGCCGTTTATCAGGAAAATGTGATGGAAGGGGAATGGATCGTCCCAGCGAAAAAAACGAGCATTCCCTTTAGCGCACGTAATGGAAAAGCGTACCGGTTTTCCACCCTCGCCAAAACGCCGGCCGCCGATCTGACCGGTAAATGGGAAGCAACCTTTGGCGTGAATGATTCCCTACCAGAAAAAGCTGTTGGCGAATTCAAACAAACAGGCAATACCCTCCGGGGCACTTTCAGGACTGAGACCGGAGATTACCGGTTTTTGGACGGAGAAGTGCAGGCAGAACGGTTCTATTTGTCCTGTTTTGACGGATCGCACGCTTTCTTGTTTGAAGGAGAAATTAAACCTGACGGGAGCTTGATCGGTAGTTACCGTTCGGGGAAATATTATCAAACCATCTGGATCGCTAAAAAGAACGAGCAGTTTGAGTTATCCAATCCCGACAGCCTGACGGTTTTAAAACAGCCTTCAGCGCCGATGGATATTCATTTTATAAATCCCGAAGGCGTCCCCGTTTCTCTAACTAGCCCCTTTTACATTAATAAAGTAAAGATCATTCAGATCATGGGGACTTGGTGTCCTAACTGCCGCGACGAAACTAATTTTCTAAAAAAATATCTGCGCGACCATTCCAATACCGGAGTTTCGGTCATTGCGCTGGCTTACGAGCGATATCCTGATTCGGCAAGGGCTAACGCTCAAATCCGGGTGTATAAAGAAAAAATGCAGGTTCCCTATGAAATTGTGGACGCGGGAACGGCCAATAAAACCGAAGCTTCAAAAACGCTGCCTGAATTAAATAAGATTCAGGCTTTTCCGACGACCCTAGTTCTGGACAGAAAAAACAAGGTCAGGCATATCCATACGGGTTTCGACGGTCCTGCTACCAGTAAATATAGCGCTTTTAAAGAGGAGTTCGCCGGTTGGATAGACCAGTTATTAGCAGAAAAATAAAAAAATATAATCCTTTATAAAATATAAACGACGCTTAAATGAAGAAATTAATCTTAGCGTACTGCCAGGCAAACCAAGCGGCAGCAAATAAAATGGTTCTGGATATAAGCCGTGACGCAGAAATAGTTCGGATCGTTTTGACGGAATACAAAGGTTTGGAACAACTTTCTAAAGCCACAACCGGAAATGAAGATATAGCAGCGATCTTAATCAGCGATAATTTTCTGAAGTCTGAAGTTTGTATGAAGGACGCCCTGCGCATCATACAAGAATTAAGTTTTCAAAAACGGTTTATACCCATTGTTACGGACGGCATATATGCTAAAAATGGTTCGACTACGGAATATATGACTGTTCCCACGTCTTTTGAACGGGTAAGCAACGTAATACAGTATATGAATTTTTGGCAGGATCATTATCTCAGCCTGCGAAGATCCAGAACTGAGGCCGGCGACGACGCCGTGTTCTCTGAAAAAGTGCGTTCGGTCAGAAGCATTTCTTCGGAAGTAGGGGAATTATTGCGATTTCTAAGATCTGTTGATTATTGGACTTTCGACCAGTTAACCGCTTCTCATTATGCTCCGGTCTGGAAATATTTAAGTATGACCGTTCCGCCTGCTCCTTCGTTGGCAGGCGAAACGCCTGTTTATTCAACCATGTCCGAATCCGCATCAGATAAGCAACAGGATCTTAGCTCAAATATAGAAAGCATTCATACGGGATTTTTGAGTTCCCATACGCAGTTTAATACTAACGGAACAGATAACCAAAAATCGCCTGATAACGGAGCGGCTTTTTTAGAAAAAAAACATGGATTATCTTTAACGCTGGAAGAAATGCAGCAAGACGCCAAAATAATCAGTTCTGCTGAAAACGATTCTCTACCAGTATATAAGAAAGAAGATCATCTAAATTTATCCCAGAATCCTATTCCCAAGCGCGAAGAATTGAGCGAAGTGATTGAAAATTTAAAAGACGATCCAATACCCCCCGGTAGCGACGCCTTTTCTTCGATAAGCGCTAGAAACGAGCCGCGCAACCCGCTATCGGTAGAAACCGATGGACCAGCGTCGACGTCTGTTCATAAGAATAATTCTACGGAAAACCCGCCGCTTAAATTAGCTGAAAAGGAACAGGAACTTCATCCGTACGGCCTTCAAAATGAAAAACTCCCGGCTAATAGTCCCGCCGCCGTAGAACATACCTATTCTAAGTTATTTGTTTCGGAGCCTGAAGGTCAATCTAAAACTGCTGAGTCAGAATCGCTTCCGGTTGTTCCGGCCGGCGCTGTTGAATCGACTGAAACTGTTCTTGACGAAGTTGTAAATCCATTATCGAATCTACAGAACCTAAAACAAAACCTGGATAAAGACCCCGAAAACTTGAAATTGCGATTTGAATATGCAGATCAACTTTCCCAGGCGAATAAATTTTCGGAGGCTTCGGAACAGTTGACGACTTTACTGGAACGCGATAAAAATAACGTCGACGCATATCTTCTGTTGGCTTTTATTGCAGAGCATAATAATGATTTTCTTTTGAGCCAAAGTTTGCTGGAAAAAGTAGCTTCCCTACAACCTGATTATCCGGGAATCTATTACAAATTGGCTACGCTAACAAAGGAACATTTTAAAGGGCAGGGTAAAAAATCTGCGCAGTATTTCAGGGAAGCATTCACTCGCGATAAAGAAAATGCGGACGCCCATTACCAGTACGCTATTATAAAACTGGAGCAATCCGGTAATTATGAAAAAGCGATCCGTCACTTGCGCAAAACGATCCAATTGAAACCTAACCATCCGCAGGCTCATTTAGATCTGGCGGCCGCTTATTACGAGCAGGGAAACAAACCGGAAGCGTTTGATCATTATCAGCGCGCCGTAGAAAATAATTCGGCTTTTAAAACAAAGATCAACGACGAGATCTACCATTTTGACCAGCCTCAACTTGTTTTAGAGCCGGTTCCGCTTGCAGCGACCGCCAACGACAACGGAAGGGTTGTTCTAATTACAGGCGCGACGTCCGGCATTGGCTTAGCGACGGCCGAACAATTTGCGCGGAATGGATTCAGGTTAATTCTTACCGGCAGAAGGAACGACCGCCTTATTGGGTTGAAAGAAAATTTAGAGACGTCATTCAGGAATAAAGTACTTTTGCTTAATTTTGACGTTCGCAGCCCGGAAGAAGTAAAGACGTCGCTTGCTTCTTTGGAAGAAGATTGGAAAAACGTCGACATACTCATTAACAATGCCGGTTTAGCGTTGGGATTCGGCCCGATACACGAAGGTGAAATTTCAGACTGGGATACGATGATTGATACAAATATTAAGGGATTACTCTATATGACTCGCGCGATAGCGCCGTTTATGGCGGCCCGGCGCAAAGGACATATTATCAATATTTGTTCAATCGCAGGAAAAGAAGTATATCCAAACGGAAACGTATACGCCGCTACTAAACATGCGGTGGACGCTTTAACGAAAGCAATGCGGTTAGACCTTTATAAATATAATATCCGGGTCAGCCAAGTGGCGCCAGGTATGGTAGAGGAAACAGAATTTGCCGTAGTGCGCTTTCATGGGGACGCTGAAAAAGCAAAAATATACGAAGATTTCAAACCCTTAACCGCCTCGGACGTAGCGGAAATTATTTATTTCATGGCAAGCCGCCCCGAGCATGTGAACGTCCAGGACGTTCTGGTTACTTCGGTCCAACAAGGGAGCGCGACGTCGGTCGACCGGAGCGGAAGAGGATAATAAACCTATTAAAGCTGACAACAAAAAGCTGGCAGCAAAAATTAACTATGATTAAAGAGGCTGACTATATAGGTAGTTATATCCGGGAAGATCAATGTCCAAAAGACGAAAAGCCGGAATATGCTTTTATCGGGCGATCGAATGTCGGTAAATCTTCGCTAATCAATATGCTTTGCGATCGCAAAGACCTAGCGCGGACGTCTAATACGCCCGGAAAAACACAAACCATTAATTATTATTTGATTAATAAAAGTTGGTACATTGTCGATCTGCCCGGATATGGATACGCCCGCGTGTCTAAAACCATGCGGGAAGACTGGAAGCTGATGATACGACAATTTTTAGTGGAGCGGACGCAAATCAGATGCGTTTTCGTGTTGATCGATTCGATGATCCCGCCTCAAAAAATAGATATTGAGTTTATGAACGATCTAGGAGAAAATAATATCCCTTTTGTTATTGCATATACTAAAACGGATCGCCTTAATAAAGGAGACACACAAAAAAATATCATACTTTTTCAAAAAGAATTATTACAATCCTGGAATACCGCACCTGAACAATTTATCACTTCTGCTGAAAAAGGAACCGGGAAAACGGAAATTCTTCAGTTCATAGAAAATATCAACCAATCCGCCGACAAATGAATGAGTTGAATATTCATATTTCATAACTCATAACTCATAATTCATAGTGGAACGCCCTTTCAAGATATACCCGCCCGTTATAGAACGAATCGAGCAATGGCCTATTTACAAACTAAGTCGTAGGAGAGAAGCTTTTCTAAAAGAAATTGATGAATTTACATTAAACAGACTCGCTCAAACCCATCCAAAACTTCAGGATCTAATCGCCGAGACGATGTATGCAGAGCGGATACGTATCCGGGAAGACCCCTGGAAAGTCGATCCACCGAATGAAAAGCAGTTTTGGAACCGCATTCGTCGCAAAATTGTCAATCTTGACGCCGATAAAATAAAAGAGCATGAAGAGCTTCATGAAATGCTGGGGCGGATTATTCACCGCTATTCGCAGGAAATCGTAGGAACTTTTAGCATCGTTACTTTCCGCTTTGCCCGCCGATTTTTAACCATCTTTTTTAACCGCCTGCTCAATACGGCGGCTGGAAGAAACTGGAGAAGAATATTTAGCTCAAAATTCCAGTTATACGACCGGATCCACGTCATGGGAGAAGTGGACGCCATCCGTAGCCTGGCGACAAAAGGTACGGTGATCGTAGCGCCAACGCATTTTAGCAACCTTGATTCGATCCTGGTCGGTTATGCCATGGATAGCGTGATGGGTTTACCCTCTTTTTCTTACGGAGCGGGTCTTAATTTATATAATTCGGGCCTGGTTGCCTTTTTCTTTAACCGGCTAGGCGCCTACCGGGTTGATCGAAGAAAAAAAAACCCCATCTACCAAGAAACGCTTCGCTCCATGTCCAATCTTTCCATTCAACGCGGCACTAATAGTTTATTTTTTCCCGGCGGGACACGCTCGCGTTCCGGAATGATCGAGACTAAATTAAAATTAGGTCTATTAAGCACCGTAGTCGAAGCGCAGCGAGCGATTTGCCAAAGGGTGGAAAATAAATCCAGGAAAAAAACGGAGCATGAAATTCCTGTAACCAGTTCTATAAAAAACGACGTCAATAACGATGCCCCCATCGACAAGCGCAATAATAAGATCTTTGTAGTTCCGCTCGTCCTGGGTTATCATTTTGTCCTGGAAGCGCCTTTTTTAATTGAACAATATTTGCGGGAGACCGGGAAAGCACAGTATCTAAAAGGAAAAGACGAAGGCTCAAGCAAGCGAAAATGGCTCCGTTTTATTTGGAAGATCTTTTCCCAAAAATCTGATATTATTCTTTCCTTCGGAAAACCAATGGACGTTCTCGGTAATTTTGTCGATATGGACGGGGTGAGTTATGATAAAAACGGGCAAAAAATTAATATAGAAGATTATTTTACTTCAAACGGAGTCGTAAACCAGGACCTGCAACGGGAGGGAGAATATACCAAAGCCCTCGCGGAAAAGATTGTCGACCGTTTTTATAAAGAGAATATTGTACTCAGCAGCCATATCGTTGCATTTGTCGCCTTTAATATGCTAAAAGCATACAACGATAAAATGGATCTGTATTCAGTGCTTCGATTACCATGCGACGATTTTATATTCCCGGAAAAAGAATTTACCGCAGCCATTGCCGCGTTACAGACCGTTCTTTTAAATTTGGAGGTAAAAGATAAATTAAAACTTTCGGAAGCGGCAAAATTATCGCCGGATGAGCTTCTTAAAGACGGCTTAAAAAACCTAGGCGTTTTTCATGTCCAAAAACCGCTATACCTTAACCAGGAGGGCGACGTGGAAAGCCAGGATTTCCCTACCCTATACTATTATCACAACCGGCTTGAAAATTATGGGCTGACGAAACGTGTGGACTGGGAAAAATACAAAGTGACCGTCAAGCGAGAATAAAAAGGCTTATACAGGACAGAATCAGAAGTATCGCCGGATCGCAAACACTAATTTCTAAGGGATGAATTTCATTGTATATGATTTAGAAAGCACCTGTTGGATGGGCAAGCCTCCCGGCATGATCCAAGAAACCATAGAGATCGGGGCTTTTAAAATTGATCATTACCGAGACGTAACCGGCAGATTTTGTAAATTTGTCAAACCCTATCTAAATCCAACCCTCTCCTCTTTTTGTAAAGAGTTAACTTCCATTACGCAGGAGGAAATAAACCGGGCCTCTTTATTTCCGAAAACCATTGATCAGTTTTTGGACTGGTCGGAAATTATCGACGAGGAAGAATACGTTTTATGCTCTTGGGGAAGTTTTGATCAGCAACAACTCGAGGCCGACTGTATTTTGCACGGCCTGGACGCCGCATGGACCAAAAAACATATTAACCTGAAACGCCAGTACCAGGAAATAAAAAAAGCGCGACAGCCGCCCGGCTTACACCGCGCAGTAATTAATGAAGGATTTGAGTTTACGGGAGTCCAACATCGCGGCATTGACGATGCGGGAAACCTTGTAAAAATATTTCTGAAACATTTTGACCGCTGGATCTGGTAAATTTTGTCAAAATTCGTGTTTGCCAGTTCTTCTTTTTTTATTTGTTGACGGTCGAAAATTGCATATATTTAAGGCGATTTTCCGCTTTGGTTAACAAGATAAAATTATGAAAAACCTGCTTGTCAGTTGTCTTATTTTTCTCTCCGCTTCGGCATTCAGTCAAACCATTTATTCTCCTGAGTGGAATTCCCTGGACGCCCGCCCGCTTCCGGGCTGGTTCGGCGACGCTAAATTTGGTATATTTATTCACTGGGGCGTTTTTTCAGTCCCTTCCTGGGGACCGCTTCCAAAAGACGGCGCCGGGATCTATGACTGCTATGCGGAATGGTACTGGAAAAGGCTCGTCGATACCAGCGAAAAAATGTATCCTCTATTTAACCGGTTCCACCAGCATAATTATGGGAAAGAGGTCAAATATCCCGATTTTGTAAAGGATTTTAAAGCTCAATTATTTCAACCGGACGATTGGGCGGCAATTCTAAAGTCTTCCGGCGCCAAATACGTGGTACTTACCTCTAAACACCACGAAGGCTTTACGCTCTGGCCCAGCGCCCAATCCTGGAACTGGAATGCCGTAGACGTCGGGCCGCACCGCGACCTGGCGGGCGACCTGATCCGTTCCGTCAAAGCGGCAGGGTTGAAAATGGGGTTCTATTATTCGCTTTACGAATGGTTCAATCCTTTATATAAGCAGGACGTTGGAAAATATGTAGACGAGCACATGACGCCGCAAATTAAGGACCTGGTTAACCGGTATAAACCCGACGTACTTTGGGGGGACGGAGAATGGGAACACCCCTCCTCTACCTGGAAAACGCCGCAATTGCTGGCGTGGCTGTATAACGAGTCGCCGGTCAAAGATTCGGTCGTCGTTAACGACCGCTGGGGGAGCGACACGCGCGGCAAACATGGAGGCTATTATACGACCGAATATGACCTGATCGGCGACGAGAACGCCTCTGCTAAAACAATTGAACATGCATGGGAAGAATGCCGGGGCATTGGCCATTCTTTTGGATATAACCGGAATGAAAATCTAGAAGATTACGCTTCCGCGCAGGACCTTATTTTCCTATTGATCTCTAAAGTTTCACGCGGCGGCAACTTATTGCTGAACATTGGGCCCACCGCAGACGGACGTATTCCGGTCATTATGCAACAGCGGCTTCGTGAAATGGGCGAATGGCTTAAAATAAACGGCGAGGCAATCTATGGAACACGCGTATGGTTAGAAGCGCCGCCTGTGCCAAAAGAATCTAATATTTTCTTTACCCGGAAAGGAAAAGATGTGTACGTTTTTACTCCGACGGTTAATAATAAGAACCTTGTTATTCCCGGAATTTTAAAAGGAGCGAAAATATCATTGTTGGGCAGCGCTAAAAGTTTGCAATCAGCGTATTCCGGCGGGGCGTTATCCATTACGCCGCCCACTATTTTGCCGGATCAAACCATTTCTCCTTTTGCATGGGTATATAAAATTGAAGGGGCGCTATAAGAATTAGCCGGTTAATTCTTTTTTGTAAACTCGCCTAAATTGGTAGACACGCTGAAATAATCTCCGCCGCCGGCAATATGATATTTGCCGGAACCATATTCGATTCTGAAACGGTTAACGCGAAAACTAATCCCATAAGAAAATCCTGTCAGGCTGCGGACGCCGTTGACGCTGAGTTCTTTTTTGAGTTCGTGGTTATAACCAAAACTTAACCGGAAATTTTCCCGCGCGCCAAACACCAGTTCTCCATTCACCAAAACGTGCCTGAAAAAATTATCCAGATTTTTTGAAAGGGCGCTGCTTGTAGCGACCGGTTCCCCAAGTAAAGTTGGCTGTTGATCTAACGGATTATTGTAAGAGAGATCCCAATGGTTCAGATCGTGAAAAATTAAACCAAAGCGCAAAGGGGCGCGATTGAGTTTTTTGGAAAAACCGATCTGTAAATTAACGGGAGTTAATCCTTTCGGAGTGTTTGGGAGATAAGAAGTAAGCGCGCCGCCAACATTATTTAAAGTAATGGCAGCTCCAAATTTACTTTCCGGGTCAAAATAGCAGCCGCCAATATCTCCCGCAACCCCGCTCGAATGATAAGTTTCCAACTGCGAAGTAATATATTTTATATTTGCGCCTACGGACAGCCGTTCGTTGATCTGATAACCCGCGCCCAATGTAAAAGCGTACTCGGCGCCCTTGAAATCGACCGTCGGGTTCCCGTATTCGTCGGTTCCTTTAAAGGTTCCATAATTGATAAATTGAACTCCTCCGTGGAAAGTAGTTTTCCATTTAGAAACGTCGCGCGCATAGCCAAAATAACCGTCTCCTACCCCCGCAAATAAAGATTCATAGTTGAACGTCAGCGCATTGTCCATAAGATTGTTCAACAGTGCTGGATTCGCATAAGCTAAAGCGAGATCATCGCTTTTCAGGGCGATTTGCTCGCCCCCTAATGCGGACAGGCGCGCCGAGACGGGATGATTCAGGAAAGTAAACACGCTGGATCCGGCAGTTTGGGCTTTCAAACCGACGGCGTAAAGAATAATAAAAATAAAATAGTGGATACGTTTTTTCATTAATAATACGAACAATGGGTTAAAACTATCAAAAGTGGATAAACACCGGTCTGCTATTTTGGATATCCAACTGTAAACCGTTTTGAATAAGGCGTTTTTGAGGCCCTTTTAGTTTGACTTCTCTTCAAACTGACTGCTGTCCGAGACCCGGGTCAGACTTGCCTCGCGCATGCATCATACACGGCTTGAGTGCGGCTTATGTACGGCTTATAGGTGACTTAAGAGGTTGACGGATATAAGGCTAAAGGGACGCCGGGGCCGGGATTTTCGGAATAAAAGGAGCTGCGCGCCTGTTATGTTTACTTCCGGTTTCCGGGGCTATTGTCCCGGAGTCCTTTTTGGACTTTTTCAACCCATTATTTGCATTAATAAAGGAAAATAATAAAAGGCTTGCTCTATAAACGCATTTTGCCCTTTCTGTGATATATATTTAATTCCCCGATTTCCATTCTCCAAAAGCGTCCTCCAACTCGGTCTTCTTTTGCTTTTTTCTATTTTTAATATAGACGTAAGCAATTGCGCCCACGATGATATACGGCATAACCAGCAAATATAAAATACCCGCGTTGATACCGTTTCCCAGACTACCGCCATTCTGATAATTGCTTTCAAGCGTCATCCGGCACATTGGACATTGCGCATTTAAAGAAGCGGTCAAAATGCCGCTTACGCATAAGATAAAGGTTAATAAAAAAACTTTATTTTTCATATCTATCAGGTTAGGAAGTTTCTAATATTCTAACTGTTATAACTGGTTTTTACGGCCCAAAGTTTTAAGGCTCGCTTGATTGATTAATAACATGGCCGGAGCATCAAATAGCAGATCGGTCCGGTGATACAGACATATAACCAAACCCAAAACACCCAGCGCGATAATTTTTTATGCCGTTCAACCTGCATCGTGTATCCCCGGATAAAAGTGAATAGAATAAAAGGGAAACTACCGGCGGCGGCCAAAATGTGGGTGGATAGTAAGATAAAATAAATAGTTCTACCAAATCCCTGACCGCAATACCGGGTCTCCGGGGTTGTAATATGATAAAGCACATACATCACCAAAAAAGCGAAAGATAAACTAAGCGCTACAATGATCATGCTACGGTGAGCGGCGATATTTTTACGACGGATATAATATAAGGCAAATATTAAAAAAACTGCCGCAACAGCGTTCGCAGTTGCGTATATGGCCGGCAAAAAATGAAAATCTATTGAAGAAGATATATGAATTTGCCTCATTGAGGCTACTACCGCCAACACAACGACTGAAAGAATGGTCGCCGCCAGGTTCATTCTTTTAATTAATAATTCGCTCGCCATAATTGGATTGAATAAAAAGGTGGGTTTATCGCTTCATTTGAGGCTCTTCTTTTTTCTTAGGAAGCATAATAGCCGCGACCGCAAGACTATCTACCGATTTTTTTTCCAGCGCGTTATATAATTTTCTCCGGTTCCATCGCTTATCAATCAACAAAAAACAAGGTTTGTCGATAGTTCCCTGAGCTGAAGAAAGATGAAAATCTGTTTTTAAACGGTTATATCCTGATCTATCTACAGGGATAAAAATAAATTTCTTATCGTCCGCTAATTTAGTATGGACACTGAGGAATGTATGTAGTTTGTCTATCGTATCGTCTGGTTCCTGCTCATAAAAATTAACGAATAATATACCGGCGTCCTCGCTAAATAAACGGCTAAAATCGTCAACCCGATGAAGGAAAGTATCTGTTGGAGGGAAATAACCGCCTTGCATAAAACCAGCAATCACTAACGAGCCTTTTAAAGTTTCCGAGCTTACAAGGTCTCCTTTAATATCTTTGAAAGCAAACTCGGGCGCCGGGCCTAAGATGGAAAGGTCTAATATATGCTTCCGGTCCTTCAAACCATTCCAGACATTAAATCCTGAAAGGATTGGGAAGACGATCATAACGATCCCGACACTCGCTAAACCTATATATTTTACTATTTTTGACTTTTGCAATCCTGATGTAGGCATTTTTTAAAAACTATACTGCCCCCTAACTTGCTTATGTGTTTTTAACATTCCCTGCGTATTCACAGCCGGTTTCACTACTTTCTCATTTTTTTCAATGATAAGTTCCCTGTTATGTCTCCAAGAGCCGCCTTCCTGCATAAAAGCAATTACTCCCCAAACCAATAATAACAATGGTCCGATAACGCTCAGGGCTAATCCCCTGACTTCATAAGCCATGTGCATAAAATTATATACAATATAGTAGGCCTTGTATAAACTCAGCGAAATCATGGCCGGATACATAAGCCATTTAGGCATATAAAATCCCGGAATGATATGTCCGTTACCTAAGAGCGCTATGCCAACTTCGCCCACTGTAAGCGCTCCTAATATAATAAATCCTTTTTTTACTACCCGAATGCCTTCTTCGTAATCAACCATGTCAGTTACTATTTAATAGTTGCTATTTATTAGTTGTTATTTATTGATAATCAGAACTTTGTTTCCAATGAGAATCTCCGTGACGACGGGCCTAATAATCTATAATAAATAAAATACCAGGAATACAAATACCCAAACCAAATCCACGAAGTGCCAGTAAAGTCCTATTTTTTCTACCATCTCATAGTGATTATGCCGGCTGACATAAATACCGCTGGAAACGTTGAGCATAATAATCGTCAAAAAAACTACGCCTGAAAAAACGTGAAAACCATGAAAACCAGTGATGAAAAAGAATAAAGCCCCGAAAGCGCTTGGTCCCTCGGTCAAATAAGATTTTTTGCCGTCCGTAGTTTCAAAAGCGCGATTGATAAATACTGTTTTTCCCTGCGCGTCTTTGGCTATTTCATGGGTTTCTTCGTTTCTGACAGGCTCTAATATATATCCTTCTCCTTTTTTGAATTCAGCCGGATTAATTTCTACGCCGTGAGACGAGATTTTTTTAGGCTCTCCAGCCTTATAAGGCATTCCTTCTTCGTCTGCTAAATAATGCCCGTCCGTCTCGTGCTTACCAAACGGATTTTGTGTGACGGTTACATTTTCGCCTTTAATCAGCGTCGTCCACTCCCAAGCCTGGCAACTCAAAAACGTTGCTCCTCCCAGAATTGTTAAAAGCATCCAGAAAACAACGCCACTTTTATTGCCGCGATGTCCTTCCTGCACGGCCCGAACCATCGTGACCGAACTGACGATCAAAACAAACGTCATGAAAGAGACGAAAACCAACGGCGCGTGTCCCGTATAAAAAGGTGTGGTTCTAAACACAAAGTCAGGAACCGGCCAGGTAAACATACTGAAGCGCAAGGTTCCGTACGCAATCAGGAAACCCGCAAAAGTGAACGCGTCGGAGAGCAGGAAATACCACATCATCAGTTTTCCATAACTCGCTTTGAAAGGTTCTTTCCCACCTTCCCACAACTCCTCCGGGCCTAAGTTTTCGGCTTTATCCAGGTCAGCCGCGTGAATGTCTCTCTGTAATGATACTTCTGAAGCCATAATAGCTATATTTAGCGACGTTTTTATAAATTGAAAAAGGTATTTCCGTTTTGACGTTAACTATTCTACTGCAAAACAAAGAAAAATAATAAGTATATCCAAAGAATATCTACAAAATGCCAGTAAGTCAGCGTTAATTCTAACCTCAATTTTCGGACGGCCGTTACCCTGAACCTCAATACAAAAGCCTGAACGAGCGCCACAGTTAATACAGCTAAACCGCCTAAAACGTGTAAAGCATGAACGCCGGAAAGCACATAAACGAAATCTCCCGAAGGATTCCTGGTTAGAGCGACCCCGGAATTCTTTAAGGCAAACCAACCCTGGTATTGTAAAACAATGAAAGCGATCCCTAATAAAAAAGTCGCGATCAACAGCGATTTATATAAATATTCGTTACTCTTTTTAAATGATATATAGCAACCCTGAAGCGTAATGCTACTTAAAAGAATAACGGCGGTGTTATAATAAAAAATAACCGGGAGTTTAAATTCATACCAGTTGCCCGCCGCGTGACGGACCACATAAGCGCTCGTCCAAGCGGCAAACATCATGATAATACTGCCGCAACCGAGCCAAAGCGCAAATTTATAGGGATGGATCTTATTTTTATAGACCCTTTCATTTTCCAAAGCCACATTCATTCTGTCTCAATATTTTCCAAAGTAGATGATTCCCAAAATAGCGGGCAAATAGAAAAAAGAATAGAACATCAACTTCCTGGCGGCTTCCCTTGAGCAAAACCGGAACAATTGCCAGCCAAAATAGGCGTAGCCTGCGGCTACGGCGCTTAGCAAGATCAGGGGAATAAGTCCGATAATTCCCGTAAAATACAGAACGCTGCCAACCGGTATCAAAAACATGGCAAAAATAAACGCCTGCCAACCGGTGTTTTTATCTTTTACGCCGTCCTTAGTAGGCAGCAATTTGAATCCCGCCGCGCTATAATCTTCATGCGCCAACCAGGCAATGGCCCAAAAATGGGGGAACTGCCATAAAAATTGTAAAGCGAAAAGCGTAAACGCTAAGACGGTCAGCGTCCCGCCCTGCGCCGCCGCGCAGCCAATGGCCATAGGCAACGCGCCTGGAATAGCCCCGATCGTCACGGCAACGTTTGAAACCCGCTTCATCGGCGTATAAACAAAGGCATAGCTGATAAAGGAGACCATGGCTAAAAACGCCGTCATGGGGTTAAACATAGCCAGTAAAGATATACCAACCAAATTCATCAAACCGGCAAAAAGAACCGCTTCCGAAACTGTCATTCTTCCGGTTGCCAACGGACGATTTTCCGTCCGTTTCATCATCCGGTCGTAGTCTTTTTCCAGGACTTCATTCAGGGCGTTAGCAGCTCCCGTTACGCAAAGGCCTCCCACGGCGAGCACGAGTAAAGACTGTAAATTCAAAGAACTTTTCAACGCAATCATATATGCCATCACCGCGCTGAAAACGACGGTAACAGACAGTTTGAATTTCATTAGAACGCCGTAATCCCTTAACTTTTGAGAAAGCGCGTTTCCAATACTTAATTTCTCTACCCCCGCCTCCGCTACCAACGCTCTATTTTTCTGCGACATAATTTTTTATTCTGTTAACCAACATCATCTTTAATGAGCGTCCATAAAAAACCAATTTTACTTAGCAGTATTAAATTGGCCGAATGATTAGACTATTGAAATAATTCATCATCCTTCACTCATCTTTCCTCATGATTTAAATTCTGTCCGTCTTTAATTCGTCATGAATGATCTGATCGCCGGAAACCTCTCCTTCTGCAAGCGGTTGGACCTGCGGAATATATTCGTTGCCGTCTTTTCCATAGTCGTACGCCCAACGATAAACAGTTGGCAATTTATCAGGCCAGTTGCCATGACCCGGATTTATCGGCGTCGTCCATTCCAGCGTATTGGCCTGCCATGGATTCAGAGTCGTTACTTTTTTACCTTTCCAAATGCTATAGAAAAAGTTGATCACAAACATCACCTGTAAAGAGAAGACGACGATAGCGGCAATAGTGATGAATTTATTGATGTCTTCAAACTGTCGCGTAAAATCAAAACTTCCAAAGCTATAGTACCGGCGCGGAACGCCTGCCAGACCCAGGTAATGCATGGGCCAGAAAATAGAATACGCGCCAATGATCGTTCCCCAGAAATGCACTTTCCCAAGCGTTTCGTTCATAAATCGTCCGAACATTTTTGGGTACCAGTTATAGATACCCGCGAACATACCAAAGAATGCAGCGATACCCATTACAATATGAAAATGCGCCACCACGAAATAGTTATCGTGCATTTCAATATCAATGGCTGAGTTACCCAGAAATATACCGGTCAAACCGCCGGAGATGAACATAGATACAAACCCAATGGCAAATAAAGAAGCGGAGTTGAAGCGAATATTTCCGCCATAAAGCGTGGCGATCCAGTTAAATACCTTCACCGCCGAAGGCACGGCAATGATCAATGTAAACAAAACAAAGAAGTTAGAAATGAACGGGTTAACCCCGGAAATAAACATGTGGTGCGCCCAAACGATGAATGATAAAAAACCAATCGCTAAGATGGAATAAACCATGGCGCGGTAGCCAAAGATCGGCTTGCGCGCATGTACCGACAAAACTTCCGACGCGATTCCCATGGCCGGGAGGATAATAATATATACCTCCGGATGTCCTAAGAACCAAAATAAGTGCTGATATAAGATCGGACTTCCGCCTACGTGATCCAGCGCCTTCCCTCCTATATAAATGTCGCTTAAATAAAAACTCGTACCCAGTCCTCTGTCAAACAGCGCTAAAAATAAACCGGAAAGCAACACCGGGAAAGATAACAGGGCAAGAATCGCCGTTACCAAAAAAGCCCAGATCGTCAACGGCATTCTCCACATCGTCATCCCCTGGGTCCGCAAATTCAATACAGTCGTTATATAATTGATCCCGCCTAATAAAACGGATATTACAAATAGCGCTAAACTTGTCACCCACAGCGTCATTCCAGCCCCTGAACCTTCAGACGCCTGCGGCAATAAACTCAACGGCGGATAAGCCGTCCAGCCGCCTGAAAAAGGCCCGGTGCTAAGAAATAAAGAATAGAACATGACCAGGCTCGACAAAAAGAAGAACCAATAAGACAACATATTTAAGAAACCGGACGCCATATCGCGCGCGCCCAATTGCAGGGGTATTAATAAATTACTGAACGTTCCGCTTAATCCTGCCGTCAATACGAAGAATACGATGATCGTTCCGTGCATGGTTACCAGCGAATAATAAAATTCCGGTTCCAGTTTACCGATCCCGTTATTTACTGTGATCCATTTACCCAAAACAGGTTTTAACCAGCTAAAATCTGATTCAGGGAAACCCAGTTGCAAACGGAAAACAATGGACATCATCGCTCCGATCAGCGCCCAGATCATTCCCGTAATCAGGAACTGCTTCGAGATCATTTTATGATCCTGGCTAAAAATATAGGTAGAGATAAAATTGGACTGGTATTTATCTCCGTGATGATGCTGATGAAAATGGTCGTCCCAACCTTTATTTTCAATCAGTACTTCGGGATCTTGCAGTTCTATTATCATGATTTGCAGAATTATGGCTTTATAATTATTAGTATTTATATTGTAGAGACGGAATGCTTTCCGTCTCTACTTTGACAATATTTTGAATTCGGTTCTGCGGTTCATTCTTTTGTTCTCGTCGCTGTCGTTTGCTGCAATTGGTTGCGTTTCGCCGTATCCTTTCGATACCATCCGGTCTGCCGCCATCCCTTTTTTCTCCAGATAAACGTCTACCGCAGCCGCGCGCGCTTCAGACAGTTTTTGATTTTTTGCCGGATCGCCTACGTTGTCCGTATGGCCGCTAACTTCGACGATCATTTTCGGATACTTATTCATTACTGTAAACAGCGTCTCCAGTTCCGTTTTCGATTCCGGGGTTAATACCGCAGAACCTGTCGCAAAATGGATATTATTTAATTCCAGCACGCTGCCCGCCTGCGCGGTATCTACAGCGGCAGCCGAGAACGCTTTTGGCGGAAGCGCTTCGGTCGGAACGTCTTTCAGGTACGGGTCAAAATCTTTTCCTTTCACATTTTGTTCGTAAATGGATTTTTGAGCCGTCGCCCATTTTTGATATTCTTCCGGCGAAACTACCCGGACGATCTTACGCATACTAAAATGTCCTTTTCCGCATAGTTCCGCGCAAGCTAATTCGTAATTGAAAGATTCCCACCTTTTTGGACTTGTAGGATCCGCGGGATCGGATGGGACATTATATTCAGGATATTTTTTAAGTTCCTGCCTGTACTCTTCTGTACTCAATATGGGCGTAAACACGAAATAGGTCGGTATGCCTGGAATCGCGTCCATCTTTACGTGAAAATGCGGCAGATAAAAATCATGCAAGACGTCTTTAGCGGTGATCCGTACCCGCACTTTTCTACCTTTAGGCAGCACGATTTCGTCTGCTGAAAAGTCGTCCAGATTTTTCTTATCTTTCCAGTCTAATCCCAGGCTATTACCTCTGCCGGCGTCGATCAGCCGAAAGTTTTTAGTACCCAGCGCGCCATCAGCGCCCGGATACCGAATCGTCCATAGGAACTGTTCTCCGGTAGCTTCTATTTCCAGGACGTCCTCGCCATCTTTAACGTCCGCCATTACGTCGTTCCAGACCAGCAAACCTCCCACTACCAATCCTGCCATAACAATGGCCGGGATAACCGACCAGATGATCTCCAGGCGATTGTCATGCGGGATATATAATACTTTTCTCCCTTTTTGCGCGCGGTATTTATAAGCAAACCAGAATAAAGCAATATGGGTGACCACAAAAACAATACCGGTAAAAAATAGCGTAACGTTAAACAAATCGTGGATCATGTGCCCGTGCGCGGAAGCCAGTTTCAGTGGTCCGTACCCGATCATATAATTTTTATAATACCAGGCGGATGCAATACAGAACGTTAGAAATCCAATGACAAAGATCACGCACATCCGCGCGTTAAACAGATCGCTTTCTTTTTGCGACGCTTCTTCGCCTCTTATTTTTGCGGACAATTCGCTGATCTTACCGATTTGCACCGTTACTATCACCAACAGACCTACGCATAATAATGCAATTAATCCAGTCATATCGTTTTATTGTGCTTTTTATAATTTAACAGCCTTTAGCGTTTTGAATACCATTAAAACGCCTGTCAAATGCTATTGTTTTTTATTTAGAAAATGTATAAACTAATTCTGAGTAATCTAAATATTCTCATGCGTAAATAATAATTGCATAAAAATATTCCGTTATATTATGACCGCTAAAAAGCTAATTACTAAAAGCTATTTAGTGCGCATCGTCTCCGTGCAATTCTACATGATGATTTAAAGATTCGTTCATAAACGGATCTCCTTCAGCCATAATTTTTGTTTTGGTCAGTTGATTGAAAACAAAGAACAAAAAGATACCTGCAAAAAAACAAAGCGTTCCAAATTCCTCAAATCCCGGGAATGAAAATCCTACCCTTGATACCGGGCCATAATGGAAATAATTTTCCGGTTCCATTACGTTTGGAGCTACTGTAGCTTCCGCCACTTTTATCTGAGCACCTTCGGTTGTCGTTTCTCTTCCGCTCAGTTTAGCGGGTTCTTTTCCAACTTCTTTGACCCCTTCCTGCCCTTTTGGATGTTCAATAAATCCCATCCGTTCCTGCGATCTGAAATATGGACCAATCTTTACCATTTGGAAAAAATGTATCCATTGCCCGAATAGTACAATGACCGCAATAAAACCCAAACTACCATATTTTCTTTTCGTGTCGTTCCTTATCAGGATAAGAAAAGGAAGTACAAAATTCAGCACCAGATTGCCATAAAATAAAAGCGGAAAATCCCCCATCCGTTGGCGGAAATAAATGGTTTCTTCGCCTACGTTGGCATACCAGATCAACATATATTGTGAAAACCACAAATAAGTCCAGAAAATACTAAACGCGAATAAATATTTGCCTAAATCATGGAAATGTTCGACTGTCACCGCCTCAAAGTAACCTTTCGATTTAAAATACATCAACATCAGAATTGTAAGGGCAATCATACTTTCAAACCAACTCGCCGTAGCCTGCCAGGCGTACATAGTACTATACCAGCGCGCGTCCACCGACATCAGCCATTGCCAGATCGCGGCGGCGCTGCTAAATGCTGCGATAGGTAAAAATACTGCCGACCAAAATTTGGACTGCTTGTAGAAAGGATAAGATTCTCTGCTCACTATCTGATCCTCGTCGATAGAAAGTTTCCTGAATTTTAAAGCAAAATAATACCACACGCCAATAAAACCGATGGTCGAAAACGTATACCAGACCGGGTTCAAAAATCCTTTTTTGCCGGATAAAACTTTATCTTTTGCCACTATTTCCGGGTAAGACCATTCATACAAATGATTCCAGTGCAGCCATACGCCCAGCACCAAGACGATCATAAACCCGAGCGCTACGATCAAAAACAAAGAATACGCTTCCCAAACCCGTTTAAAAACCAGGTACCAACCCGTATAAGCGGTTGTAAACGCGGCAATCGTAAACGTAGCGATGAAAGTAATACCGGTAAAAAATACCGAATCATGCAGAAAATTAGTCCAAAACCGCGTATGCTCTACATCGTCATGGAAAAAAGTCCAGATCATAGAGACCAGGCCGATGACGATTAGCGCGATAAAGAAATTTTTCTGCTTTTGCTCGAATACAAATTCTTTCATAAAAATGGATTATTCGTATAGTAGAGTATCTTATAGACGCAAGTTTAAGCGTCTGAAATTTATAATTGGATTTCGCTTATTTTTAAAAATGGCCGGTCTTTTATTTTTTTGACGTAGCGCTGCTATCTTTTTTTGGACTTGCATTCATTTTAGGCGCTATTTTTCCACGCGTCGAAGAACTATTTGCCGCTCCGATCAGCGCGCCGCCATTGTTATTATTTAACATAGTTTTTGCTTTTTTGGCTAGCCCCGCCATAGAATCTGGCATTGCAGCCGCCGGCATAAAAGTATTTGAGTTTTCATTATAATCCATACTTTTAGTCTCCGCTTCCAGGGAACGAATAAAATGAATCACCTGCCATCGCTCTTCATAGCTCAATTTATCTGCATAACTCCCCATTACATTTTTACCATACATGATCGCGTGATAGATTCGTCCGTTATTGGAATTTAAAAAGGTATCCTGCATCAGGTTCGCAGGTTGAGCCGGATATTTCCCCCCGTCTCTAACCAGGTATCCGTTACCGGCGCCCTTTTCGCCGTGGCAAATACCGCAATAGATCAAATATAATTCTTTACCTTTTGCAAGTCCGGCTTTTGTGATCGGGAACGGATTCATGACCATATCTTTATTTGCGCGGGCTCTTTCCTCTTCTGTATCCGCATAATAATATGGAACGCTTCCATTGACCGGCGTATATATCCCCCTGCCCTGCCCCATCAATTCCCTCATTTTCATGCCGCTCTCGTCGTTGACTCCCCCGACCGCCGTATATCCGCGCGCAATCGTCCCCGTTACCGGATTTCTGGGTCTTGAAGTTTCAGTCAGCGGTTTAACGCTCTGTTTGTCCCAGGTATGCAATGAATAATCGTTATATACATTCGCCTCTACCGCAATGGAGTGCGCCATATCCGGCATATATTCATGTCCCGTCCGGTTTCCGCTCGCAGGCGCGCAAGCCATGAAACCAGACGTCGTTAAAACGACTCCATATAATAAAATTTGCTTCATATCCGCCATAATTATTTTCGCTAATTAATTATGAATTAAGCGTAATGAGCTATGAATCACATTCATAATTCATCATTCATCATTCATTTAAATCGTTTTCACATTCACCTCAGCCGCTTTTGTCTTTTGGAAAAACCCTTTCAGCGAGTCCATCTCTTCGCCGCCTGCGCCGTTGACGTCGAAAGCCAGGCAAAATTTATCGTCCGTGATCCGGTCGTCGAGGATCGGGTTTTGAACGCCCGGCCACATACCGCAGACCGTGTAAAACGTAACCGTCATGCCAATCGCCGCAAACAATACCGTCAATTCAAACGTCACCGGAATAAATGCCGGCACCGACCAGTAAGGCTTATTTCCAAAGATAATTGGCCAATCTCTTAAAAAACACCATGACATAAATCCAAAAGCGGTGGCCGTTCCGGTAATTCCGTAAACAAATCCCACCTGGTGCAGACGGGACTCCGACAAATGAAGCAACGGATCAAGACCATGCACCGGAAACGGCGTAAAAACATCCATAATATCCAAATGCTGATGGTTAGCTTCCCGGACGGCGTCCAGTAATTCCGTCTCGTCGTTATATAATCCGTATAATACTTTTTTATTGAAAAATCTTAATTTACCCATTACTTTATATACTCTACTTGTTTGAAAAGAAACGGCTCCATAATTATTAAAGGCTAACGGCTTATTGCTAACGGCTAAAGGCTATTTATTTTGCAGCCGTGACCACTACTTCATTTTGCTTGGTCGCGTCGTCATGATGCGTTGCGTTTGGTCCGATATACTGATCGCCCGCAGTTTTCAGTATCGCTTTAATTTCAGAAATAGCGATTACCGGAGCTACACGTACAAATATCAGGAAACAGGTAAAAAACAAACCCAGCGACCCGATAAAAAGCCCAATTTCGATCAGCGTCGGAGAATACAGCGACCAGGAAGACGGCAAATAATCCCTTGCCAACGTAGTGGCGATAATGACGAACCGCTCGAACCACATCCCGATATTGATAAAGATCGACATGAAAAAGGTAACAAATATATTTCTCCGCAATTTTGCCGACCAGAAGATCTGCGGCGATAATACGTTGCAAGACATCATTCCAAAATAGGACCACCAGTATGGCCCAAATACCCGGTTATAAAAAGCAAACTGCTCGTATACGTACCCCGAATACCATGCAATAAATAACTCCGTCAAATATGCCACACCGACAATGGAACCGGTCAATAAAATGACTTTGTTCATCGACTCTATATGTTCCAGCGTAATATATTCTTCCAAGTGCAGTACTTTCCGGGCGACCAAAAGAAGCGTCAATACCATCGCAAATCCTGAAAAAATAGCCCCCGCAACAAAGTATGGAGGGAAAATCGTCGTATGCCAACCCGGTATCACTGAAGTCGCGAAATCAAAACTTACAATCGTATGAACAGAAAGTACCAGCGGCGTGGAAATGCCCGCTAAAACCAGCGAAAGGGCTTCCCACCGTTGCCAATGTTTCGCGGAGCCGGTCCAGCCAAAACATAAAGTATTGTAGATGCGCTTACGAAAACCAGATGCGCGGTCCCGGACAGTCGCAAAATCCGGCACCAGGCCTGTATACCAGAACAAAAGGGATACCGTAAAATAAGTAGAGATCGCAAAAACATCCCAGAACAACGGCGAATTAAAATTAGGCCATAACGGTCCGCGGGTATTCGGGTAAGGAAAGATAAAAATAGCCATCCATACGCGTCCCATGTGAATGATCGGGAACTGACCGGCACAAATAACCGCGAAAATGGTCATGGCCTCCGCCGCGCGGTTCACTCCCGTCCGCCATTTCTGACGGAATAATAACAAAATCGCCGAAATCAGCGTACCCGCGTGTCCAATACCGACCCACCATACGAAGTTGGTAATATCCCATCCCCATCCAACCGTCCGGTTCAACCCCCAGGAGCCAATGCCGTTCCAAACCGTCCAGGTAACGCAAAAAAAGTACAACCCCAAAGCGGAAACCGCAACTATGAATCCGACGATCCATTCAATGCTCGGCGTGCGCTCTGTTGGCGTGCAAATATCTTCGGTAATCTGGTGATAGGTTTTACTTCCTAAAATCAGGGGCGGCCTGACCGGCGCTATTACTGTGCTCATATACCCTTAATAATTTTCAGTGTGGATGAATGCCTTTTTAATTCTCGAGTAAAAAAAGTAAATAGCTAATAGCTAAAAGTTGAAAATTACGCTTCCAGCGTCTCGTCTTTATTGATTACTTTCGTCGAATAAGTAATATTCGATTTTACATTCACTTCTTCCAATACAATAAAGTTCATTGGCGAATCTGTTTTCTGCCTCAGTTTACTTGCCGGATTATTTTTGTCGCCAAATACGATCGCTTCCGTCGGGCAGGCTGTTTGACAAGCCGTTTTAATATCCCCTTCTCTCAATTGTCTGCTTTCGCGTTTGGCCGTCAATTTCCCTTCCTGAATGCGCTGAACGCAGAAAGAACATTTTTCCATCACTCCCCTCGAGCGGACGGTCACGTCCGGATTCAAAACCATACGGGTTAAATTATCTGCGCCATAGGGCATTTCTGTATTATAACCAATGGTTTCACCGCGCAAATCCCGTTCGTTCCACGGAAAAATATCCGCCGTCGTATAATCTTGCCAGTTAAACCTCCGCACTTTATAGGGGCAGTTGTTCGCGCAATAGCGGGTTCCAATACACCGGTTATAAGCCATTTGGTTCAATCCTTCGCTACTGTGGTTGGTAGCGTTGACCGGGCAAACGTTTTCGCAGGGCGCGTTGTCGCAATGCTGGCACAACATCGGCTGATACACGGTATTCGGGTTTTCAACGTCCCCGTAAAAATACCGGTCAATCCGAAGCCAGGTCATTTCATGGTGGCGGTGCACTTCGGTTTTACCGACCACCGGAACGTTATTTTCAGACATACAGGCTACCGTACAGGCGCCGCAGCCAATACATGAATTTAAATCAATATACATACCCCAGTGATGACCGCTGGTGTATTTGTCCATGTGACCCGGATATAGAGTATAGCTATTCAGTTTCTGAAATTCAGCCCGTTCGTCTTTCAGTTCTTCTACAAATTTTTTGACCTCTTTCAGGTTCGTCTGGCGTATTACGCTCCGTTCTACCAGTCCGCCCTGGAAACCAATCATGGCTTCGTCGACGTTATAGTCTTTTTTTCCGGCTGCGTGAACCCCCATCGTATGGTGATATTGAACAGAGGCAAACTTTTTGTCCGTCCCTGTTTTGCCGGACAATTGTATGCCCGAGGCAAAATACTGGGTAAGCCCGCCGGCGCCGATACCTTGCGCGGATTGCACGTCGGTTCCCACGCCCGTTCCGCAATATCCAGCTGCCGTTCTGCCATACCCTAAAGCGATGGCCGTCGTATTCTCCATTTGGCCAAACTGGCGATTTATTGTAACGGTATATTTTTTTCCGTTAACAGTGATCTCCGCCTGTTCTCCGTCCTTCAGGTTATTGACGGATTCATAATCTCTGCCGCCATTGTATTTAAGGGGCAGCGCCAGGGTATTGTTCCAAACCGTACGCGTTACAGGGTCGGGCGTCTCTTGTAGCCACGGATTATTTGCGTATTGTCCGGAGCCCATATTCACCGTCTCGAAAAAACTAATTTCCAAACCTGTTCCCGGTTTATTGATCTGTGCCGCCGCCGCGCTAAGGTCCCCGCGGAAAGCGGGAGTCGCCCCGCTTTGCGGCGCTTCATAAACGCCGTCGTGCAGCGTAGAATCCCAAAACGCCTGGAAGGAAGAAAACGCTGTTTGTTTCGGAAACATATCTGTCTGCCAGACCGATTTAACGTAATCGTACATCGGCTGCTCCGTTTGAGGCGCCGCGCCCGCCCACTGCAAAATGCTGTGTTCTGCCTGGCGCGTGGAAAATAATGGCGATATGGTGGGTTGAATTAAACTGTAATAGCCTCTTTTTGGCTCGGCATCGCTCCAGGATTCCAGGAAATGGTTCATCGGAGCCGCATATTGACACGCTGCCGTCGTCTCGTCCATTACTTCGTTGAACGAAACGCTTAGTCTTGCTTTCGCCATCCCCGCTTTAAACTGGTCGCCGTTCGGCAATTCAAACACAGGGTTGGCGCCCCATATAATGACGGCGTCTACGCCGCCGTTGTTCATTTCTTTAATGATCGACTGCACTCCCGTTTCGTCGCCCTGTCTTTGTAAGGAAGCGCCCACAAAATCAACGGTCGCGCCGTAATTACCCAATAATTGGTTCGTCGCGTTCACCAGCATTTGCTCGCCGACGTTATTAGAGTTACTGACAATCAGTGATTTACCCCGGTTCGCTAAAAGTTCCTGAGCAACCTTTTTCAGCGCTTTTGCCGCGCGGTCGTTTACTGCCGGAGCGCTGACACCGCTTCCATTACTTCCCGCCGCAACTGCGTTATATAATGCGGCGATGGCTGCGCCCTGCTCGGAAGGTCTGACCAGGATCCGGTTATCTGCGTTGGATCCGGTCATGGACATGTGGCTTTCCACCTGAACGAACCGGGACATTTTCGCTTCCTCCGGGTTATCGATCTTCCGGTTTTTAATATAATCGCCCGCATATTCAACCGGAGAGATCCAGGTTCCTAAAAAGTCCGCGCCAAAGCTGACGATTACGTTCGCTTTGTCAAAATGGTACGCCGGTATGACTTTATCGCCAAAATTCTGCTCGTTCGCTAACAGGATCGCCGCGCTCGACATCGGATCGTACATTGCAACTTTCGTATTCGGATATTTAGCTGTGAAGGCGGCAAGGGCTTTTTTTGCCGTCGGGCTCATGATCGTATGCGCTACGATCCGGACATTTGATCCGGCGTTTAATTTACCCGCTATGATTTTGTCCAGATCGCTCCAATTCCCTTTTCCGTCTACTTTGCCGTCTTTTATTCCGCCCGGATTCTGAATCCGGTTTACATCGTATAAACTTAACACGCTTGCCTGCGCCCGGGCGCTCGTGCCCCCTTTTGTCACGCCGGATAAACTATTTCCTTCTATTTTAATGGGCCGTCCTTCGCGCGTTTTAACCAGGATTGAACAGTAATCTCCCCCTTTGACAAAACTGGAAGCATAATAATTTGCCACACCCGGAACGATAGCGTCCGGTTTTGTCACGTAAGGAATTGCCCGCTTTAAAGGTATCTCGCATCCTGCCGCAATAGTTGCGGCTCCCAAACCGAATCCCATATATTTCAAAAAGTCCCGTCGATTTGGCGTAAACCCGTCCATTTCTTTTCCTTCCGAAATCGCCTCCGGGAAACTTACAAACTCCTGCTTCGCTATTTCAATAAAGGTCTCGTCTCCGCTCAGGTCTTCCACTCCTATCCACACGCCCTGTTGATTATTGAACTCCATAATATTGTATATGATTAATATATTTTTTCAATTTAAATATTGGTCTTTCCAAACTTTGATAGAAGATGCTGATTTGAACCTAACCAGTCAAATTCTTCATTTACCATTTACCATTATAATTAATAATGGCATTTCTGACACTCCGTACCCCCAATATCTTCTACCGTTACTTTTTCGCGTATTCCTTTTTTAATCTCGTCGTGGTAACGGGTATATGAATTATAAAAAGCGTTGTCCTGGAATTTTACTTCCGTTTCGCGATGGCAATTAATACACCAGCCCATCGACAGCGGCGCGTATTGTTTGACAACCTCCATGTTTTCTACCGGACCGTGACATTTCTGGCAGGCGATCTTACCGACCGTTACGTGTTGGGAATGGTTAAAATAAACATGATCGGGCAGGTTATGAAGGCGTTTCCATTCGATCGGCCCCTGCACTTTATCCTTAATCTCGTTGGTGAGCGAACTTTTAATATCGTTCCATTGATTGTTCGTATACAGTTGGGCGTCCTGGTTGGTAGCGGCGCTGGTCGTATCCAGTTTCATTTTATCCGCATATCTGCCGAGAATCCATTTTTTATAGACCGACTCCACCTCTTTCTGGCTAAGGTTGTCATAACCGGGAATATATTTATCTGAATTCGGATCAAAACCAATAGAAGCGTAGATTTTCGTCAATTCCGCCGTCCCGTATTGCGAGCCGACTTTGATCGCCTTATGGCAATTCATACAGGTATTGGTTGCCGGAATAACCGATTGTTTGCTCCGGCGCGCGCCATCGTGACAATACTGGCAATTAATCTGGTTTTGCCCGGCATGAATAGCGTGTGAAAATTTAATAGGCTGCTCCGGTTGATACCCTTGCTGACGGCCTAACGAAATAGCGTTTTCCACCGTCGTATAACCTCCTAAAACCACCAGGGCAAAAACAACAAACGCAATCACTGTTTTGCTGGTCAACGTTTCGACCCAGTCTTTGGTAGGCAATTCAATTCCTTCCGCAGCAGCAGCCGTTCGGTTCAGGTTGGTAATAATTTTGGTTAGTACAACCGCTAAAACAGCCAATAGTAAAAAAGCAACGCCAAAAAGCAGTGTGTTGTCTGAGCTGCCTGAAGCAGGTTGACCAGGAGGAGGAGGCGGTAGCGGTGTACCGCTCGTTGGGTTTTTAATATACAACAACAAAGAAGCAATTTCGTCGTCCTTTAGATTCGGAAAAGACGTCATGACCGTCGGCTTATATTCATTCCAGATGGCGACCGCTCTTGGCAAACCTACCGCGATAGCACCCTGCGAATTTCGTACCCAGGAATACAACGCTTTTGTGTCTCCACCCCATCTGTCTTCTACTCCGCCCAGTGCAGGACCCGTCAGTTTATCCTTCATATTCTTGTTATGACAGGTCGCACAGTTGGCGATGAAGAGGTTTTTACCCGCCGCTATATCTGCCGCGTGGATCTGCGGCATAACAAATAGCAAACAAATAATATATAACAGCTTGATAATGACAGATGTAGATTTCTTATAATCGCTCATATTACTCATTGTTAAAATTCTGACAGGATGAATCTCTTTTTCGTCATTTTTACGTCATGCAAAGATAGTATCCCATCTATTTTTTCCAAATAGTTAACGGTATGTTAAATTTATTTAGAGAGAATCTAAATTATATTGGTTATGTAAATAATGGATTAAAAAAATGAAATATCAAGTTACCAGGAGGCTTCATTTTGTGAATATCCAACTATCAGTCACGTAAGAACAGTTTAAGGGCGCAATATACTTCGTCATTCACAAAATCCAGTAAAAAGTAAGTAGAACTTATATAGTTTTTATATAGGACTTATATACGGCTCAAGTACGGCTCAAGTACGGCTCAAGTACGGCTTAAGTACGGCTCAAGTACGGCTCAAGTACGGCTCAAGTACGGCTCAAGTACGGCTCAAGTACATTACTCGCATTTGTTATTATGTTAAACAGAAACTTGCGCTTTTATATGCGGTTGAGGGGCATATCCTGTTAACTCAAAATCTGAGTATTTAAAATCAAAAATATTTTTAACGTCCGGATTTAATTTCATGGTTGGAAGCGGTCCAGGCGTCCGTGTCAGTTGCAAACGCGCTTGTTCGCGGTGGTTCAGGTATAAATGGACGTCGCCAAAATGGTGAATAAACTCTCCGGGCTGTAAATCGCATACTTGCGCGACCATCAATGTTAATAAAGCGTAAGAGGCAATATTAAAAGGAACTCCCAGAAAAGTATCCGCCGAACGCTGATATAACAGACACGATAATTTCCCTTCGGACACGTAAAATTGAAACAGGCAATGGCAGGGCGTCAGCGCCATTTCTTTTAACTCGCCCACGTTCCAGGCATTGACGATCATTCTCCGGCTATCCGGATTTTTTCGGATGGTTTCTATGACCTCGCTGATCTGATCGACGGTTTTCCCGTCGCGCGTTTCCCAACTACGCCATTGCTTCCCGTAGATCGGCCCCAGTTCCCCATTTTTATCCGCCCACTCGTCCCAGATCCTAACTTCGTGTTCGTTCAGGTATTTAATGTTGGTATCGCCTTTCAAAAACCAAAGCAATTCGTAGATAATGGATTTTATATGTAGTTTTTTGGTAGTCAATAAAGGAAACCCTTCGAACAGGTCAAAACGCATTTCATAGCCAAACCGGCTGAGCGTTCCGGTTCCTGTCCGATCCTTTTTCTCCGTTCCGTGGTCCAGCAAACTTCCTAATAAATCAAGGTACTGTCTCATTTGTAAAACTTCTAAACCCGCTCAAAAGAAGCGCGTAACGCCAAAAGCGCCTAAATTCGGGCAAAGCTAAATAAATCATCGTCGCAAAACTACTTCATTTTAAAATTGTTACAAAACGCGACTTCAACAACCTGATTTTTGTAGAGACGCGAATACTTAAACCCAATAATTTATGTACAAATCCCTGAAAGATTGCGCTATAGACCTCGAAAAACACGGAAAACTACGGCGCATTCCGTTTGAACTTGACCCCGATCTCGAAATAGCGGAAGTCCATCGGCGGGTGTTTGAAGCAGGAGGGCCTGCTTTATGGTTTGAAAAAGTTAAAGGCAGTCCTTTTTCCGCTCTCTCTAATCTCTACGGGACGTACGAAAGAACAGATTTTATTTTCCGAAAAGAAATTCAACAGGTTCAAAAAGTGATCGAACTCAAGCTCGATCCGGCGCTGTTTTTAAAAAAACCGGTAAAATATGCTTCCGCCCCTTTGACCGCGCTGACCTCTTTACCGCTCCGGGTAAATAAATCGTTAGCGCCTATATTATATGGAGAAACTTCAGTCGGCCAACTTCCTCAAATTAAATCCTGGCCCCTTGACGGCGGCGCTTTTGTCACGCTTCCGCAGGTATACAGCGAAGATCCGGAGCAGCCCGGCGTTATGCATTCCAACATTGGCATGTACCGGATCCAGCTTTCAGGGAATAACTATATTCAGGATAAAGAAATCGGCCTTCATTACCAACTGCATCGCGGGATCGGCGTTCACCACTCCAAATACAACCGGTTAGGCGCTCCCTTTAAAGTCAGCGTTTTCATCGGCGGCCCGCCTTCTCATGCCCTGTCGGCTATTTTCCCTTTACCGGAAGGACTTTCGGAAACGTTGTTTGCCGGAATGCTGAATGGAAGAAGATTTCGATATGTAGTCAAAGACGGATTTACTCTTTCCTCGGACGCTGATTTCGTGATTACCGGAACCGTCCGTAAAAACGAGAAGAAACCCGAAGGCCCTTTTGGCGACCACCTCGGTTACTATTCCCTGCGGCACGATTTTCCGGTAATGGACGTTCATAAAGTATTTCATCGCAAAGACCCTATATTCCATTTTACGGTGGTCGGACGCCCCCCGCAGGAAGATTCTTCGTTTGGCTATATGATCCACAATCTTGTGGCTTCTCTGGCGACCCAAGAATTCCCCGGCCTGAAAGAAATGAATGCAGTCGACGCCGCAGGCGTCCATCCGCTTCTTCTGGCCATTGGCAGCGAGCGATATATGCCGTTCCGGGAAAGACGCCCCGAAGAAATCTTGACTATTGCTAACCGAATTCTCGGCTCCGGCCAGACTTCTCTATCAAAATTTCTGTTTATCGCCGCCTGGGAAGACGATCCGGCTTTAACTACTAAAGACCTCCCCCGCTTTTTCAATCATATATTGGAAAGAGTCGACTGGAGCCGCGATCTTCATTTTCAAACCAAAACCACGATCGATACGCTTGACTATTCTGGTTCAGGCTGGAATGGAGGCTCCAAACTTGTCGTCGCCTGTTGCGGCCCGCAAAAAAGAACCTTAACTACTGCGCTTCCTGAAAATTTCGGCCTGCCTAATGGTTTTAGCAAGCCAATTTTTGTGCAGCCGGGCGTCCTTGCCGTTCAGGGCCCTTCGTTTCCGGAGTCGCAGACAGGGTATGAGCAAGCGGAATTCCTCTGCCGCTCCCTCGAGGGGGTCGCTCTTGATTCAATTCCTTTAATTGTCCTTTGCGACGATAGCGCGTTTATGGCCGCCTCTGTCAATAACTTTGTATGGGCTACTTTTACACGGACGAACCCTTCTCACGACGTCCATGGCGTCGGTAGCTTTGTCGAACACAAACATTGGGGCTGCAAAGGCCCGCTCGTCGTCGACGCCCGGATTAAACCCCAGCATGCCCCGGCTCTTATTCCCGATAAAAAAGTAAAAGAAAAAGTGGATAAACTATTTTCCCGCAGTGGGCCATTGAAAGGGGTTATCTAATAAAAAGTACTATCATTTACCCTTTACAACCCATTTTTCTCAAAAAAGAATTCTACCGACTTAGGGGTAAAATCTACTTCCCGGATCCCTTCCGGTTGTTTCGTCATCTTGATCGGCGCTATGTTGGTCGCATTCAACATTCCGGAACTCATTCCTTTAAAATCGACGATAATTTCAAACTGATCGGCGGCAAGGTTTGCGTACCTGCTTAAAGCCAGCGTGCAGGTAACTTTAATTTTATTAGGGAAAATGCGGATTGCCATGGGCGCATTGAGAATAACAGGCGTTACGAAAAGAGATTTCTCAGTAAATTGCTCTACAAAAAGTTTAGCCTCCGTCTCCTTCACCGAATATTTTAATAGCGGTCTTTCTGCAATTTTAATAATTTGAACGGCGTCCTCCCTTAATTTACTTAGACGAAGCGTGTCTGTTTCGATAAATTGGAGCGTATCCAATATGGATTTTGGACCGGAAACCGTCGCCGATGAGGGGTTGGCTGCGATGGGTCGCGAAAGAGCGTATCCTTTGTGAAAATCGACGTCTGCATTCACTTTAACGGGCAAAGTTTTCGTGACTTCGTCCTCTACTTTCAGTTTAATTTCTTCGAAATCCATTGCAACCGATTCCGGGCCAAATCCCAGTTGTTCGGCCACCCGGTCGCGAATTTTATAAGATTGTATTACCTGGTAATTGTCCGCATTGACGACCACCGGAACAACCGCCCTTTTATTGAGAATAAAATCCCACCCTTTTCCCTGGATGATCGCTTTGACCGCGCGAACGGGTTCCTCGCTAAATGCCTTCCCCGGAGGAAGCCGGTATTCCAGTTGTACGGGTCGCGCGCTCCGGTAAGCGTGGGACAACTTATTCAGTATCCAAAAAAAGAAGGCTATACCAATGCACGCCATCAGTATAGCCCGGTCCGATTGTCGGAATTCCTGAATATCAAGCCTTGTTGGTAACTTCATCTTTCAGCGTCGTCGCTAAGGCGTCCGTCAACTCCCTCGAAATAGAGGTGCGCGTCACGCGGATAAAAGTGTTCGGCGCAATTTGTAAGGTAACGATCTGCCCCTCTATTTTATTTATTCGTCCCAAAATTCCACCCGTGGTGACGATGTCTTTCCCTTTCTCCAGGGAGTCGCCAAAACTGGCCTGCTGCTTTTGTCTTTGCATTTGCGGACGCAGAAAAAAGAAGAACATGACCCCAAACAAAGCCAGCATTAAAAATATATTGGCCAGCGCCGGATCAATTTGCAAAAGAAACATAGTGAAAAATATTAATAAATGATTACATAAATTTGACAGTCGGAACCTCGGGCCTCCATTGCCCCCGGTTTTTCCTACTTAAAAAAGAAATTTCGTGGATAAAAAATTAGACTCATGTTCGTTGGCAATCGCGTTGAATATCTTTTTATTCTCCGCCGTCGCTTTGGTCGCCACTACTGTGCGGATAGAAAAAGACCTTAACGCGTCAAAAATAGACAGCGTGCCCTGCGCAGAATCTTTCCTTCCGGTAAACGGAAATGTGTCCGGGCCGCGCTGGCATTGACTATTTACGTTGACTCTCGAGACCTGGTTCACCAGGTGATCGATCAAATGGCCAATTTGCTCGGTATCCGTCCCAAAAATGCTGACCTGCTGACCATGATTCGATTCGATCAAATAATCGATCGGCGTTCGAATGTCGTCGAACGGAATAACTGGCAGCACGGGGCCAAACTGTTCTTCACGGTATAATTTCATTTTATCGTTTACCGGATAAACGACGGTTGGATATATAAAAGACTCGAACCCTGTATTTCCTTCTTTATTCATGATCCGCCCGCCATTTTCAACGGCTTCCTGCATGGCGTCGGCCAGGTATTGCGGTTTTTCAGGCTCCGCCACGGGCGTTATTTGAACTCCTTTTTCCCACGGCATACCGAGTTTTAATGCCGAAACCGCGTCCGATAATTTAGCTACAAAAGCGTCGGCAATAGCCGAATGAACAAAAAATATTTTTAAAGCCGTACACCGCTGCCCGTTAAAGGACAAAGCCCCTAACACGCACTCTTTCACCGCTACCTCCAGATCGGCGTCCTTCAAAACGATACCTGCATTTTTAGCGTCGAGGCTAAGGATCGATCTCAACCGGTTTACTTTTGGATGCATTTTTTGCAGTTTATCCGCCATGCGGCTAGAACCGATCAGCGCCAACACGTCTACTTTCCCGGATGACATTAGCGCCGGAACCACAACCGCTCCCCGACCGTATATGGAGTTCAAAACGCCTTTTGGAAAACAAGTTTTAAAAGCGTCCAAAAACTGGTAATGTAATAAACTGCCATGACGCGGAGGTTTAAATAATACCACGTTCCCCATGATCAGGGCCGGAATTAACATAGTATAGGTTTCGTTGAGCGGGTAATTAAAAGGGCCCATACACAAAACCACCCCTAACGGCGAACGGCGGATCTGCCCGATGACGCCTTCCTGTATTTCAAAACCGGAACTTTTACGGTCCAGCGCTTTTAAGGCGTCTATAGTGGCGTAAATATAATCGACCGTCCGGTCAAATTCTTTTTCGGAATCGGGCAGAGATTTTCCGATCTCCCACATCAACAATTTGACGACCTGACTACGGTAGCCGATCATCATTTTGGTAAATTTTTCTATACAGCCTATTCTGCCTTCTACCGACATGGTGGGCCATTCGCCCATACCATTATTATAGGCGGCGGTCGCCGAATCAAGCGCTTGCAAGGCTTCTTTTTCGCCCGTTAAAGGATAACTGCCAACAACTTTCTTTTTTAGTTCTTCACCGTCGCGAATAAGGATAGGCGATACAACTTCCTGAACGGGGCCGTCCCAATGGACGATCTGGCCGTTCAGCAAATAATCCCGCTGATAGATCGGCGTATCTAACCGGTATTCTACCGGAATATCTGCCTCCATAGGAAACATATTTTTCAACCTTTCGGATGATTGCATAGTCTTTCATTTTGCACGCCTTTAGATAAAGCGCAGATAATTAATTTGGTTAAGTATATCGGTTCTCTTCGATTCAAAAGGAATCAAGAGAAACCGCCCGTTTTATTTTATATAATCGCCTAATAATTAATAATTTACCATTTACCATTTACCATCAATTATTTTTTCCTCACATATCCTTTAAGATATACCGTACTTTCAGACGGATAAGTGTTCGCGTATATTTTTACGGCTTTGCTTTGCTGATCGGCTTTATTTTTTGTATCAAATTGAACGGTGATAGCGTCTCCCTGCCCGGGAGCGATACTAGCTTTGTTATAACTTGGAATTGTACAGCCGCAACTGGAACTTGCGTCGGAAATTAATAAAGGCGTCTTACCCGTATTGACAAATGTAAATACGTGTTTTACAATGGCGCCTTCTTCGACTTCTCCAAAATCAAAAATCTTTTCCTGGAAGCTCATTTTTGCCACATTCACCGTATCGGTCGGATGGTCGGCAGACGCGGGGGAACGGATAATATCCGCGTTGCTCATTTTTGGGTCGACCCGCACTTCCTGCAAACCGTTGTCCGGGCGTCCCGAATTTTGTTTACACATAGTGAAGATCAACACTATAATAGGTAGTAGAAGTATCGAAAAACGCTTCATTTAAATGATATTTCCATGTCCGATCTAACGCGCGCCGGATCTTTTCAGACAGACTCGCGCAACAGGGCGCTTAATTTTGACAAATGTAGCTTCTTTTGTGAAAAAACGGGTATAAAAATAGCGCGGCCTTCCAATTTATTTATCTTTGTTTGACTTAAATCTTTTCCGGTAAACTTTGTAAAGTAAGATCCCGGAGGCGTAGTTTTTCTTTTAAAAGTCTACACAATTCATTTTAACTAAACAAAACCGCTCTTTATGAAATTGTTTTTTGCTTTTTTTATTCTTAGCGCCTTTTTCCCTTTGCTCCTATTTAGCCAGACCATTATATCCCATCCCCCCAACAACAGCGTCGGCGCAAAACCGGCCGATTCTACGCTCGTTCCTCCGACCGTTTGTATTATTCCGCAGCCTAATAAATTAACGCTGCAAACAGGGGATTTTACGGTTAATTCTAAGACCGTACTCGTTATACCGGAGAAAAACGCGCCCGTCAGAAAAACAGCCCGGTTTTTTACCAACCGTTTATTAAAAGTAGACGGGACAAATATCCAGATCAAAGACGACCACTCCCCTTATCCCGCTAAAAATGTCGTCCTGTTTCAACTCAAACCTGACGACGTCAGGGGAGGGAAAGAATCCGAATGGTATCAACTGGACGTGGCCGCAGACAAGATCACCGTCGTTGCGGGCGGAGAAAAAGGTATTTTTTATGCAGTCCAATCTTTATTGCAATTATTACCGCCTGAAGTTTTTTCTCCTAATCCCTTAAAAAGAAAAGCGGGCTGGAAAATACCCTGCGTTTCCATATCCGACGAGCCGCGTTTTGCTTATCGCGGCCTGCACCTCGACGTAGGCAGGCATTTCTTTCCGCCGTCCTTTGTCAAAAAATACATTGATCTGATCGCGCTGCATAAAATGAATACTTTCCACTGGCACCTGACCGAAGATCAGGGCTGGCGGATCGAAATAAAAAAATATCCAAAACTGACCTCTGTTGGCTCTATTCGGAAAGAGACTTTGATTGGGAAAAAGTCTGCCAATCCGCAATATGACGGCAAGCCGTACGGCGGTTTTTATACTCAACAGGAAATTAAAGACGTTGTAGCCTACGCTAAAGAAAAATACGTGACCATCATTCCCGAGATCGAATTACCCGGTCATTCCCTCGCCGCCCTGTCCGCCTATCCGGAATACTCCTGCGATCCGACAAAAAAATACGAAGCGGCTACCACCTGGGGCGTTTTTGAAGACATTTTTTGCCCGACCGATTCTACGATCAATTTCCTGAAAGACGTCCTGACCGAGGTGATGGACCTGTTTCCCGGAAAATATGTTCACATCGGCGGAGACGAGGCGCCTAAAAAGGCATGGAAGGAAAGCGCTTTTGTTCAGGATCTGATCAAAAGGGAAGGACTTAAAGACGAGCACGAGGTACAAACCTGGCTAATTAAAAAAATGGAAGCCCATATAAACGCCCGGGGTAAAAGACTGATCGGATGGGACGAAATCCTTGAGGGCGGCCTCTCGCCGGACGCTACCGTAATGTCCTGGCGCGGCGTCAACGGAGGTATCGCCGCCGCGCGCCAACTCCACGACGTTATTATGACGCCGACTACCTTTGTTTATCTGGATTATTACCAGTTCGACCCTGCCGTCGAACCGCTTGCGATTGGCGGGTTTCTTCCGCTGGAAAAAGTCTATTCCTACGACCCCATGCCCGATTCGCTAACCGCCGAGCAGGCTAAACACATATTAGGCGCCCAGGCAAATCTGTGGACCGAATATTTGACCAACGGCGATATGGTAGAATATATGGCGTACCCGCGCGCCTGCGCGCTGGCGGAAGTCGCCTGGTCGCCGTTAGAGCTAAAAAATTATCCTGATTTTAAGGCTCGGTTGAGCGTTCACTTGAAAAGACTTAAATATCTGGGTGTGAATTATTGCGATAAGGAATTTAATCCCGTCGCTGCCGCAAACAAATAAAAGCGGCGTCTACATTTCTTTCAGGCAACGGGTCAGCGCGTCTTCCCAATGAGGAACTTCTATACCGAAGGTTTTCTTAATTTTCGCTTTGTTCAATACGCTGAACGGAGGGCGCGCTGCCGGAGTTGGATAAGCGCTGGTTTCGATGGGGTTGACTTTACAGTTTAATCCCCTGATTTTAAAAATGGACGCCGCAAAATCATACCATGAAGTCACGCCTTCGTTGCTGTAGTGATAAATTCCTTTGAGCGATTCGGCGTCTTTTTCTCCGGTCGCTACTTTTTGCAGTATAAGCAGCAGGTCGAGCGCCAAATCCCGCGCATAGGTCGGCGTTCCGATTTGATCGAACACCACGCTAATTTCCGGTCTTTCGGCGCCCAGACGGAGCATGGTACGCACAAAATTATGACCGTAAGTAGAGTATAACCAGGAAGTACGAACGATCATGGTCAGCGGTTGATATTTTTGCGCCGTCTTCTCTCCTTCCAGTTTAGTTTTAGCGTACACACTTTTCGGACTGGTCGGATCGTCTTCTTTGAAAGGCACATTTTGCCGGTTATGATAGACATAATCAGTAGAGATCTGGATCAGCGCCGCGCCGTGTGTCTGGCATGCTTTCGCCAGCGTTTTCACTGCCGTTACGTTGATTTTTTTAGCGCTCGAGACGTCCGTTTCCGCTTTATCCACGGCCGTATAAGCGGCGCAGTTGATACAATAATCTATTTTATTATTGTTGAAAAAACGGTTGACCAGCGCCGGTTGCGTAATGTCCAGTTCTTCCTTATCCACGTAGATAAATTGAAAAGTTCCGCTAAACCTGAAAGACAAATACCTCAATTCATTCCCCAACTGCCCCTTAGCCCCTACTACCAAAATCGTTTTAATATCCATTTTTCTTTTTGAGTTATAAGTTATTAGGGATAAATGATACTCAAAAAAACCGGATATGCTCGCCAAACCTGGGATTCTTCAAATCTTTATCCGATAGCGCCGTTTCTTTTAGATCTATTTGCCAGTCAATTTTTAAATGCGGATCGTCAAACGCAATGCTGCCTTCGTGCCCTTTGGAATAAAAATTATCGCATTTATAGAAAAATTCCGCCGTATCGCTCAATACGACGTAGACGTGCGCAAAACAGCGCGGCACGAAGAGTTGCCGCTTGTTTTCAGCGCTTAGACGAAAACTCAGCCACTTCCCGTAAGCGGGGGACGCTTCGCGAATATCGACGACGACGTCCAACACTTCGCCTTCTGTTACCCTCACTAATTTAGACTGGGCAAAAGGCCCAAATTGGTAATGTAGACCGCGCAAAACGCCCCGCGTGGAGCGCGCCTGGTTATCCTGCACAAAAGTATCGTTGATTCCGGCCTCCCTAAAAGTTTTCTGGTGATAACTTTCATAAAAGTAACCTCGGGGATCGCCCCATATCTGTGGTTCAAAAATGATCAGTCCCGGGATCGAAGTTTCTAAGAATGGCACAAACGTAATATTTTAGGATTATAGTTTACTTTTCTCTGAAGAACAAACTGATAGGAACGCCGCTAAAGTTGAATTTTTCGCGCATCTGATTTTCCAAATATTGTTTATAGCTCTCCTTGACGTGGTGCGGATGGTTGCAAAAATAAGCGAAGGCCGGATAATACAACGGGAGTTGAGTGACGTATTTTATTTTTATCAGGTGACCGCGGTGAGTAGGCGGCTGTACCTTCGCCAGCGCTTCTTCCAAAAAATCATTCAGCACGTTGGTCTTGATTTTTTGACGGCGGTTTCCCGCAACCTCCAACGCCACTTCTACTACCCGGAAAATTCGTTGCTTATCCAGTACGGAAGTAAAAATGATCGGAACGTCGTCGAAAGGCGCCAGCCGTTCTTTGAGCTTTACTTCATAATCGCGAATGGTGTTCGTGTCTTTCACCGTCACCAAATCCCATTTGTTGACGACCAGCACAATCCCTTTATTCCGATCCCTGGCCAATTTGAAAATGGACAGATCCTGGTTTTCCAGACCGGAGCGCGCGTCGATCATTAACAAACAAACGTCGCATTCTTCCAAAGCGTTGATGGCGCGCATGACGGAATAAAACTCAAGGTCTTCATGTACTTTGGCTTTCTTGCGCATCCCGGCGGTATCGATCAGTAGAAATTCTTTATCAAATTTCTTATAATGCGCATGGGTCGGGTCGCGGGTAGTGCCGGCAATATCGGTAACAATATTCCGCTCCTCGCCTAAAAGCGCGTTGATCATGGAAGATTTTCCTACATTGGGCTGGCCCAGGATGGCTATTTTTGGAAGATCCGATTCTTCTGTTTCGTCGGGTTCCAATCTTTCGGCTACGGCGTCCAGTATTTCGCCCGTTCCGCTACCGCTCGCCGCCGATAAGAAAAAAGTTTGTTCGAAGCCCATACCCCAAAACTCGTTGGCCTCCAGTAAGCGCTGATTATTATCGACCTTGTTCACAATCAGAAAAACTTCTTTCTGAACGCGTCGCAGCATATCCGCCACCTGGAAGTCCAAATCGGTCACGCCGGTCGTCACGTCGACCATAAAAAGTATAATACTGGCCTCTTCAATAGCGACTTTCACCTGCGAGCGAATAGCGGCTTCAAATACGTCGTTGGAGCCTTCCACAAACCCGCCTGTGTCTACCGCCGTAAAATGTTTCCCGTTCCATTCAGCCGACCCGTATTTACGGTCGCGCGTTACTCCCGAAACGTCGTCGATAATAGCGTCCCGCTTACCTACCAAGCGATTATATAAAGTGGATTTTCCCACATTCGGTCTTCCGACAATTGCAACTATACTCCCCATGTTCTATTTTAGCAATTAGCTTTTAGCCGTTAGCTATTAGCCGCAATTTATTGATTAAAAGCAACTCATGTAATTCATCATTAAAATATGACGGTTTTGATTTCCTCCCTGATGGCGGCCTGGGCTGTTTCCAGGGGGTCGACGCCTTGTTCCTGGATGAGCGCGTAGACGTTTTTTGCCAACTCAGAGCTCGGCGCGTCTGGCGGCGTTTTTTCTGCGGACGCCTGCACCGTTCGCAGGGCGTTATCTTTGGCCAGAGTAATTATTTTCCATAGGCTTTCAGAAATATACAACCGTTGCGTAATATTGTGCTCGAATTCCTGCTGTATGGCCAGCATCGTCGCCCATTGCAATTCTTTGGCGGTTGGGTTTTGAGGTTGTAGCCGGACGATTAACTGGAGCAGCGAAAGCCGTTCGCATAAAAGCATGAAGCGCTCGTATGCCTGCAATTTGAGCGATAAAGTGGCGTTTTTATTGGACGCCTGAAGTTCCAACTGTATTAAGCCGGACGCGTGCGTCCACTTTTTTTTCCAAAATTGTTGAATTAGAAAAAACCCGGCGAGCGCGAACAATCCCGATACGACGACTATAAGCAGCAGTAATTCCCAAAAATGATTTTCCATAAAGGCCGTTCGTTTTCCTAAGATCGCTTAAAGCCGCAAAGTTGATAAATATTTGGTTCTAAAAGGAGGTTTTTTTGAAAAAACCCGGCTGAACTATCGCGCCGCTCTGTTTGTTGAAAGTGCAGATTATTATTTATTCCGGTATTGGCGGCAAAAACGAATATTATTTTAAAAACATCCTATCTTTGCCGACCGGAATAATTATAAATATGTAATACTTATAATTTATTTTTGTACGCTGCGTTTAAACTTTGAAATCATGGAAGCTATTCTGGAAAATATCGCCGTTGCCCCTGTCCAGTTGACAGAAGGCGCAATCAGGCAACTCAATCACATTCGGACGGAACAACATATTCCGGCTGAATATGCGCTGCGTGTTGGCGTAAAAGGCGGCGGATGTTCGGGCTTTTCGTATGTATTGGGTTTTGACGCTCAAAAAGAGGACGATCAGCGGTTTGAAATCAATGGAATGCCTGTTGTGATGAAAAAAGCTCATGCGATTTACCTGCTTGGCATGGAAATTGATTTCTTAGATGGACTGAATAATCGCGGTTTCACTTTCAATAATCCGAATGCGAAAGAAACCTGCGGATGCGGAACTTCATTTTCCGCATAATTCCCAACTCTGGTAAGTATATGTATAAGTATAAAATCTCGTCGCCCCCTGGGAGACGGGATTTTTCTTTTTAAAATAAAACGGGTATCCGGAAAATAATTCCAAATACCCATTTCTTTATTTCAGAAAAGCGATCAACACGCTAAATATTTCATCATCCATCATTCATCATTAAACTAAGTTTTTAATGATCTCATCCGCAAATTCCGAGCATTTCAGTTTAGTCGCGCCTTCCATCAATCGCTCGAAATCGTAGGTCACCCGTTTATTGGCAATGGATTTTTCCATACCCGCCGTGATCATATCCGCAACCTGGTTCCAGCCCATATATTCAAACATCATTACGCCCGACAGGATCACCGAACTTGGATTCACCACATCCAGATTGGCATATTTAGGCGCCGTACCGTGCGTCGCTTCAAATAAAGCGTGACCGGTTACGTAGTTGATGTTTGCCCCCGGCGCTATACCGATGCCTCCGACCTGCGCCGCTAAAGCGTCCGACAAATAATCGCCGTTGAGATTAAGCGTCGCCACTACGTCAAAATCGGTAGGGCGGGTCAATACCTGCTGTAATGCAATATCTGCGATGGCGTCTTTTACAAGAATTTTACCGGCAGCCAGCGCCGCTTTTTGCTCGGCGTCCGCAGCTTCGGCGTTAGAAGCCGCTTTAGTTCGATCATATTGAGACCACGTATAAACTTTATCTCCAAATTCTTTTTCGGCCACCCCGTAACTCCAGGTCTTGAAACCGCCTTCCGTATATTTCATAATATTCCCCTTATGAACAATGGTCACGGATTTCCGTTTGTGCTCGATCGCGTATTCCACGGCGGCGCGCATTAGTCTTTCTGTGCCAGTTTTTGATACCGGTTTGATACCGATGGCCACCATGACGTCTTTTTCGGCTTCTACTTTTGCCTGTTTGGTATATTGCGCTACTTTTTGAGAAGTCCCGAAGCGGATCTTTTCAAAATCCTTCGGATAGTTTTTCTTAATGAATTTCAGGAAAGCGTCCGCTTTTTCGGTTCCAGCCTCCGCTTCAATGCCGGCATATATATCCTCGGTGTTCTCGCGGAAAATAACCATGTCCACATCTTCCGGGCGCTTTACCGGCGAAGGTACGCCTGCAAAATAACGCACAGGGCGCAAACAAACATATAAATCGAGTTGCTGACGCAAAGCGACGTTCAAAGAGCGGATTCCGCCGCCGATCGGCGTCGTTAACGGGCCTTTTATGGCGACCAAATATTCGTCGATGGCTTTAACGGTTTCTTCCGGCAGCCAGTTTTCGGTCGCGTCAAAAGCCTTTTGGCCGGCCAGGACTTCTTTCCACTCGATTTTCTTTTTGCCTTTAAAGGCTTTTTCTACCGCCGCGTCGAACACGCGCACCGACGCCCGCCAAATATCCGGTCCCGTGCCGTCTCCTTCAATAAAAGGAATAATCGGATCGTTCGGTACTTTCAGTTTCCCGTTTTTGATGGTTATTTTAGTTCCGCTCATTGTGAATGGTAAATTGTGAATGGTAAATGGTAAATTGTGAATGGTAAATAGGTAGAACGACGCTTCGCGGAGAGGGATTATTTTCTATTTGTTCAGCGTCGTTGAACGGTATTCGCTTGAATGGTTCTAATCCGGGCGTCTTAATTTTCTTTTTATTTTTGTACAGAAACGATCCATATTTTGAACATTTTGCTGGAAAAACTCCGCAAAAGTAGCAATAACAATTTCAAAATCCATATTTATTTTGACTTCAAATCAACCCGCTCACTTTTAAAACAAAATATTTTATCTACATTTGAGGCTAATTATGTACATAAATATAAAACTTTGAGCTCCGCATCCGGTAAATCCTAAAATCCGGTAAATCCTGATTCAGACGACTTGTTATGCCTAATCCAAATATAGACCCCGCCGGAAAAAACAACACCCCAGACGACGTCCTGATCGAACGGGCGCTGCGGCCCAAGGCGTTGGAGGACTTTAGCGGACAACCCAAAATAGTTGAAAACCTGAAAGTATTTATTGCCGCCGCTAAAAAGCGGGGTGAAGCGCTCGATCACGTGCTGCTGCACGGACCCCCGGGTTTGGGAAAAACCACGCTGTCGCACATCATTGC
>JBBRMZ010000010.1:0-41466 GCA_038230555.1 Chitinophagales bacterium
CCTGGATATTGTACCATTGATTTTTTATAAGTAGACCCAACGCGGCGCTATCTTTGACCAGGGGCCAAAAAGCGGGTTGAAATTTCCAGCCGCCGATTAACAACGACGAAGTTTCGCGTTGGCTAAATCCAGAAAAAGATAAGTTCATACATCCAATAAATAGAAGAAGTTGAATCCCGGGCGAAAATTTTAACATCCTAAAAGTAGTTTTTGCCGCATTTAAAAAATACCGATATTTGCGTTCAAAGTTAACACAGAACGTTGACCTGCCGAAGAAAAGCCCCAGATATGCCGCTAAATAAAAAAGACGCCGCTATAAATATTTTACTTGCCGCATCTGGAAAGGTAATAAGGATTCGCGGTCATTCCAGCGGTCCTTTGGCGGTCGGCGTCACAGGCGGGATAGGAAGCGGAAAAACCTCCGTATGTAAATTATTTGAGGCATTGGGCATTCCGGTGTATTATTCCGACGACGAGGCCAAACGGCTGATGGTTGAAAACCGGGGGTTGATCGAACAAATAAAAGCTATTTTTGGCGCTGAAGCGTATTTAGCCGAGGGCGCTTTGAACAGAAAATGGATCGGCGAAATTGTTTTTAAGGATAAAGACAAACTAACAGCTTTAAATGCCGTCGTTCATCCGGCCGTTTTGAAAGACAGCCTGACCTGGGAAAAAGCGCAAACTGGCGCCCCCTATATAATCAAAGAATCGGCGTTAATTTTTGAAACAGGGTTAGACCGTTACCTGGATCAAATTATCTCGGTTTTTGCGCCGTTAGCTTTGCGACGTCAACGCATTCAACAAAGGGATCATATTACTATAGAAGAAATAGAGCGTCGCATGAACGCACAACTATCCGAGCAGGAAAAAATAAGACGTTCGGATTTTGTAATTTACAACGTAGAAGCGTCGGAGACGTCCGCCCAGGTTACGACAATTCATTTGTCTTTATTAAAATCAGCCGAAAACAGATAAACGGCTGAGCGTTTTTGCGTCTACGTCAATTCTTTCCCGCAGTTTTCAATTTATGGCTATATTTGCGGGTATGACTGAAAAAATACTAATTTTAGATTTTGGATCCCAATATACGCAGCTCATTGCCCGCCGCATCCGGGAGCTGAACGTTTATTCGGAAATTATTCCCTATAATAAGATTCCCAAACTTGACGACAGCATAAAAGGTATCATTCTTTCCGGCAGCCCTTTTTCTGTTCGCGACGAACAGGCGCTGCAAGTAGACTTGTCTGCGCTGGTAGGTAAAAAGCCCATTTTATCGATTTGTTACGGCGCCCAATACGTAGCTCAATATTACGGAGGAGCCGTAGAACAATCTCAAAAGAGAGAATACGGGAAAACGCTTTTGAGCGTAATGCACCAAAAAGATAAATTATTTAAAGGAATTAAAGCGGGTTCTCAGGTTTGGATGTCGCACAGCGACACCATTGTCCGTTTGCCGGAAGGATTCGAACTATTGGCTGGAACGGGCGACGTGGCCGCCGCCGCGTTTAAAAAAACAAAAACGTCTAAGAGCGAAAAAGAGTTGTACGCCATTCAGTTCCATCCGGAGGTAACGCATTCGTTGGACGGACTGAAATTGTTAAAAAACTTTGTTGTTCACATAGCAGGCTGTAAAGGCGACTGGACGCCGGCTTCTTTTGTCGAACAAACGATTGCAGAAATCAGGCAAGAAGTCGGAAACGAAGAAGTATTGCTGGCCTTATCGGGCGGGGTGGATTCCAGCGTCGCCGCTTTGCTGCTCCATAAAGCGATAGGGAAACGGCTGCATTGTTTTTTCATCGATAATGGACTGCTTCGTAAGAACGAATTTGAAGACGTGCTCCATTCCTATAAAGATATGGGGTTGAATATTACGGGCGTCAATGCAAAAGAACGATTTTTGACCGCGCTTAAAGGAAAAACAGCGCCCGAAGAAAAGCGAAAAACCATCGGCAGGGCATTTATTGAAGTATTTGAAGAAGAAGCGATTAAGCATAAAGAAGTAAACTGGCTGGCGCAGGGAACGATTTATCCCGACGTGATCGAATCCGTCTCCGTTCACGGGCCATCGGCGACCATTAAATCACATCACAACGTGGGCGGACTGCCGGATATTTTGAAACTTAAAATAATCGAGCCTTTGCGCGCGTTGTTCAAAGACGAAGTGCGCAGGGTAGGAAAGGAGCTGGGTCTGGCGGAGAACATTCTGTACCGTCATCCTTTCCCGGGGCCTGGCCTGGCCATTCGCATTTTGGGCGAGATCACACCCGAAAAAATCGCTATGGCGCAGGAAGCGGACCATATCTTTATAACTTTATTAAAAAAAGCGGGTTTATATGATACGACCTGGCAGGCGGGCGCGATTCTTTTACCGGTTCAATCCGTGGGCGTAATGGGCGACGAGCGGACATACGAGCAAACCATCGCCTTACGGGCCGTCAGTTCGACGGACGGGATGACCGCTGAATGGAGCCGTTTGCCTTATGAATTCCTTGCCGACGTTTCGACAGACATTATTAATCATGTCAAAGGAATTAACCGCGTAGTCTACGATATTAGCACGAAGCCGCCCGCAACCATTGAATGGGAGTAAGAAATCAATTTATATGAAACGCTTTTTTTAAATCAACTTGCTATGAAAACGAATAGATTTAATTTTTTTTGGTACTTTGGAACCCTTATTCTGCCAGCGTTTATAACGGGCTCCTGCGGAACGACCAGAAGCGCGGGTAATAATTCCGGCGCTAATAACCGGAACAATTACCCTCCGGCCAACCGGATTGGGAGTAATGGCGTGGATACGGTCCAATGGAAAGATAACCCGAACGCCAGGCCGCCTATTTTTTCTTCAGGAACTCCAAATACAACTCCTTCTACAACCGGGAACGCTAATGGCGGCGTTATGCTGGACGACAAAGGAAACCCGATCAGCCAGGTTCCGGAACCGGGTATGGATTTGAAGGCGTCCTATAAAATCGCGCTACTTTTGCCTTTTTACCTGGAGAAATATTCGCCGGATTCACTGTACCCAAGATCCGCTTTTGCTTTGGACTTTTACGCCGGGGCAAAAGTCGCGCTGGACTCGCTGTCGCATGGCGACGTCAACCTGACAGTCACGGCGCTGGATTCTAAAACAGATTTTACTAATTTATTGAGCCGCTTCGAGGTCGCTCATGCAGATATGGTTATTGGTCCTGTAGAAAAAGAAAATATTCCTACCGCCGCAGGTTTCTCGACCTCCAGTGGAATTGCCGTAATTTCTCCTTATCAACCCACTGGAGATCTGTTGGGTTCCAATCCAAATTTTATACAGGTAAAACCAAGTTTTAAAACGCATTGCGAAGCGATCACGCGCCACGTTCGCGCCGCCTACCGCCCGGAACAAATCGTTTTGGTCAGCCGCACGCAGGATAACGAACCGGCGCGATTTAAGGTTTTTCAAGACGCCAATAACCTGATGGAGAAATCGTCCCATAGCATTCATTTTGCGGAATGGACGGTCGACGACGAGGCCAATATCGATCCCTCGCCTTATATCAACGCGCAGAATCCAACCGTTTTTATCGTGCCTTCCTGGAACGAACCCTTTGTAACGGCGCTGTTAAAAAAACTGGACGCTTCGCTTAACCGGAAAAACGTCATCGTTTACGGCATGCCTCAATGGATGGATATGAGCGGTATGGGATCGCGCTTCGAACGTTTGAACGTACATATCAGCAGTTCCACGTATGTCGATCAGGACGCCCCGGAAGTCATGGATTTCAAAAGAAAATTTGTCGATAGATTTGGTAAACTACCTAATTTTGATTCTTACTTGGGCTACGATTGCACCTGGTATTTTGCCAACGCGCTGAAAAAATACGGTACTAAATTTGCTTTCTATCTTGACCGCGACCCTGAAAAAGTATTACATACTTCTTTCAATTTCTCGCCTGTTTTTCAAGGGGGTACCGACAATTTTACCGCGCCCGTAAAATATGAGAATAAATACGTCAATATTTTAAAATATTATAACGGTAAATTCAGGCTGGATAGCGGACAATAAGTTAAGGAAATATGAAATATGAAATATGAAATATGAAATATGAAATGTTAAATCATCGTATAATGCGACTTAAAAATTCTGTAAGTATAAAAATCTTATCTGAAAATTAATGAGTTAAAATCTGACGGGATAATTACTTCAACGTAAGCACCTTTTATGGCAAATAATATGTTTTTCCCATCTAAGATACATTCCGTCGCTTTATAGGGGTAACCGATAAGTTTAATCAAAAGGAGGGGAGATAGAATAAATGAGCGGCCTTTTTTTCTTATTGTAAATTGACCGCTTTCTGTTCCATCACTAATAAAAACGCCTGGAACCTGATCTTGTTGATTTTTCAAATATTCATAGCCATCTCCCTGATCTTCATATATAATACTTTCTTCAATTTTATCGGAGTAGTAAATTTTTATTTCTAAGATTTCTCTGACGCGTTCCCCGGTATGCTGCATGACGGGATAATGCGGGATAGCGGCGCCCGCTTTTACATAAAGCGGAATCGTACATAAATCCACGTTTTTCTCTATCCGGCTTTTACCCGTATATTTTGCATCGGTATAATAATCATACCATTCGCCTTCCGGCAAATAAACGGACTGGACGTCGACGCCAGGATGTATGACCGGACTGACCAATAAATGCCTACCTGCCATGAAGCCCCGTTCTTCATCCAGCGCTTCGGGATCGGTCTGATCGTAAAAACTCAAAGGAAGAATGACGGGCGTCCCTGTTTTTGTATGTTCGTAAAAGGAGGAATATAAATAAGGCAGTAAACGATACCGCAACTCCACCGCTTTTCTGGCCGCCGACGTATACGGTTCGCCAAAAGACCAGGGTTCCTGATCCAAGCGATCCATATCGGTCCCGACGTCAGATGGCTGCATTTCGACGACCGCGTCTCCAGCGGCGTTAGCGCCCATAGAATGGATCCTGAAAAACAAATGGAAACTACCTAACTGAAGCCACCGGACCATGAGTTCTCCGGTAGGATAATCGGCGAAGCCGCCAATATCGCTTCCCGCAAAAGAGAAACCGGATATGCTTAGTCTTTGTACTTGCCGGTTGGCGATCTGCAAATGTTCCCAGGAAGACACATTATCGCCGGTCCAGACGGCGGCATATTTTTGACCGCCGCTATAGGTCGCCCGCGTTAGCAGGAAAGGGCGTTTTTCAGGGTTCAGGCGCAGGAGACCTTCCGCAGTCGCGCGGGTCATTGCCAGACCGTAAATATTATGAGCTTTTTTATGAGAACAGGGACGGCCATCGTAATCGTGCCGGACGGTTTCAGGAATGGTTTTGGACAATATTTTAAAATTGGCCGGTTCGTTCATGTCGTTCCAAAATCCGGAAACGCCTTCTTCGGCATACATTTTTTTATATAATCCGCCCCACCAGGTTCTAACCGCCGGATTCGTAAAATCCGGAAAAACGCAGGCGCCCGGCCATACCTGGCCTACGAAAACGTCGCCGTCAGCGTCTTTGCAAAAGGCGTCTTCCCGCACGCCGGCGCTGTAGACGTCATATTCGGGATCTTCTTTAATACCCGGGTCGATCATAACGACCGTTTGAAAACTGGCTTTTTTCAAAGCGCGAATCATGCCGGGCGGGTCGGGAAAATGATTTTTATCCCATGTGAAGCATTGAAAACGGTCCATGTAATCTATATCCAGATATATGGCGTCGCAGGGAATTTGATATTCGCGGAAAGTTTTTGCCAACTCCAAAACCTTTATTTCCGGATAATAGGACCAACGGCATTGATGAAAACCCAACGCCCATAACGGAGGCAACGCCGGCGTTCCCGTCAGTAACGCGTACCTTCTGGCTACGTCGGTTAACGCAGGGCCATCGATAAAATAATAATTCATCTCGCCGCCGACGGCTTCAAAACTGACTTCGCCGGTATCAAGGGAGTCGAAATCAAACGTCGTCCGATAAGTGTTATCGAAAAATATTCCATAGGCCCTTCCGTCATGTAAGCCGTAATAAAAAGGAACGCTTTTATACAAAGGATCGGTATTGGCTTCATAAGCGTAAGCGTCGGTCGTCCAGTTCTCCATTTTTTTGCCCGCCAGATTCAAGGCGCAGGCTTTGTCGCCCAAGCCAAAAAAGCGCTCGTCCGGCTGACGGGATTTGGTCATTTTTACCTGTTGGACGCCCTTCATTAAAGTCCGGCGAGCATAAAAACCGCCGGTCAATTCGTCCGGTTCGGCGCAAATAATTTGTTTATTGGTATTGAAGATATTGACCCGCTGATTATCTTTTTGGACCGTAATGATCATACGGGCGTTTGAGAATATATACTCCGATTGTTTTTCAGATAACTCAAGAAAGCGTCCGTTTTTATGAGAATCAAAAGAAAGGACGGCTTCCCTATCGACGGCATAAGAGTAATCATCGTCAAATTTTCCATTCAGGCTATACCGAAAACGGATGACCCGGTCGGATAAAGCTTCAATTTTTAAAGCGGTCTGATTATGGCAATAAATGATCCAGGCGTTGCCTGACGGCTCGACTTTTGATACGACATGAGGATCGGTACCCCCAAATTCTTCATACACATCGTCATACCGGTCGTGGCCAACGACTTCTTTTAAAGGAATTATTTCTATAGGTTTCAAAATCTATGTATTTAAAGGCACTTAAAGCAGCGCAAAAATAATAATTTTGGCCTTGCGCAGCAGAACTGTTTGAGCAGGCGCTTTATATAGCTTTAAAACCTGAATAAAAATTGGAATTAGTTAATCATTACGGGAGGAAATGTCAGATATAAAAACAATTGATCTTTTAAGTTGCGGGGAATTATTGATCGATATGATCAGCGCCGACTTTGCAGAAACCATGTACGAGGCGGAACTTTTTAAACGACTTCCAGGAGGCAGCCCTGCAAATTTGTGTATGAATATGAAAAGGCTGGGGAAACACAGCCAACTGGTCGCCGCCGTGGGAAACGACGAAATGGGTAGTTACTTGCTTCGATATGTAAAAAATTTAGGCTTGGCCGTTGATACGATTGGCTTGTCAACGCAATCCACAACTTTGATCCTTGTAACGCGCTCTAAAAATGTTTCCGGTTTTGAAGCGTATCGCGGAGCGGACTGCGAAATTGAGGCCGAAATTTTTACCGACGAATTGCTTCAACAGGTAAAGATTTTTCATACGACCTGTTTCGCTTTAAGCAGACAGCCCGCACAAAAAAACATATTGAGCGCGGCAAAGCGAGCCGTTCAATTGGGCGCCCGACTGAGCATCGACGTGAATTATGCGCAAAAAATCTGGCCCGATCAGGCAGAAGCGCGCCGCATCGTCGCCAGCTATGCCGGGATGGGCGCATTTATTAAATCCAGCGAAGTGGATTGGGAGCGTTTGTATAACAGGCCGTTGTCTGAACCGGATGAAGCGATTGATTTTTATTTAAAAATAGGCGCCAAAGAAGTTTGTATTACGCTTGGCTCCGACGGCTGTAAAGTTGGCGATCCGGAAAACCGGTTTTTTGTGTCGGCGCGCAAAGTGGAGGTGAAAGATACTACCGGGGCCGGCGACGCTTTTTGGTCGGGTTATCTGACGGCGCGTCTGGACGGTCATGCGATTGAAGACGCCGCAAAAGCGGGCAGGAGCATGGCGGAGTTAAAATTAGGACATTTTGGGCCGTTACCATCCAGCATTGATCCGTCTATTATTTATCAGGATTTTATCGCAAACTAATAAATTGATTTTAGTATGAAAAGAGTAACCGGACTGGGAGGCATATTTTTTAATAGCAAAGACCCGGACGCCATTAGAAAATGGTATAACGATCATTTAGGGATACAAGCCGAGCAATGGGGAACCAGCTTCGAATGGCGGTACGCGGAGGAGCCCGATAAAAAAGGATCAACGGCCTGGAGCGTGATGAGAGAAGGGAGCGATTATTTTAAGCCTTCGACTAAAGATTTTATGATCAATTATCGCGTGGAAAACCTGGTAGCGCTGGTAGAGGAATTGAAAAAAGAAGACGTTGAGATCGTTGACGATGTTCAAAATTCTGAATACGGCAAATTTGTTCATATACTTGATCCTGAGGGAAATAAGATCGAATTGTGGGAGCCCGCTGAGGACTAATTAGCCTTCAGCTATCAGCTTTCAGCTATCAGCTTTCAGCTATCAGCTTTAGTTTTTTGGACATCAATAACTTATAGCTGATAGCTGACGGCTCATGGCTGATAGATTACTTATTTCAAATCAAACCTCAGACGGGCGAACCAATAAGCGCCGGCAAAACCCATTTGCTCGACGCGACGGGAATAAATGAACCGGCCGAAACTGGTATTGGCATAATTGGTATGCGCGTCCTGGTAATTATCAAAAATGTTATTTCCGCCGATAGAAACGTTCAGTTGTTTCAATATTTGGTAGTTAAGAGTCAGGTCGGTAACGCCTTTAGGAGAAAATTCCTGATCAAGCGTTTCTTTAGCGCCAGTGTATGAGTTGACTGGAAAAGTAGCAGGATCGTTTGGATTGATGGACGGGTCCAGATAGATCACTTTTCCAAAATAGGTTTCCCGCAGCATGACGCCAAAGTCGCCGATCTTATAATTAAGCGTCAGGCTGGCTTTATTGGCGGGGTTTTCCACTTCAATGCGCGCCTGGTCTTCGCGGCTAAAATAATTTCCCAATTGGTTATTTTTAATTAAAATATCGGAAGCGTGTATCAGCGCTTTACCGTCGGACCCTTTGACGACCTCGTTGTTGATAAAGGTAGCCGCTAAAACCGCTCTAAAATCCTGATTATCGCTGAATCTGGTATGATAGTTTAAAACCGCTTCTACGCCGTTGGATTTCGTGTCGATGGCGTTGGTAAAAAAGTTAGCCGTCGTAGCGCCGTTGGCTTTCAGAATAGAATCTATGGCGCTGCCCGCCGTTCCAGAGAAGTTGTTGGTCAACACGATGCGGTTAAAAATATTGATCTGGTAATAATCGACCGACAGGTCAAAATTGCCGCCGAACCGCGCGGTCGCTCCAATGGTATAATTTTGAGAAGTTTCTTCCTTCAGCGTTGGAATACCCAAAATTTGCGCTAAGGGGCTGACGTTGGTGAACGTGCCGCTTTCGGCGGGAACCAGGGCGCCATTCTGAGAAATGAATAATGTATTGGTTTTAGCGTAATATTTTTGTTGCATCGAGGGAGCGCGGAATCCCGTGCTGACGGAACCCCGGAGGGTAAAATTATCCGAAATTTTATATCTCGAAGCTATTTTATAGTTTACGGTACTTCCAAAGTCCGAATAATTTTCAAACCTTAGCGCGCCTTCCACTAAAAAGGATTTAGAGAAATCTTGCTCAAGATCAAGGTAGACCGCTTCGTTGTTTCTGGAAAAGGAGCCCGCATTGGAAGGGCGAAATCCGGGGAAAACCTGCGCGCCGGCAGCTACATTTTTAGTAACGTCCGCATTTTGCCAGGAATTAGTTTCGCCGGCGGTAATACCAAACTGGTCGATTCTATATTCTCCGCCAAAAGCCACGTTTAAACCGCCGAGTACCGGATAATTTCTGGAAAAATCCAGGTTGACCGTATTTTGGGAAAAATTGAGGCCGCCTGCGTCGAATTCCGTTTGAATCTGGGTAAAGGCCTGCGAATAATTGATGCTGTTGGTGACGCTGAAATCGAAAGTATTTTTTCCGTATGCATTGCTTAGGTCCACGTCCCATCCATTCCATTTACCGCGTAAACCAACAGCTGCGGAAATATCGGTGATATTGCTGTTAATATAAGGCAAAAAACCGTTCTGATAAGGAAAATTGGGAAGGGCGTACACAGACGCCGGGATCGGGCTGCTTGAACCGCCCGTCGGGAAGCGATATAAACCGGCCGCTTTACCGTGTTTGTTGTTATACTGGCCAAAAGAATAGAGTTCCCATCCGCCGCCAAGCTGGTAGGCGCCGTTGTAAATAACGCCCCCGCTTTTAATGGCCGATTGTCCGACGGCCATATCAAAAGAATTCCTGGTTAAGCCCCGCGCCTGCATGATTGAATCGTCGACGATTTGTTTCGCGCCGTTTTTATTATAAATCTGCCCGGCATAGGTACCTGTTCGATTGGTAGCAGCGCGATTGATATATTCGCCGGTAAAATTTATATAACCTTTGTCGTTGAGTTTAATTCCATAATTAGCGCTTAGCTGGACTGTTCCGCCGTCGGTTACTTTTACGTTCGGGTCTTTTCCCAAGTTCGGGTTGGCGACGCCGTTGATTGTCGGCAAGGTATACAATGCGTAATTTTTGGGATATGTCGTGATGTATTCCCCTCCGGAAACGTTTACATTGAGTAGTCCGGTTGTTTTTTTCAACACAATATTAATTACGCCCGCGATGGCGTCCGAGCCGTATTGGGCAGCCGCGCCGTCCCGTAAGATTTCCACCCGTTCAATGGAAGCCGCCGGTATGGCCGCTAAGTCCGTTCCCACCGTTCCGCGGTTAACCGTTCCGTTCACATTTACCAGCGCGGACTGGTGTCTTCTTTTCCCGTTGATCAAAACCAACACCTGGTCCGGCCCCAGACCGCGCAACTGAGCGGGATCAATGTGATCCGTCCCGTCGGCGACGGTTTGACGGGAAGATTGGAAAGATGGGGCTACATAGGTCAGGATTTGATTCAAATCGACCTGCCCCACTTCGTTGACGACGTTTGCTAAAGGTATAACGTCAACCGGAACCGGAGTTTCCAATTTGGTTCTCGAAGCGTTCCTAGACCCAATGACGACGATGTTTTCCAGTTCCAACCCCGTTCCGAGCTCGACGTCGATGGTAGTCGAAGTTCCAACGGCGACTTCTTTGGACGCGTAACCCACGTAGCTAAAGACTAGCGTTCCGTTTGCCCCGGGTAATTCAACGGAATAGGCGCCGTTGGCGTCGGTGACGGTTCCTTTGCCGACGCCCTTGACTAAAACGGTCGCTCCGATGAGCGCTTCTTTATGGTCGGTAACTTTTCCGGTAATGGTTCTTTGCGCAAAGAGGCCGACCGCGGAAATAACGAGTAAAAGCAGAGTGGTTAGTTTTTTCAGATTCATGTTTAGCTTACTAAAGTGAAGAAATCATTAAATAAATAGCAAAAATACTTTTTATTAATTTAACGGCGCAAGTCAAAAGCTCCATTCTTTAGCGCCGCAGGCTACCTGGTTTTAAAACGATTGAACAACCAGAATTTTCAAAGAGAAGAACAAGAAAATTTTTTAACGGTTACTTTTTCAACTTTTTTTCTTAATTTCTATTTAAACAGCGCTATTCATCACCCACCACGAAAGAAATATCCTTATGCGGATACGTAATTTTACGCGCGCGCTATCTTATTTTCTTACCATTTTTTTCTTTCCATTTTTACTCGACGCCCAGAATTTTACGATCTCCGGTTATATTAAGGACGGGCGAACCGATGAAACGCTCATTGGAGCTACTGTTTCCAGTAAAGATAATCCCTCTGTCGGAACGGTTTCTAATAACTACGGGTTTTATTCTCTGACGACGTCTAAGGGTAAATATACCTTGATTTTTTCTTATATCGGTTATCAAAATAAAGAGGTAATAGTGGACCTAAGCGCGAATCAATCCCTGAACGCTTCGCTTTCGGACGGGTTGTCCCTTCAGGAAATCGTGGTGACTGCCAGAGAAAAAGAGCAAAACGTGCAGGGTACGCAGATGGGTACGGTCGCCTTATCCATTGAAAGCGTTAAAAAACTGCCCGCGCTGGCGGGCGAAGTAGATATTTTGAAAACTCTGCAACTCCTGCCCGGCGTGAAAGGCAACGAGGGTCAGGCGGGGTTTTACGTGCGGGGCGGCGGCCCGGATCAAAACCTGGTTTTGCTGGACGAAGCGGTCGTTTACAATCCCGGACATTTGCTGGGTTTCTTTTCTGTGTTCAACTCGGACGCTATTAAAAATACAACGCTCATCAAAGGGGCCATGCCCGCGCAGTATGGGGGAAGGCTTTCTTCGGTGGTGGATATCCAAATGAAAGAAGGAAACAATAAGGAATACGGCGTGGAAGGCGGGATTGGTCTCATCGCTTCGCGCCTCACGGTGGAAGGCCCGATAGAAAAAGACAAAAGTTCTTTCATTTTCTCCGCCCGCAGGACTTACGCGCTGGATTTGGCGCAACCGTTCATTAACCAGACCAAATTTGCAGGATCCAATTATTATTTCTACGACCTGAACGCGAAGATCAATTATAAACTCTCTGAAAAGGATCGGTTTTATTTAAGCGGTTATTTTGGTAGGGACGTCTTCGCCTTTGTTTCCAAAGAACAGGGCTTTAATTTTAACCTGCCCTACGGCAACGCGACGGCGTCGCTCCGCTGGAACCACGTTTTTGATCAGAAGTTATTTATGAACGTTTCCGGGATTTATAATGATTATGATTTTACGGCGGGCGGCGGACAGGGAGATTTTGTGTTTAAAGCTTTTTCAGGCATCCGCGACTGGAACGCTAAAGCAGATTTTGACTACTACCCGGATTACCGGAACTCCATAAAATTTGGCGTTAATTATACCTACCATCGGTTAACGCCGAATATCATTTCAGCCACCAACGGAGATCAGACTTTCTCCAATAACTTATCGCCTCAATTTGCGCATGAATCTGCTATTTATGTTGGCGACGATTTTAAAGCGTCGAAGGCGCTGAGTTTTAATATTGGTCTGCGCGGCGCTTTATTCAATCAATTAGGGCCTTATACCTCGACCATTACCGGAAAAGTTTACGCTACAAACGAGGTCGTTAAAACTTACCCGGCTTTAGAACCCCGGCTGGCCGTCAAATATAGTTTCGACCGCGAAAATTCGGTAAAGGCGTCGATCGCCTATACCACGCAATTTTTGCATTTGGTGAGTAATTCTACCAGCACGCTGCCCGCCGACGTCTGGGTGCCGAGTTCCGAACTGGTACAGCCGCAGACAGGCGTTCAATATTCGACGGGTTATTTTAAAAACCTGAAAGATAACATGTACGAAACGTCGATCGAAGTTTATTACCGGGATCTGAACCATCAGATCGATTATCCGGATAATTACGTTTTTGGAGATAAGCCGCTGGTCGAACAATCTTTTGTATATGGTAAAGGACGCGCTTACGGCGTGGAATTGTTCATTAAAAAAGCAAAAGGAAATTTGACCGGCTGGATTGGTTATACGCTGTCCAGAACTGAAAGACAATTTCCGGATATAGAGAATGGCAGGGTATATCCGGCCACTTACGACCGGACGCACGATTTGTCCGTCGTCGCCAATTACAGATTGAGCAGAAAATGGGAAATGGGCGGCGCTTTTGTATTCGCCACGGGCAACGCATTTACGCCCATAAAAGATCTGTTCCTGATCGAACAAAAATTGAACGTTGAATATGCGCCGCGAAACAGCTCCCGGTACGAACCATATCACCGGCTGGATCTGGCGGCTACTTACACGCCCCATCCGGGATCGGTCAAAAAATTTCAATCGACCTGGACTTTTTCGGTATATAATAGCTACAATCGGCTGAATCCTTATTTTATTTATTACGACGTGCAGAATAATTTAGAAAAAGGAACGGCCAAAGCGACCGCTTACCAGGTAACGCTTTTTCCGTTAATACCGTCCGTCACCTGGAATTTCAAATGGAGGCAAAAGAAACCGGCTGCTATTGAGAAAAATCCTACTTTTTAAATAACCGCCCGACCCAACGTATTTACGCCATGAAACTTATAAGATATTTGCTTTTTTTATGCGGAACTATTTTTTCCTGTCAGCAGGAATTTATTCCGGCAATAAATAGTAACCAAAATCAGATTGTGGTGGAGGGATATATTGAAGCAAGCGAACGCGCGACGCCTGCTTACGTGATCCTGACGAGAACAATCCCGTTTTTTCATGAATTCAATACGTCGCAGAATTTTTTTGTTTCCGGCGCGACTGTCTATGTATCCAACGATCAGGATTCCGTCCGGCTCACGGAAATCTGCTGGACCGACCTGGATTCCGCGACGAAGAAAACGGCGGCGAATTTGTTTGGTATAAACCTGGACAGCGTCGGCTCCAAATTCAACTTTTGCGTATATGCGGATATATCGCAAAAAATTAAAGGAGAATACGGGCGTTCTTATCATTTAACCGTTCGTAAGGATACGACTTTACTATCCGCTACCACGACCAGACCGCAAAAAGTGCCGGTCGATTCCGTCCGGTTTATAAAACCCCCGGGGGGCAATAAAAACGATACGATGGCTCAAATGCAGTGCTATTTTAACGATCCTACCGAACTGAGCGCTTATTATTACCGCGTATTAAACGCCGTCAACGAGAAACCCTATAAAGCGGGTTCGTTTTCCGTGGTGGACGACCAGTTCTTTCACGGGCAAACCGTCAAATTTAATCTCTTCAACGCTTATAAACCGCGCGTCGATAAAACCGAGATCCAAGGACTATTTTATCGGGGCGACACCGCTTCCGTTAAATTGTGCGGGATTGACCGCGCGCATTTTGACTTTTGGAATACGTTGGAATTAAACGCGAATAATCAGGGGCCTTTTGCTTCTTATACGCGGGTAAAATATAATATCGTTGGGAACGGAGGAATTGGAATATGGGGGGGATATGCAGTAGCCTATTATACGGCGGTTGTACCAACTAAATAAGGTGAAGTTTATTTCAAAATACCTTGATTTGGGTATTTCAGGGATTAATAACTATGTTTACCTTTGTATGGTCAATGACATTAAAATCCCATGAGCCTTTTTGGCTCTTTTACAACTTTGCGAAACCGTATTTTAGCTAAAAAATTAAAAGCCTCCGTTGAAGAACGAAGGCTTTTTGTTGTTCTGCGATCATTAAGCTATAGTAGGCGGTCATTTTCTTTTTTTCGCCCGCATATTTAACGATTCCACGCCCAGCGAAAAAGCCATGGCAAAATAAATATAAGATTTTGAAACATGCTGGTGCAGTCCTTCGGCAATCAGCATCACGCCTATCAAAATCAGGAAAGCCAGCGCAAGCATCAGCATCGTCGGGTGACGATTGATAAAATGACTGACCGGCCCGGTGAACATGCGCATAATAACAATAGCAATTACGACGGCGACCATCATAATTAAAATATTGGACGTCATCCCTATTGCCGTAAGGATAGAATCAAAAGAAAAAACAATATCTACCACGATCATTTGAACAACTACTGCCGTCAGGCCGGTTTTTATAGAAATCTTAATTTCTTCATTTTTACCCGCTATTTTGTTGTGCACCTGTTCCGTACTTTTATACATTAAGAAGATACCCCCGACCAACAGGATTAAATCTTTGACGCTGATAGCGATCGGAATATTTTGATCTTTAATGAAAGGGATTGTAAAAAGCGGATTTTGAAGACTTAGCACCCAACTGATCGCCATCAACAACATCAAACGAAAGATTAACGCCATGATCATGCCGAGGTTTCTTGCGCGGGGTTGGTCATGCGCGGGCAATTGATTAGCGACTATGGATACAAAAATAATATTGTCGATACCTAAAACGATCTCCATGAAAACCAGCGCTATAATGCTGATCCATGTTTCGACGGATGTAAAATCAGGAAGTACCATATTGAATTGGTTAAGACTTTAATTTAGCGCTGTAATGAATAAGAGAAAATAACGTCCGGCGCGAAAGTAGAAAATACTGTGTTCACAAACGGAATTGGTATAACAAATTTTAACTTTGCAATCGTTTATTCTGTTTCCAGAAATTCGATGAACCGTTTTTTATAGTCGTCCGACCTGAATTATTAGCCCTATTAATTGTTCATTTTAAAAATGTTATATGCTTAAATACCGTCGCCTGACCCCTGCGGAACTGGAAACGCTGGAGCCGCAATTTGTCCGGTTCCTGGTTTCGAATACCGTTACCGCAGCCGACTGGATCAACATTAAAAAAAAGGAGCCGCAGAAAGCGGTTCAATTAGTGGATATATTTAGCAATGCAGTATTTGAGACTACGTTAAATAAAGTGACGTATTTAAAAAATAAGGCGTCTAAAGACCTTAAAATTTATCATTTTGAACCCGATAAAATTATCCTGATGGGTTTGACGGCGGCGGCCGATAGTCCGGCGGATTTTAACAACGACGAAGAACTGCTTCATCTCATCCAACAGGCTGAAGGATTATCCGTTTACCGCGCTGAAAAACGGTACGAGCGCGACCGGCTGGAAGAAATATTTAATATGCTGGAAAATGGAGCGCTCATTAGCGACGGAACGCTGTTTCATTTATTGGAGAAAATGTATTAATTCCTCTTATTAAAGCGCCAATTGAAGGAATTCGTGCGACTTTTTACGGACGGCCTGTACTAATTCAGGGTGATGAAACAGATCCTTCCCATAAGACGGGATCATTGCCTCCAATTTTGACCGCCAGGCGGGAGATTCCATCTGATCTTTAAAACAGCGATGCATTAATTCCAGCATAATGGAAACCGCCGTGGACGCGCCCGGCGACGCGCCAAGCAAAGCGGCAATGCTGCCGTCCGCAGCCGTTACCACCTCTGTGCCGAACTCCAAAATTCCGCCGTCGTGCGCGTCTTTTTTAATGACCTGCACCCGTTGACCTGCAATCGCCAGTTCCCAGTCTTCATCTCTGGCGGTTGGAACGAATTGCCTCAACGCTTCCATTTTATCATTTTCGCTTTGAGCGACCTGCTCAATCAGGTACTTGGTCAACGGTAAATTATGCACCCATGCTCCGAATAAGGAACCCAGGTTGTCGAGCCGGATGGAAGAAGTCAGGTCGAAAACAGATCCTTCTTTTAGAAATTTAGTCGTAAATCCGGCATAAGGCCCAAAGAGGAGGGCTTTTTTGCCGTCCACGATCCGCGTATCCAGATGCGGGACAGACATGGGCGGCGCGCCTACGGACGCTTTGCCATAAGCTTTGGCCTGGTGCTTTTCGATCACTGCCGGATTTTTACAGATCAACCACTGGCCGCTAATGGGGAAACCGCCAAATCCTTTTCCTTCCTGTATATGCGATTTTTCCAGCAGCGGAAGCGATCCGCCGCCTGCGCCAATAAAGACGAATTTTGCGCTTACTTTCCGGTCCTGATGGGTATGAAGATTTCTCACGTCTATATGCCAAAGCCCGTCGTTGGTTTTATCTAAATGGCGAACTTCATGGCTTAAAAAAACTTCTACGTCGCGCGATCTCTGAAGATGATCAAGCAATTTTTTGGTCAACGCGCCAAAGTTGACGTCTGTTCCCAACGCAATCCGGGTAGCCGCCATTTTTTCACCCGGCTGACGTCCTTCCATAATAAGTGGAAACCAGGGTTTGAGTTGTCCCGGGTCGTCCGAATATTCCATTCCTTCAAACAAACCGCCCAGGCTTTGCAAAGCCTCGAAACGTTTACGCAGAAAAGCGACGTCCTTTTCGCCCCATACAACGCTGATATGGGGAATGCTGTTAATAAATTCATGGGGAGAATTAAAATAGCCGTGTTGCGTCAGGTAGGACCAAAACTGCTTGGAGATCTCAAAAGATTCTAAAATTTTAATTGCTTTGGAAACGTCGATGGTTCCGTCTTCTTTTTCGGGCGTATAATTCAATTCGCACAGCGCTGAGTGACCGGTGCCGGCATTGTTCCACGGGTCGGAACTTTCTGCGGCAACTTTATCCAGCCGCTCAAATATCTCTATTTTCAGATCCGGCTGCAATTCTTTTAATAAAACGCCCAGAGTAGCGCTCATGACGCCGGCGCCGATCAACACGACGTCGCAGTCAATTCTTGGATCTTCCGTATGATTTAGCATAGTTTATTTTAATAGGAGGTTAAATTTATACGATTCGGACGCGCGGGTCGATCACTGCGTACAGCAAGTCGACCAGTATATTGACTATGATAAAAATAAACGACGTTAAAAGTACGCATCCTAAAACGACCGGAATATCAAAATTAAGCAGCGCGTTAACGGCGACCTGACCGACCCCGTTGAAACTAAACACGCTTTCCACAAAAAAAGCGCCCGCCAGCAGCCCGGCAAACCAGCCGGAAATAGCGGTGACGACCGGATTCAGGGCGTTTCGTAAAGCGTGCTTAAAAACGATCTTCCATTTGGTCAACCCCTTGGCTTTGGCCGTTCTAATGAAATCCTGGGAAAGGACGTCCAACATGGTACTCCGAGTCAATTGCATAATCAGCGCGACAGGACGAATTCCCAAGGCTATAGCAGGCAATATTAAATTTTTCCAGACCACTTCTTCATCGCCTATGTCGTTCAGTTCAAAAAAACTACCCTGTATATTCAAATGGGTCCAATCGGCCAGCAAGTAGCCAAAAATCAGCGCCAGCGCCATGGCGATAATGTAACTCGGCAGCGAATAACCCAGTACGGATAAGAAAATTGCGCCCCGGTCGAACCAGGAATTGGGATACAGGGCGGCAATTACGCCCAGAAAAATTCCTGAGACGGTCGCGAGGAGCATGGCAAAAGCGGCTAAAAGAGCCGTTTGCGGGATCGCCTCGCTTAAAATAGCGACAACAGGCCGGCCTGATTGATAGGACTCCCGTAAATACGGAAATTTGAGAGCCAATATTTTCCCGCCTCCGACGGGTAATAATTTTTGATAGCGGTATTTTACGCGGTTTTCCAGTCGGTCGGTATAAATAGAAAGCGGTGAAATATCATTTAAATATAATCCCAATTGAGTGTACAGCGGAAGGTCTAAACCGAGGTCTTTTCTTTTAGCCTGAACGGTCGCGTTATCCGAACGCTCGCCAAAGGTCAGCCGAGCGGGGTCGACGGGTGCGAGGTAAATGATGGAGGTAATGATCAGAACCACCAGCGCCATTACTGCCAGACCGTATAACAATCGTTTTATTAAAAAGCGAATCAAGAGGAATGATGAATGATGAATGATAAATTTTACACAACCTTAATTGCTCAATATTTATAGACCCGGGACATGCCCGTTCAACTTGTCGCTTATATGACTTTTATAAGCGGATCGCCTGTATTTTTAACCGTTATTTTCCCGATCATCCAGGGCGTCAGGTTTTCTTTTTTTAATATTTCCATGAATTCCGCTTCTTTTCCTTCGGCGACGGCGATGAGCAAACCGCCGCTGGTTTGCGGGTCGGAGAGTATTTTTTGCTGATAGTCGGTCGCGCCGTTTATTTTATGGCCGTAACTTTCCCAGTTTCTGAGCGTTCCGCCGGGTATACAGCCGGCCTCAATGTATTCTTTTAAAGCGCTTTTGTCTAATTGCGGGACGGCTTCAAAATATAGGATAGCTGAAGCGTCGCTCGCTTCGCACATTTCGGATATGTGGCCCAATAAACCAAACCCGGTGACGTCGGTCATAGCTTCCACATAGTCCAGTTTTCCCGCAATGGCTCCAAATTTATTGAGTTGGACCATACTCATACGAGCGACGTCCTGGTCTTCTTCCTTTAATTTTCCTTTCTTTTGAGCGGTCGTGAGGACGCCGACGCCCAGAGGTTTGGTCAAAAATAAAGAAGCCCCCGGCTTTGCGCCGCCGTTTTTTTTAATATTTTGAATATCGACCCTACCGGTAACGGCCAGGCCAAAAATGGGTTCCAGCGTATCGATGGAGTGTCCGCCCGCCAGCGGGATATTCGCTTCGGCGCAGGCTTTGCGGGCGCCTTCAAGTACGCGCCGCGCTTCTTCGGGCGGTAGTTTTTGGACAGGCCAGCCCAGAATAGCGATCGCGAGCAGCGGCGTCGCGCCCATTGCGTAAATATCGCTGATGGCGTTGACCGACGCGATCCGTCCGAAATCTTCCGCGTCGTCGACGATGGGCATAAAGAAATCAGTCGTGCTGACAATGGCCGTTCCATCGCCCAGATCCATGACGGCGGCGTCGTCCATATGTTCGGAACCAATCAATAGACCGGGAAAACCGACCCTAATGCCGGAAGTTTTCAGGATTTCGTCCAACACCTGCGGCGAGAGTTTGCAACCGCAACCGGCTCCGTGGCTATATTGGGTCAGTAAAAACCGGTTTATTTCGTTTGAGGTCGTCGGCATATTATAATGTATTTGGCGTCGCGTTCGCCAATTGAATTAAATGGTCGGCAATTTGGGAAAAATCCAGGTTGCCCGTTTCTACAATCAATTTTACCGGCGTTTGGTTGTTTTCAAAACCGTAATTATAGAGCTTATCGTAATATTTTAAGGCGATAGCGGCGGCCGACTTTATATCTCCCTGCTCCAGGAAAAGAATGGCCGCCCGCATCTGTTCGTTACCGATCTTTTTTTCTAATTTCCGGAAAGAAGCAACCAGGTCTTCTTTGCAGGTTTGGGTATATACCTGTAAAATATGGTCTAATCGTCGTTCAAAGGAAACCTCTAATTGAAACAATGGCGCCTGTTTCATCTGGTTCCATAAACCGTCCGGGATAAATACACGGCCTACGCCCCGGCTTTCATTTTCTATCCATACCCGCCGGGCCGGATCGAGGGATTGTACCGCTTCAAACAGTTGGTTCTCAAAATGTTCGATGGTGGGCTGCGTTTTTTCTCCAATCCAGCCAAAGGCGGAACCTTTATGGCAGGCCAATGTTTCCAGATCCAGTATTTGCTCGCCTTTGAGCGCCAATTCCCGCAAAATCTGCGATTTCCCGCTGCCGGTTCTACCGCCGATAATCGCGATGGATAATTTTTTAGCCTCAAAAGCGGTTAATAAATAATTGCGATACGCTTTATAACCGCCTTCGATAATTTGAACGTCGAAACCGCCAAAGCCCAACAGCCAGCCCATACTGCCGCTTCTTTTGCCCCCTCTCCAACAATAAACCATGATTTTTCTGGACGGAGCGGCCTGTAGAGCGGTTTTCACGTACTCCGCCATTTTAGGCCCCGCAAGTTCTAATCCTTTTATAAAAGCCTTTTCGGGATTTGCCTGTTTATAAATCGTTCCGACGACCGCTCTTTCTTCGTCTGAAAATAAGGGCAAATTAATAGCGCTTGGGATATGTCCTTTAGCAAATTCCGCCGGGGTCCGAACGTCAAATATAATCCGGTTTTCTTTATACATCCAAAGATCGGACGCCGGAATTTTCATTCTTTCTGTACATTTTCGCTTAAAAATAATTGCCTCCCTAACGGATTTCCATTTAACGGACGGCAAAGGTACAAAGATAGGCGTATTTGCGGCGTTTTTTGCGATCCGCATGTCCCGATTAAAACTATCTTTGAAGCATGAATGCTAACTTTCAATAAAATGAACAACCTCAACGAATCGCAGCAAAAACTGCTCGCTGGTTACAACAGTTCTTTCAAAATGTGGATGTTCCTGTTTTGGAAACTGCCCTCGGCTTGGTTCATGGGCGTCCGAGTCCGCGAAGTGACGCCGGAGACCGGAAAAATCAGTCTTCCTTTTGGCTGGCGTTCGCAAAATCCCTTCAGGTCTATTTATTTTGCCGCTCAATGTTCCGCGGCAGAAATGTCAACGGGTTTGCTTGGATTATTGGCTATCGAGGGGAAAGGCGCTATTTCCATGCTGGTTTCGCATTTGGAAGCCGACTTTATTAAAAAAGCCGTATCGACGACCGTTTTTACCTGTAACGACGGCGGACAGGTTTTCGCAGCCGTTGACCGGGCCATAGAAACTAATCAACCGCAAACGCTTGTGATGACCTCTACGGGCGTCCAAGCGACCGGGGAAACGGTGGCGGTGGTAAAAGTTACTTGGTCGTTTAAAGTAAAATCGGGCGTTTAAACGCTTATTTCAAAAAATAATTGACATAAAAAAATACAACCAGATAGATCCACAATATATCCAAAAAATGCCAGTACATACTCAGCATTTTTAATTTCAACTGTTTGAGCGGGTCGCTGAAATACACAAAAACGCTGACGGGCTCTTTCATACGAACGATCGCCACATAGAGAAAGGCAAGCAAAAACGGCAAACCTGCCAAGATATGACACAAATGGATAATTGAAATGGCGTACACATAACCGCGCATATTTCCGATTCCAATTTGCGGATTTTCTGCCAGCAAAATATTCCAGCCCACATATTGCATGACCATAAAAAGCATAGTCAGTAACACAGTCAATACCAGCATTCGCTGGTATTGTAAAGTTTGATCCGATAAATACGCTTTTTTAGCCCGGTCAAGCGTTACGCTGCTGCCCGCTAAAATGAAGGTATTGAAAACAAAAATAAAAGGGATTTTAATAGGAGGTTCTCCGGCCTGGAAGCGGGAATATAAATAAGCGCCCGAAAGTCCGATGAAGATCATGGTCAGGCTGGCCAACAGCAGGATCATCATAATATTATAAGGATGCGTGCCCAATGACCGAAAATCGTCGCGATGCGTCATAAAATGGATAATGTAAAGTGTGGAAGGCAATAAAAAATATGGAGCGAACAGGCAAGATTAGAAAATAACAAACCGCCGTAAAAAAGCGTTTATATAAAACAGATTACGTTCGCGTCTAAAGTTGTTTTGAAGGATTGTTTTGCGGCAGACCCCGTCTTTTTTGATTTCTACACCGGTCGCTGCAATATTTAACCTCCTCCCAAACCTTTTCCCATTTCTTTCTCCAGAAAAAAGGTCTCCCGCAAACCGCGCATATTTTCTCCGGTAACCGGTCTTTTTTCATCTCTTTTCGCGGCGTTTTGTCCGTTTTAAACAATAACTTTCTTGTTTAGTTTATTGAGAAATCGGCTGCCGTAATTTTTTCGCGTTATAGATTCTTTTGTTATTAAATTTCATTATGTTATATTGTCCTAAGTGCCATACCGCTCTTGTCGAAAACGCTAAATTTTGTCACCAATGCGGGGCGGCGGTGGAAATCCCTCTAATTGTTTGCTCCAATTGCCATAAGAAAAATCCCGCCGACGCGCGGGCCTGTTATTATTGTTCCGCCCCTTTATATGTCGTTGAAATAGAGCCTTCAACAGAACCCAGGTTAAAACTGTCTTTTCAAAAAGGGAAAACCGAACTGGAAGAAGAGATCAAAGCCTTGTTCTTTCATATTCTGGAAGAAAAAGTCGCGCTGATCAATCCCAAGAATTACGGTCTTTATCTCGAAAACTTTTATGTCAAGGAATTCAACGCGACCGTCGGGCGTCGATCCAGGCAATTGAGCGAAGAAATGAGCGCGATCTTCCGGTTAAAAGGCAGGGGCGTGGTTCCCGCGTTGGAAAATCAGTTGGAAGCCGAACTTTCCGGTCTCGCTATGTACCATATCGTCCACAACTGCGTTGACGTCAATCCGGTCGTTATTCCTGCAACCATTTTAAAATATTACGATAAAGCTGCCGTTCCAAAAAAGAAACTGCGCGATGTGGCGTTGGACTTTTTAGACTTTGACGCGGAACGGATCCGGTTCTATCCTGATCTGCTTAGTATGCCCGCAGAAAAACTGAAGAACGCCTCCATGTTTTTCCTGTTTGCCGCCAAAGACGAACAGATTCATTTTATCTGCGACCAAAGCATTTTGGGCAATGGTAAAGAAGGATTTGCCCTGACAGATTTTGGTTTATACTGGAAATCGCCGCTTAACAAAGTACAGAAAATTTATTTTCACCAGATCAAAAAACTGGAGAAACATAAGGATTGGATCACCATCAACAAACATTTTTTCAACGTGTCGGAAAGCCTGAATATTAAAATGATTTTGTTATTAGATCGATTATCAGAGTTGTACAGCTAAATTGAACTTACAAGTTTACAACCATGAACAAGTTGCTGCTTATAACAGGCGCCGCTTTCTTCGCTTTCCTGAACTTTACCAACGCGCAAACCCTTCAACGGCTTTCGGCGAACGTTACGGTGAACGGCCTGATAAAAAAATCTCCTTTTGCCGGCGGGCTAAACCTGCCGCAGTTCAGCGAAATTGACCTGAACGGCGACGGGATCAAAGATCTCTATATTTTCGACCGTTCGGGAAACGTATCCCTTACTTTTTTAAATAAAGGAACTGCCAATCAAACGGATTATAGTTACGCGCCCCAATATGAAGCGTATTTCCCGGCGGACCTGACCAACTTCGTTTTATTAAGGGATTTTGACGGCGACGGAATCCCCGATATTTTTACGTACGCCAATGAAGGCGGCGCGGTCGGCGTGCGCGTTTTCAAAGGCAGAACCACTAACGGTCATATTGAGTTCCAGCGTTTCCAATTCTTCGGCTTTCAGGCGAATATTATTAGCTACCCTTTATATAATCTGGGCCGCTCCAATTTATACGTCAACAGCGCTGATATGCCCGCTGTCGAGGATATGGACGGCGACGGCGACCTCGATATCCTGTCCTGGAATACGGGCGGCGGCAACGTCATTTATTATAAAAACCTGTCCGTCGAAAAAGGATATAAACGCGATAGCCTGATCTTTGAACAATCCGACGATTGCTGGGGTAAGTTTTTTGACAGCGGGGCTTCGCTCGGCGTTCATTTGGGCGGGGCGGATTCCTGCGCTCAACATTTGACGGGCGGCTTGGTAACGCGCCACGCAGGGTCTTCATTGGCGGTTCTGAGAAATGCGGCAAACCCAAAAAAGAAGGATCTACTGTTTGGCAGTATTTCCTATGATGGGATCAACCGTTTAATCAATAACGCGGACTCGACGAAAAATCTGATCGTCGCCCAACAGCCCAATTTTCCTATTGATCATCCAATTAAAATCCCGCTATTCCCCGCTGTTTTTTTTGCCGACGTTGATAACGACGGCAAAAAAGATATGCTGGCCGCCGCCAACGGCGGGTCTTACGGCGAAGATTATTACGTTTCCTGGTTTTACAAAAACATCGGAACCGATTCCCTGCCGGTTTTTCAATACAAGCAAAATGATTTCCTGACCCGCGATATGCTTGACTTGGGGGAAAACACGAACCCCGCTTTTTTTGATTACAACAACGACGGGCTAACCGATCTCGTCGTCGGCTATGAAGGATACGATCCAACGTCGGGCTTACTGGTTTCCCGTCTGGCGTTGTTCCTCAACAAAGGTGCCGCCGTTCAACCTGCCTTTGAACTAACCGATAAAAATTGGCTGCATATCAACGACTTGCCAAATAAGCGCCATCTGAATCTACACCCCGCCTTCGGCGATATGGACGGCGACGGCGACGTGGATTTATTGATCGGCGAAGAAGGCGGAACGTTATTATATGTGGAAAACACAGCCGCTCCCGGCGCGCCTTTCCAGGCCGGGACAATTGTTTTCAACTATATGAACCTAAGCCCTGGCGCCAGTTGCGCCCCGCAAATCGTCGATCTCAACGGCGACGGCTTGCCCGATATAGCGGCAGGGAACCGGACGGGATATATCTCATATTATCAAAATAAAGGGAATAAAATTAAACCTGCTTTTGATTCCATCCCGACAAACGCCCGCTTAGGCCAGGTCGACGTCCGCGAAAGCGACGAGATCGTCGGGTATGCCGCGCCCTGCTTCGTTTCGATCAACCGGAAAACGCTTTTGTTTTGTGGCTCCATTAGCGGCAAATTAAAACTCTACGACCAGATTGACGGAAATCTCTCCGGTTCTTTCAGAAAAATCAACAACGATTACGGCCGGTTAAAAATCGGCGCGCTCGTCGCCCCGACGCTCCGCGACGTCAACAACGACGGCTCCATCGACCTGATGGCCGGGAATCAGCGCGGCGGCCTTTCTTTTTTTGATAGCGGGTATCATACCGACGGGACGACCGAATCCAAAGAAATTATCGCCGACGCCGATTGGAAGATTTTCCCGAACCCGGTTCAGGATCAGTTGCATATCGTTTTTGGTTCGGACTTTAATCCTGATATTTTTCCTTTGACGGTAACTATTTTAAATGGTTTAGGGGAACAGGTTTTTGCTTCGCAAATCCGTGCTTCTGATGTTACCGTTTCAACTGCGGGCTGGGCGAATGGGATGTACATTATAGAAATACAAAATAAGGAGGGGAGAGGGTTCAGGAAATTTTTGAAAAGCGGTCTATGAAATTTGGCGGCGAATGACATACGACTCCGCTGGAGTCGGCCGCTTGGACTGTTACTGCGTACTACAAACATGTAATCCCACCGGGATTATTCGAGAAGCATCGCCGATTATAAACATATAATCCTACTAAACTTATTGGGCCGTTTAAAGAATTCCAGCGGAATTCCATGTTTGTAGGACATGCCGTGTGGATCATTCTTCGACTCCGGAGGAGTCGTATGTCCTACGGCGTTGCTGCATTCCATACCGCAAAAGTGACGGCCCCAATACATACAACACCTCCGGAGTCGGTCGCTTGGATTGGGGTTGCTTTCTACAAATGTTTAATTCCTCCGGGATTATTCGGGCGGAATCGCCATATATAAACATAATTCCACCGGGGTTATTCGGGCGGCGGTAAAACTTCGGAAGGATTATTGTCCTGTTCGATCCACTCAAACAAATATTCCTCCTTGTAAGGGACGTCAAACTTCTTTAAAAACTGGAGGTATTCCTCGCGGAACGTTAATTTTTGATGGCGTTCTTTTTGATGCATCACATAGCGAACTACCTGATCCAACGACGAACGGCTATACGAAAAAGCGCCATACCCTTCCTGCCAACGGAAAGAAAATCGCGAGAATTGTGGTTGTTTGACAAAAACGCTGGAGGATTTTTTGACTTCGCGAACCAGGTCGGAAAGCCTGCAATCGGGTTTCATGCCGATCAAAAAATGGATATGGTCGGCGACGCCGTTAACGGCCAGCATTTTTTGACCTTTGTTTTGAACGACGCCGGTGATGTAACGGTATAATTGTTCTTCCCATGCCGGATTGATTAAACTTTCTCTGCCTCGTACGGCAAAAACGACATGGATGTAAATTTGTGAAAACGTGTCTGCCGGCATAAGCAAGGTGTAATTAAATTTTCTATAATATGTTAACGTGCCGGCGGGGGCCGGGAAGGATGAAGCTATAAAAATAAGATAGAAATTTGAATCATCGAATAACTATTTTTAGTCAATCAATGGTTCGCCGTGCATATTCGAATTTTTCCAAGCCCGCCATTCAATTGCTCGATTTTGCCAAACGCCTCCTCCGTCGGCAAGATTAAGATTAAGGCATAAGACAAATCATCGCAATCGGCGCCGATGGTTCCGCTTGTATAAATAGAAAATGAGCGACTAAACCATCCGCCCGTTTTTTTTGTTGTAGCTCGGGTAAATCCAAAAAAATTAGCCAAACTCCGCTTATCTTTAGCACCTTATCTTAAAGCCCCTTTCTATGTGGAAAAGAATAGTTCCGGACTTTAAGCAGCCTGTTTTTGTCAAACGATGGGTCGAAGTATCGAAAGTGCGCTCGCTGCCCGGGTTCGAAGGGGCTCCGACGTATAGCATTTTGGAGATGCTGGTCAAAGAGATTTTTAGCCCCACGCTGAGCGTGAAAGCGAACGCTATTGCTTATAGTTTTTTCCTGTCTTTTTTTCCCGCCCTGATTGCGCTGATTTCTTTAATTCCCTACGTGCTGCCTAAATCCAAAAAAGCGGATATTGCGGACAGTGTGGGCCTATATCTGCAAAACAAGGAAGTCCAGCACGTCATCAAACAGATCATGCCGGGAACGGTGGCGGACGAAGTGGTGGACGAAATCCGTTATTTCCTGAACAATAAACGAGGCGGTATTCTTTCCCTGGGTTTTTTGCTGGCCATTTACTTTTCCGCGAATGGGGTAATGACCCTGATGACCAATTTTGAAAAATCGTACAGCGTTTTTAAGCAAATGAAGTTCTGGGAAAAGCGGCTGCGGGCCATTGGTATCACCGCCGTGCTGGGAATATTGATGATCGGCTCTTTTGCTTTTATTATTCTGGGGACGCAACTGGTCAACTGGGTCGCGCAACTGGTCAAATTAGGATTCGTTGCAAAAGCGCTGTTGTTTATCATTCAATGGTCTGGCTCTATCCTGTTATTTTATTTTGGCATAGCGATCATTTACCGGTTTGGTATAGCCCTGAATCGTAAGCAAACTTTTTTCTCGGTAGGGGCTACTGCGGCAACCATCTTTTCCATGATTACGTCCATAGGTTTCTCCTTTTATATCAGTCATTTTAGCAAAAACAACGCTTTATACGGTTCGATCGGGGGGGTAATCGTACTCTTGGGTTGGCTGCAATTGAACGCGATGATCCTGATCCTGGGTTTTGAATTGAACGCCGCCATCGCTGTGAACCGGTATTTTTTGACGGAGGAAGAAGAGAAAAGCAGGAAAGCGCCGGTTTAAAAGAGACGATTATAAAGAGCGTTTCACTATAAAAATATTCGTCCCTCAGGATTTTTGATAAATAATTATAACAGTATGGAAGAAATTAAAGAAAGAACGTCGCTCAATTTTATAGAAGAAATCGTTGAAGAAGATATTAGAAACGGAAAGAATGACGGATTGGTCTATACCCGATTTCCGCCTGAACCCAACGGTTATTTACATATCGGCCATGCTAAATCCATTTGCCTGAATTTTGGACTAAGCCTTAAATACAACGGTAAAACCAACCTGCGGTTCGACGATACCAACCCGAGTAAAGAAGAAATTGAATACGTGGACGCCATCCGGGAAGACGTTCATTGGCTCGGTTTTGAATGGGCGGAAGAGCGGTATGCCTCCGATTATTTTCAACAAATTTACGATCTGACCGTCAAACTCATTCAAAAAGGGAAAGCTTATGTCGACGATTCTACCTCTGAAGAAATTGCCGCACTGAAAGGAACCCCGACCGAGGCAGGTAAGGACGGCCCTTTTCGCTCGCGAAGCATAGTCGAAAACCTGGATTTGTTCGCCCGTATGAAAGACGGCGAGTTTCCCGACGGCGCGAAAATAGTGCGTGCTAAGATCGACATGGCCTCTCCCAATATGCACATGCGCGACCCCGTATTATACAGGATCAAACATGCGCATCATCATCAGACGGGCGACGCCTGGTCCATTTATCCGATGTACGATTACGCTCATCCTATTTCAGACGCTCTGGAAGGAATTACACATTCCATTTGCACCCTCGAATTTGAAGTACATCGTCCTTTATATGATTGGACGATTGAACAACTGGAACTGTTTCCTTCGCGCCAGATCGAGTTTGCGCGGCTCAACCTGACGTATACCGTGATGAGCAAACGAAAGCTTTTGCAACTGGTTTCGGAAAAACTGGTCGACGGTTGGGACGATCCCCGGCTTCCAACCATTTCAGGAATGCGGAGAAGGGGGTATTCCCCTGCCGCCCTGCGCGCCTTCGCCGCCCGGATCGGCGTCGCTAAAAGAGATAACCTGATCGACGTCGCTTTATTAGAATTCTTTGTACGCGAAGACCTGAATGCGAACGCCCAACGGGTCATGGCGGTTTTAAATCCTTTAAAAGTCATGATCGTCAATTACCCGGAAGGGAAAACAGAGGAATTGATGATAGAAAACAACCCGGAAAACCCGGACGCCGGATCGCGCGGCGTTCCTTTTAGCCGCGAACTTTGGATTGAGCGGGAAGACTTTATGGAAATACCTCCTAAAAAATATTTCCGGTTATCGCCGGGCGGAATGGTTCGGCTAAAAGGCGCTTATATTATCGAATGCCTCGAAGCCGTTAAAAACGATAGGGGAGAGGTCGCTCATTTAAATTGCCGTTTTGTGGAAAACAGCCGTAGCGGAAACGACGTGTCGGGTTTGCATCCCAAAGGCGTCCTGCATTGGGTTTCCGCCCCCCACGCGCTTGAAGCCGAGGTCCGTCTCTACGACCGCCTGTTCACCGTAGAGGAACCAGACGGCGATAAAAACCGGGATTTTAAAACGTTCATTAACCCGGACTCATTAAAAATAGTCCCGAAGATTTTTGTTGAGCCGTTTTTGAAAACGGCCGCACCCGGAGATCGCTTCCAGTTTTTACGGCATGGATATTTCTGCGCGGATAAAGAGAGCGGCCAGGGAAAGTTGACCTTTAACCGAACGGTGACGTTGAAAGATACCTGGGTAAAAACGGCGGCTAAAGAATAAACATTTTTGGTCGAGAAGGAACAAAAATATTGACGAAACGAGAATAAAAGCTATCTTTGCGCCCTATTTAAACAAAAGGAGAGTTGTCCGAGCGGTTTAAGGAGCACGCCTGGAAAGTGTGTTTACTCCAAAAGGGTAACGAGAGTTCGAATCTCTCACTCTCCGCCGGAAGGGATAATTGAAAGATTATCCCTTTTTTTTTATAAGCTATATCCCTTTTAACCAGGGCATGTAGATTCCCGATGCCCGCCGCTTTCCACAAATAGCGCGCATAACGACCGTAGAATGCGCGATTCATTTTTTGATCGCTCCTCTTTTATTTTCAGGACGCATTACTCCTCTTTGCTCCGAACGACAAAGTACAGATTATCCACTACGCTGCCGTCTATATTCCGCGCTATGGTAAAAGGGACTTCGGCAGGGAGCGAGGTCAAATGTAATTTCTCTAACTGCGCGGCGTCAATTTGGGCGGAATAGGCGCCGGGCGGCAAGCCCAGATAGGTGAAATAGCCGTCGGCTTCTGTCACGGTGCGGGCCACCATGACATGGGCGTTGAAAATGGAGACGAGCATGCGTCCCATTCCTTTTTCGTCGGCGCCGTTCCTGAGCGTCACTCTTCCGGATACTTCGCCGGATACCATGACGGGGACCTCGACTATTTTCAGGAAGTTGGGATCGGCGGCGACGCTATAGACCTTCTTTTTGAGCTGCCAGGCGATCCGGTCGAAAGCGGTTGGGTCTAATTCAAGGATGTAATTGGCGAAGGCTTCGAGGTCGGTGATGCGGATGGTGGTATCTTTTACGTTTTCCTGAACGCGCCCGCCGTTGACCCGAACTTTCAGGCCGGGTACCTTGGGTTCGTTGGGGTCGCGCCGGCCGTTGCCGTTGAGGTCTAAAAAGGGGACAACGAGTACCATGCCTTTGCCGACGCTGGTACGGATGTTGGCGTCGAAATAATCGGTATGGCTGTCGTATATCAAACTGCCTCTGACGGATTGGAGGTAGTTGACGAGGTTGCCGCTTTTGCGTATGGAAGCGCCTGCCTGGGCGTAAGAGAAATCATACCTGAAGCCTAGCTCTGCATTGGAGATTTTACTGTTGAAATTGCGATCGAAGGACGCGTTCAGGTAGCCGTTTTTGAATATCCTTTTCTCCAGTTCTGTCTTTATGCCTACCAGTTTCTTTCCGACGAACTCGTATTGGGCGTGTTGGGTGATGAGGATGTTTTTGAGGGTTCGTGTAGAGATGGAGAAATCGCTGTATATATACGGATTTCCATCGGCTATAAAAGATCCGTAGGTGTTGACGCCGGCGGAATAGGTTCCGAAAGCGCCGGATAGCAACCATTGGGCGGTCGTGTATGTGGTATTCTGAAGCATGATCTGTTCCAGGGTGATTCGGGAATAGGCTGAAAAACCTGCGGTCCTGACAGGGAAGGAAAGAATCGCTTTCCGGTCTTCCAGATAGGTATTGCTGATGGCGGTTTGTCCTTTTTTATACCAGGTATCAGATAGTTCCAACTGGGTGGCGGAAGAGAGTTGGTAATTGAGGAGGGCTTTTGTCTGGACGTTGTAATCATATTCCCCCGAAAAGAACAGGTTGGATAAGAGCCGTACGGAGGCGTTGAAAAAGGGGATGGTCGTACCGGATGCAATGGTGGAGAGGTATTCGGTTCCGAAGCCAATGGTCACATTTGTACTTAATCCATAGTGATTGCTTAACCGGAAAAAGCGGCTTTGGCGGCCGTCTTCCACCACGCCGGTCGAAGCGGTATACTCAAAATCATGCCTGGGGAGGAAGTTGAACGGGACGCTGATGTTTTGAATCACGGAGCGTTCCTCGCCATAGGGGCCGTAGAAACGGAGTTTTATCATAGAATTACCATAGACGAGGGGGGCGTTGAAGGTATAAAAACCGGAAGCGTCGGCCTTTACATAGGTGATTAACACGCCGTTGACGTATAGTTCCACTACCCAATTGGGTTCCGTATAATTACTTATGGTATAGGTACCGAAAGATCGCCGGTAGGTGGTGGGGGTGTTGGTTACCTGAACGCCGACAATGGGGGCGTAGATGGAAGCTATGGACTGACCGTAGATTTTACCTGCCGATAATTGTTTAACGAGGGGGTTTTCGTTATCGACCAAACGCCATAAATAGTATTGCTGTGATTCGGAGAAGGGGGCGTTGTTTTGATAGTTGAAGACCATGTTGGTTTCTCCGCCGGCGATGATCCCGCCGAGGCCTAATCCAATGCGGGTAGTCTGTTGAGCTGATTGGTCATAGGTAGAGTTGATGATTGAATAATCGGCGGTTCCGAAATGAAACAGGGGATAGCTACGGCCAATGGTTGTATCGGCCAGAACGTTTCCTTTTAGTTTATTGACGTTTGCCCTCATTTGGCTCTGGCGCATTTCGCGGATGACGGGCAATTCGAGTTCTGTACTCAGGGTTATGGACAGGTTGCGGAAGCTAAAGGTGCAGGTAAGCCCGAAGACGGGTCCGAAATAATCGGATCGTAAATAGAGATTAGTGGGGGAACTGATTAGATCGCCTGGTTTGAGGTCGTACGTTTTATCGGCGTAGAGAATCCGGTTATGGGTTTTATCGATGATGAATTTGGCCTGCGGATTCATAAAAGACCCGCTGACGGTATCCATTTTTACGGATACGACATTCTTGATATGCAGAAAATCGAAGACGTCGCCGACGGGCAGGTAGGCTGTTTCGTCGCGTATCAGGGCGGCAATCTCTATTTCGCCGATGCGCTGGACGTTTAAGTTGACGGAAACTTCTTCATATTCATGATTGGATTGCGCGGCGGCTTTATTCAAACAGGGCGCGGCGAGCATAAAAGATAAGCAGGCGAATACCCTAATCAGGAAGCATGAATGGTCTGTATCATAAGCAAACGCCTTATAATGTATGGATTTAATTGATTGAATGATATTTACAGACCTGTATATCAATTTTTAGGGTTGTATGAATGTAACTGAAAATGTCCCGCTATAATTTCCGGGAGGATTGGCCAGCGGGTTTCCCACATACAGCGTTCCTCCAATTCTTATCAGGGTGCGGCTTGGCGAAAGCGAAGTAGCGGTAAAAGGGCTACCCAGATCGGAACTTCCAATATGCAAACTCATGGATCCGCCGGCGCTGCCCGTTAAAGTGGCGTCCGACCCGTTGACGATGGTGACGATGGTGCCGGGTTCCGCGTCGACCTCAAAAATGGCGGGGGAGAAAGAAATGCCCTGATTGAGGAGGATGACGCTTCCGGAGGCCGATCTGGTTCCGTAGGGGGAGACGATGACGGAACCGCCGGTAGCGCCCTCATAAAAACTGCCAAAGCTGAGTCCCTGCGCCGGATTTACATAGATGGTCACGGGCCTCGGGGGGTTCTCGATGGTGTTCCGTTGGGCGTGGGCTGTAAAACTGAACAGGAACCATATTGGAATATTATATCTGAGCATGATGCGTTTAATTTCTTAAGGAAAGTCCACCGGCGGACTCTCGCTATTACCAAAAATACTTTATGGAGTACACGCCGTCGGCGGTGATAAAACTCGCAATATATATGCCGTTATTTGAGGCGGCGCTTTGCAAGGCATAGTCGCCGTTTCCATTGATCTCTTTTTCCATTATCTGGCGGCCCAGCGCGTCGGCGACGATTAGGCGGCCTTTCTTTTCAAACTGTAGCCCGAGGTGGAGATATGCAGCGCCGTCCGATCTGTATATATAATAAATATCCCGGTTGAGGGCGGATTTTGAAAGGGCGGAGGCCGACCCGCATCGTAGCGAGAAACGATGCTCCCATACGCCTGCCTTTACGCCTGCGGTATAGATTGGATTTTGCCGCAGATCCTGGATAGCCCCCGTCTGTGCGTCGACTAAATAGAGCGGCAGACCGTCGGGCCACAGCTCGAGGTCGCGTAGATGAAAGGTGATGGCTCCTTCTTTTTCAACTTGCAAACCCAAAGGAACGACGGTCAAGGTATCCAGTTTTTGAAGGGATTTGACGACCAGTTTGAAGGAGTCAGCATTGGATAAATATAAATTGGGGACCTCGCGGTTCGTGTTCATCAGCTTGACGGCGTCGAGTTCCTTATTGAAGGCAGCGGTTGCATGGTCGTCGGTATAGATCGCTACCGGATCGGAGGCCGCCGGGTTATCTGAAAAACTGGCGCTTAGTCTCAATAAGGTCTTTGCCGGGCCGAGGATATTTAAGGGCGATTTATGGAAAAAAGGGGCCAGGGCGTTTACCCGCGCGTTGTTATTCACCGCCAGGAGGCCGGTTACGGGGTAGGTTCCGGCAGAGGCATGCACAAAGAATCCCTGCATGGATGCAATGATGTTTCCGGCAACGCCGTCGCTGGAGACGCCGTTGATATAGGTACTGTAAGTTCCTGTATATTGGCTGGTCGAACCTGCATCGAAAAAGTAAATGGCGTTATCAATGTTGGTTTTAGTCCAGCCTGAGGCGGCGTTCCAGTCGATGGGCGAGGGATAAGGATTGCCCGCGAGATTGAATCCCTGCGTATAATATTGATTATGATTATATAAAGCGGAGGATAGATTCCCATTATTCACCACGCCCGTTAAACTAATGGTTTTAGCGGACGCGGAGGAACCAAAATCTGCCGCATAGCCTCGCAGGGGATTCAGCAGGTTCGAGGAAGCCGTATAAGAACTGAAGCCGGAGGTCGCCTGATTTTCAATATACTGATAAAAATTGGGGAAAGTAGCCGTCAGGTCCACCACGCCCGATAAACCGCCTACCGTAGCGGCCTGAAAAGGAGAACTAATATACTTATACCCGTAACCTGCCGCCAGATAACGTTGCATCGTCACGTTCCCGGTTACGCTACCGCCCCCGCTGCCGTCAATCAGAGCAGTTTGCGTGGCAGAAGAAAGGAGCGTCAGATAACCGGCGGTATTGAAGGGTCCGTTGGCCGCCAGGAGTATTCCGCTGAGGTGTAAGGTTCCCCCCAGACTCGCGCCTGCCGGATTATTAATGGTAAGGTTTTTGACGGCGTTCCCCGAAAAGGCGGCGGCTGGAATGGATTGCGCCGAAGTTCCATTCATCTCAATCGTCCCGGCGCTTACGTTAAAAGTACCGTTGTTGACGATAGACCCCTTAATTTGTAGAACCGCTCCTGTTACCGTCAGGGAAGCCCCGCTTTCGATGGTTATGTTGTTGATCGGATTGGTTCCGGTAGTAACGATCGGATAGGCCGGTATGCCCGCCGGTATGACGCCATTGGTCGCCGCGCCCGGAACGCCTCCGCACCAGTTCGCCGCGTCGTTCCACGCGCTTCCGTTCGTTCCAAGCCATCCTCCCGTTTGCGTAACCACGATGGCGACGGTATCGGGAACGTCGGCGGGAACAAACGACGAACAGTTATCGTCCGATAAACTGCTCACGCTGTAGAACGTTGTGGCGTCGGGCGTCACGCTGATGGAAATGGTAGGCGCGCTCCCGTTGATGCTGTCCCCGCTGGTAAGTACTCCGCTCAATAAACCGGACCCGCTCACGCTCAAATTTATGGTAGCCGACATGGTAGCGCAAATGGCCGTAGACCCGCTTAATGAAGCGGTTGGGCGCGGGTTTAAAGTAACCAGGGTACTATCCGAAGCGGAACAGCCGTTCCCGTCCGTTACTGATATTCTAAACCATCCGGCAAGCGCCGACACGGTTGGATTTGGGCCGGTTGAAACGACCGAACCCGAAGGCGACTTCCAGCTATAGGCAGGATTGATCGCGCTCCCTGGATTCGCGGAAAGATCGACGCTATCGCCCGCACAAACAGGCGAACTGTTGGAAGCGGCCAGGGTAAATCCGGTATAATTAAATTCGTAAGCCCCTAAATCTGGATGACTCGTATTCCGCGTGACATTATTTATGTCGCCGCTAATCGTTATGGGGGTTGTTATTGGGGTTCCGCCGCCGTTTAACACACAATTGGAGACGGTATCTGGTTGCAAATCGTAGACGGAGGTCAGAAAACTGACGGGGTTGTTCACCGAAGCGGCGTCTCCGGTAGAGGAAGTTTTCCATTGCGCAAAAGTCTGATTCACACCGGCGCCCCATTCTCCTATGGTATTGGTAGCGCTACTATACAGATCGTTGTAGTCGGAAGTAGCGCCCGTCCAGTTGGAGGCCGCCGGGGACGCGACGTTGCTGACGGCATAATTGGAACCAACGCCGGTTCTGGTATTGATCAATACATTATCCCTTAAAACGATTGCGCCGTTCACGGTGCGGATAAAAGCGGCCGCGCGGGCGGAAGTTGACGCTCCCGAACCTCCAATGCTGACGGAATTATAATAATAATTCCAGGCGGCGCCGGATCCATGGTTTATCCCATAGATTTTTACTCCGTTGACGTTTCCTGCGTTATCGAGTTTGACGACATTATTGTACGCGTTGAAGGAACCGTTCGCGCCAGCCGTTATTCCGCTGATACCGGGCAGGGTCGATACGCTTGTCGCCTGATTGGTAAATGCGGCCATCCGGTTGCCGTATATATTTCCCGCCGCTCCTGCCCCTGAAACAGCTATTCCGGCCACAGCCGTATTGACGGCGTTGGTAGTCGTTGCGTTGTAATTATATAAAATATTACCCGATATTACTTGCCCCGTAACGGTAGCGGCGTTCAGAACGCCCGTTATGTTAAACTGAGCAGGGTCGCCGGTTTCAATATCGGCTGTTTTTGTGGAAGCGGTTGAAAAGTTGGAGAGGGTGTTGCCAGAAATGGTATATATAAAAGCGCCTGATACCTGAATCCCGCTTATTTGCGCGGATGCTCCGGAGGCGTTCAAAGTGAAATGATCAATCGTATTGGCGCTTATGGTAGAAGGCGATGCGGAGGAGATTCCTGAATAAATCGTTGAATTTGAATTGCCGTTAGCGGCGGCGGCAATATATTTTACCTGATTGTTCGTAATCGTCATTGACGCGGCAGAAGAAGCTGCTGCATTGCTGATTCCGGTGAAAGTACCCGAAGAGACAGCGCTTTGATTAGTCATATTCTGAATGGTATTTCCATCTATCTGCACGGAAGATAAAACCGACCCCCCCAGCGCTATTCCGTATAAAGCTGAAGATAAAGCCGCTGAGGAGGACAATACCCGTATACTGTTACCAATAGCGTTTGCTCCCGCGCTGCCGATAATATTGTTATTTACCTGCGCCGGCGGGGTCGCCTGGTTGATGGATATTCCCGTGAAAGTCGAAGGGGCCGGGCCGGAACCGGTATTATTGATATCGAATCCGCTTACCTGGTTTTTAATGATTAACCCTCCGGAACTTTGGCAATTAATCCCGGTAATGATAGATGCGTTCCCCGTAACGGTAGTTGAAGTGTTGATAGCAATCGCCCCGTTACTTATGTTGGAGCCAATCATATTTCCGTCGCCGCCGACGCTTCCGCCAATATTGACGCCTGATCCGTTGGTTTCGATCCCGATGAAAGCGGTTGAACCGGCGGCGGTTGGAACAGAAGAAAGGGTTATTCCCGCTATGGTATTTCCCTTTATGGTAGAAACCAGCGAACCGCTGGTAGTCGTCAATAATATGCCCTGATAAGAAACATTCCCAAGCGTCGAGGCGTACGAAGCGTTGGTTCCTCCGGTTTGCGCCGCGCTCCCTCCAATATAATTATTGGATATGGAATACCCGGAGCCGCCTAAAACCCTTATCCCATGCAGCGTTGAAGACGCCGCGTAATTGACGCTCCCCGTTATGTTTCCATTGTAAAAACTATTGCCGGTTATAGTCCAGGCCGTTGAGCCGGTCGCGCCCAGATCCAACCCCCGGTCTTTAAACCCGGTAACAACGTTATTAGAAATCGTGTCGGACGAATTTTCGAAACCCGTTGTACCGAAAGAACAGATCGCCACGTTCCCCGTATTGGAAGTCACTGTCGCGTTGATGATACAGTGATCGATCAGATTCCCGCTATTGCCGCCCGCAACGCTGGAAGCGCCAAACAGGATAACGCCGTCAGAGGCATCGGCGTATGCTTCCGCGTCGGTATATCGAATGGCGTTATTGGTAGCCCCGTTTAAAAAGGTGAAAGCCGTTCCTGTCGAACCTGCGGCGCTGGTATTTTTAAAATTAAGATAAATCCCGCTTCCGCCGTTACTTCCGTCAATGGTAACGCGGTCGGCGCCATTGAGGATAATCAGCCCCCCTGGCGCGGGGCCGGATATAGTTCTTGGTATTTTTGCGTCCGGCTTAATCATAAAGGTATAATTACCTGCCCCCGATTCGGTCCACTGATATAAAGGGTTTGAGCCGTCTTCACCAATATCGGAAGTGACGCTAACGACGACGGCGCCCATGAGGCCGGCGCTATTGACGGCGGCAAACAGACCATCGGGCTTTGTAAACGAGCTAAATATTTCAGAAGCGCCTACTTTATAGGCGCCGGAAAATGGGATAGTAAAACTATTGATGGCGCCGGTCAAAGGAAATGCGGCGGAAGTTAACGCGACGCTTGCGGGAGTAGCCGCAAAAGACCCGGAATTGACGGCGACGTTGGCAATGGTGGCGATATCTTGCGCGGTAATGAAATATTGTATGACGCCGGCTGTGGCGGCAGTTCCGCCAAATAGCAGGGAATAATCGATGGTAAAATTAAAAGGAGAGGCGGAATTGGTCGCCTCGGCGTATTTCCATCCGTTGGTATTGGACGAATTATCCAGCCATACGTTGGCGTCGGAAAATCTTTTATAATATATTCTTGGTTTGGTTCCCGACGAGGCGTTTACGCCGCTCGCGTCGGTAATGGTTACGCCGGTTAAAGCCCGGTTTGCAGTGGACGATGTATTTCCCAACACGGTATAAGTAATAGTAGGAGGAACGGTTTCAATACCGAAGATTTCATCCGCTCCTATATCGGGAGAAGTAGACGCGCCTGTGTACCCGGTATTGCCTGCCCTTATCTGGCCGTCAAAATCGTCGGTAAATCCTGCGATATTGATACCCCCGCTTTCAATTAAGGTACTTACGGCGGAGTTTACGTGCAAAAACAGGGAAGAAGAACCGGCGGTGGAGAGAAATTTGGAGGTTTCGTCTTCGGTAACTGATTGGGCGTCGCGGGAAGCAACCCTTGTTTTATAGGCGGCTAAGGTCTGGTCGGAATTGGTTCCGTCGTAGAAAATAAGTTTAAACGTTCCGGGAGCGCCGGCATACCATAGATTATTATTGGAAGTAGTAGAATAATTATTTAAGGCAGTACCAGATCTCCTGAATGCTACTGTTATGCCGGTCCCTTTTGGAGTAGACGTATTGTTAATGCAGTTGTTAATTAATTTGAGCGTCGCTGTAGTTGAAGTCGCGCTGGCGGCGTGGTATACGCCCGAAGACCCAAAGTTGGTACCGGTGGAACCAGCGTTGAGAAATATGGTATTATAATATAAATTTATGCCTGAAGAAACGGTCGCGGACGTGACGCTGATTCCCCTGACCGCGTCGGTAGCTGAATTGGCGGCAGGCGCCCTTAAATCTCCAATTAAATTATTATAAACGTTTACGGTAATTCCGCCCGATACCAGTATTCCGTTAACGGAACTTGCGGCGTTACTGCCGCTTACATCATAGATTTTATTTTTGTAAATATTTTTGGTCGATCCGGTGGTTATGGCGATTGCGGTGACAGCCGAGGCTCCGGTAGTGGAAAGCGTATTGATGGTATTGGAGTAAATATTATCATTTCCAACGCCGGTCGTAATGCCGGTAATGGCGCCGGCGCCCGAAATGGTATTAATGAGGTTTCCGGAAGTAGCGTTGGCGGCGGCGGTGATGTTTACAGACATCACGGTAATTGGGCTTGTTCCTCCCGTCCAGCCGCTAAAAGTATTGTTCTGAATATTTTTGGTTGACGCGCCTGCGTCCGTATTAATCCATCCTGCAATAGTGGTGGCTCCGGTAACTGTAAGATTAGAAAAATTGTTGCTACTATTATTAATGACGCTACCGGAAGCGGAACTTGCCACGCTGGTAAACAGGGTAACCGTTCCGCCCGCTCCCGTTTTATTAAATGAGGTAACAATGGAATTGTTGTTGACGTTTTGTGTTCCTGTCGCGGAGACTACGACGCTATTGGCCAGAAAAGTGACGCTGCCTGTGGTATTGACTGAAAGGGCGGTAAAAGTATTTCCGTTAATGGATTGCGAAAGGGTCGCGGCGGTATTAGAAATATAGGTATTGGACCCGCTTCCCTGAACCGAATAGAGGATTCCCTGAATATTATTATTACTGATGGATAAAGCCGCAGTTGCAGCGCCAGACGTATTATTAATAAATATCTGGGCGCCCGAATTGGCCGCGCTACATGTAAACGCTCCGGTCGTACTATTTCCAATATTATTGGAATTGATATTTATCGTAGTAACAACGGCCGCCGCATTTAATATGGCGGTATATAGGCCTGTCGCGGAAGCGCTACTATTGCCGTTGATGGTATTTCCCGTAATGGATAAGCTGGTTGAAGCGCCGGAATTGTAGACGCCGTAGAACAGGCCGGTCGTAAAGGAAGAGAAGGACAACGCGGAAATGGTATTATTCGTGATCGAAATGGCGGACGCGCCGGCGGAGGAGCAGCTGATACCGATCAGGCCTCCGGGGGTAAGGGTTGTAGCGGCGGCGGCGTGACTTATATTCTGAATAATATTTGCATTTAACTGAACGGTTGAGGTAACGGCGGAAGCGATAAAGATCCCGGTAATGGCGGTATTGACAGCCGTCGAGGATGACAGTACCCGAATACTGTTGGAAGCGGCCCCTGTTCCCGCGCTTCCTATAATATTACCGTTTATTTGCGAAGGCGCCGACGAATTGGTAATATTAATTCCAATAAAGGTGGAAGACGAAGGAGCGGATCCAATATTTTTTATATCTACACCGCCCGTCTGGTTGCCGATTACCAAGCCGTCTGAACTGTTGCAATTTATGCCTTCTATATTTGTCGTAAAAGTGGAGTTTGTGGAGGTGGTGATAATGGTAATGGAGCCGTTGGATACATTAGAGCCGACCAGATTTCCGTCGCCATTGGAGGAACCGCCAATATTAATTGCAAGACCGTTGGATTCAATTCCGACAAAAGCGGCGGAACCTGCGGCGGTCGGGACGGAGGACAGGGCGATGTTGGCAATGGTATTGCCTTTTATATAAGAAGCGGGCGCGGCGGAAGTAGTCGTTAGTAGAATCCCCTGATAAGAAACGTTTCCCAGCGTCGAAGCGTACGCGGCGGGGGTTCCGCCCGCCGAAGCGGCGTTACCGCCTATAAAATTGTTGGAGACCAAATATCCGGAGCCTCCCAGGATTCTGACGCCATGTAGGGTTGACCCTGCGGCATAATTGATCGCGCCCGCCACGTCCCCGTTATAAAAACTATTGCCGGAAACAGTCCAGCCGGTGGAGCCGGCGGCGGTAATATCCAATGCCCGGTCACGGTAGTTATAAATGGTA
>JBBRMZ010000011.1:0-40501 GCA_038230555.1 Chitinophagales bacterium
CGACGGGGCTTTTTTATTTTTATTTATATATCTAAGGATTTTGTCCCTGTAGGTTTCAAAAATAGCTTTATTTTTGTTCCGCTCTAACAGACCGCCTTCGCCTATTATCTTTTTAACAAATTGTATGACGCCCATAAATGTGGACAGTATTGATTTTCATAAATCCGGAGGCTTAGTACCCGCTATCGTTCAGGACGCGCAAACGCGTGCCGTCCTGATGCTCGGCTATATGGACCGCGCCGCGCTAGACCAAACGATCGCTTCTAAAAAAGTAACTTTTTATAGCCGGTCTAAAGAGCGGTTGTGGGTAAAAGGAGAAACATCCGGCAACTTTCTTGAATTTGTCGACGCGCGCGTCGATTGCGATCAGGATACCCTCCTAATCGCCGTCCGGCCTGTTGGTCCTGTCTGTCATACCGGCGCGGATACCTGTTTTGGAACGCCTAATCTGGAAGAAAACTTTCTACGCCGTCTGGAAGGCGTTATCCGGCAAAGAAAGAACGAGGATCCGGCGGTTTCCAAATCCTATACCAATTCGCTCTTTCAAAAAGGAATCAATAAAATTGCACAAAAAGTAGGCGAGGAGGCGGTCGAGCTAGTGATTGAAGCTAAAGATAACGATCGCGATCTGTTCTTAGGAGAAGCGGCCGATCTAATGTTTCATTACTTGATCCTGCTCCAGGCGAAAGGATATGGTTTGGACGACGTAATCGACGTCCTACAAAAAAGACACAAATAATTTTATTTCTTCACATAACACTGATCCAGATGCATCTCGTTGATCTGTACAAATTCGACTCCCGCGGCGTAGCGCTAATCTTTTTGGTTTTCGGCGTTTTGGAATGGCTGTTAGGGTATTATAAAAATTCTATCCGCACCAAAAACGACTGGTGGATTGAAGGGATGGGTTTTTTAACGCTGGGCACACTTTTCCAGCCCGCTATTATTTTCTCTAGCGGCTTTTTATTGGGAAAACTGGTTCCGCAATATGAAGGCTATTTCAGCGGCGCTCCCTGGTGGGCGCTGGGTTTGTCGCTCCTGGTACTGGAAGACCTGCCGCATTATTGGTTTCACCGGCTGGCACATAGAAAACTCTGGTTATGGAAATTACATAAAGCGCATCATACGGCGCCGGAGATGGGAGTGGGTACGGTACAGCGCAACGCCGCATTGTTTTATGCCATTATGCCCAATATCTGGATCGGCGGCGCGCTGATCTATGTAGGTTTTGGGAAGGTCTATATGCTTTACGTGATCGTAAAAATGATCGTCGTAACGGCAGCTCACAGCCCAATAAAATGGGACCGGATATTGTATAAATATAAATTTCTGCATCCTGTCGCCTGGGTATTGGAAAGAACAATGACTATGCCGGCCACGCATTTTGCTCACCACGGGCTGACAGAAGAAGACGGCGTCAGCGCTCCCAACGGCAATTTTGCCAATTTATTCTTTTTTTGGGACGTGCTGTTTGGGACGGCTATTATTACGCGCCGATACCCGGAAACGTTTGGTGTTGCCGATAAAGAACCCGATCCTTGGTACGTGCAGTTATTTTACCCGCTCTTTCGCTCAAAGATTAAAGATAGCGAGTTAAAATAATTTAATTTTCCGACGTAAACAAAAACTTTACTTTCGGGTGCGCTTCCTGCGTTACCTGCAAAGCCCAGGCAGATTCGGCCAAAAAAACCAGCGCGCCGTGTTTATCTTCCGCAAGGTCGCGTTTGCGGCGTTCTTCAAACTCTGCCAGCGCTTTTTTATCAGCGCTGACCACCCAGCAGGCTTTATATAAATTCACGGGTTCGTAATCGCAACTGGCGCCGTATTCATGTTTCAAACGGTACTGGATCACTTCAAACTGTAGCGCGCCGACAGCGCCGATAATCTTGCGCCCGTTAAGGGATTTGGTGAACATCTGGGCGACGCCTTCGTCCATAAGCTGGTCCAGGCCTTTGGCCAATTGTTTGGTTTTCAAAGGATCGGTGTTGTTGACATAACGGAACTGCTCGGGAGAAAAAGAAGGGATTCCTTTGAAGTGAAGTAACTCGCCTTCGGTCAGCGTGTCGCCGATTTTAAAATTACCAGAATCGTACAGACCTACAATATCTCCCGGAAACGCTTCGTCGATCACTTCTTTTTTAGCCGCCATAAAGGAGGTGGGATTGGAAAACCGCATATTTTTGCTTTGGCGAACGTGCCAGTAATTGACGTTTCGCTCAAATTTGCCGGAGCAGACGCGCATAAAAGCAATCCGGTCGCGGTGACGCGGGTCCATATTGGCGTGAATTTTAAAGACAAAACCGGAGAATTTATTTTCCGCAGGCGCCACTATTCGCTCCTCCGCATTGCGCGGCAACGGAGCGGGCGCGATCTCAATAAAACAATCCAGCAACTCCTTGACGCCAAAATTGTTAATGGCGGAACCAAAAAATACCGGCGAAATATGACCTTCCTGGTAATCTCTGACATTGAAAACTGGGTAAACCTCCTCGACAACAGTCGTATCTTCGCGCAAGGCGATGGCCGCTTTTGTTCCGATGATCCGTTCCAATTCCGGGTTGTTCAGGTCGTCGAACATCATCACTTCTTCCTCTTCCTGTTGCCCGTGCGGCCGGAATAGATTTAGCTTTTTTTCATACATATTATAAACGCCCTGAAAAGAACTGCCCATCCCGATAGGCCAACTGAGGGGAACGACGCGCAGCCCCAGTTTTTTTTCGATCTCGTCCAGCAGGTCAAAGCCATCCTGCCCTTCGCGGTCGAGTTTATTGATGAACACAATGATTGGCGTGTTGCGCATCCGGCTGACCTCTACCAACTTTTTGGTTTGTTCCTCGACGCCTTTCGCGACGTCGATCACTACAATTACGCTGTCCACAGCGGTGAGCGTGCGATAAGTATCTTCGGCAAAATCTTTATGACCAGGGGTGTCTAAAATATTGATCTTGACGTCCCTATATTCAAAGGCCATGACAGAAGTAGCAACCGAAATACCGCGCTGGCGTTCGATCTCCATAAAATCTGACGTAGCGGCTTTCTTAATTTTATTCGATTTGACGGCGCCCGCTATCTGGATGGCGCCACCGAACAGAAGCAATTTTTCTGTAAGGGTTGTTTTTCCCGCATCGGGATGGCTGATAATACCAAAAGTGCGTCGTCGCTGAATTTCTTCTGAAAAAGTCATATAATCAATATTTCGCCGGACAGTTCAAATGTATTCCGGATAGTCCGGATAGACGGGTTAAAAACGGCGCGAATTTACCTATAATTAAGCGATTGAGCGGAAATATTCCATCGCGATTAAAAATTATACGTATCTTTACTTCTGGCGCTATGTTATCCGAACGTTCAACTGTTTATAACCATTAACACTAAGATAACATACCTGACCCTTGTATATGTTTTTTATTTATCCTTACTTTGCATCGTCAATTAGAGAATATATTTTTAAGATAATATTAGGATAGGTCGGGAGGAACGACCGTTTGCCAGATCGAAAAATACCCGTCGGAACTTATTTTTCGTTTTTTCAGAAACCACAACTTTATAATCCCACTATTTTTGTTTTTTACCGACATGAATCTTACAGGTATTGTTTTATCTTTCAATTTTCTCTTACTGGCATTTTCGGCGCATTCCTCCCTCCCGCCTATTAAAATTCATATCACCGTCAACGGCTATACGTCGGGGACGGCACGGCTGATCGGATTCAACGGCGATCAAAATTACCTAGCGGATACCGCCGCGATCGACGTCAACGGTTCCATGCGATTCTCCAAATCTGAAGCCTTTACCGCAGGCCTCTATTATCTTACCCTGCCGGATGCGGTAAATTTTCAAATATTAATAGACGGCGAAACGGCTTTCTCGCTAAAAACTGCCAAATCTGATCCGATAGGCGCCATGCAGGTAACCGGCTCTCTGAACAACGAACTCATGTATCGCAACATGAAATTTCAGCGGGCGCTGGAGCCTAAATTTAGCGCCGTTCATAACCAATTATTAAAAACCAGTCGCGGAACTCCTGAATACCAGGAGCTCAAAATCCAGGAAAATCAAATACTGGCGGAACGCAACGAAGAGATCGAAAGTTACCGCAAAAATTACCCCGACGCTTTATTTACTAAATTTAAACTGGGCGGACAAAATCCGACGGTCGGCGAATACCTGCGTCCGGACGGCGTCATGGATACAACGCTCCAAGTCTATGTCTTTCGTTCCCATTATTGGGACGATTTTGATTTTAAGGACGCCCGATTACTGCACACGCCCGTTTTTTTTAATAAAATCAAGGCATATACGCAGCAACTGACCGCGCAAAACCCGGATTCGATCATTGCCTCTGCAGACGCCCTGATTGATAGAAGCCTGGTCAATAAAGAAATGTTCCAATTTGCGGCTAACTGGATCGCTTTACAGTATAAACCCGGTCAAACCCCGCTGATGGACGGCGAAGCAGTTTACTCTCACCTGATCCTGAAATATTTTACTCCGAAACAAGCTTTCTGGTCGGATTCGCTGGAAATCAAAGCGCTGCGCGAGCAGGCGCAAAATATGCGGCAAAGCCTGATCGGGATGAAGGGAAAAGACGTGTGGGGAAAAGATAAGAACGGCGCCCTCCGGTCAATGTACCAGCTAAAAGCGCCCGCCGCAACCATATTATTTATTTATAATCCCGACTGCGAGCATTGCCAGGATCAGACCCCTGTTCTGCGCAAGGTTTACGACGCCTGGAAAAGCCGCGGCGTGGAAGTATTTAGCATTGCCTCCCAGGCTGACGAAGCAAAATGGCGCGCTTTTGGTCCAAAATATGGCGTTAACTGGACGGACGTCCGCGACCCAGATTATCAAAGCCGCTACCCGGAAAAGTATTATATAGACAATACGCCCGAAATCTACGTATTGGACAAAGATAAAATCATTGTGGCCAAAAACCTTAAGGCCGATCAGTTGCCGGATATTCTAACCGCGACCCTGAGCGCGGCAAAATAGCGTTCGTTTATCCTTTCTTATTCTTAGCGGTAAGAAAATTTAGGAGATCTGAATACCGCGACGAGTACCGCTTTTCATCCCCCAATACCCGGACGCCGTTAACGTACGGCACAACGAAAGCGTCTTTTATTCCTTCCTGTACAATATCCTGCTTGATTTTATCTGCCGACTTGAAATCGTTAAAAAGACCGACCGAGTAAATGTAGACGCCATCAGCGCCCGCTTCGACCATTCCGCCAGAATATTTGGACACTGTCTCTCCTTCGTAAATGCTTTTGATAGACGCTATTTGTATTTTGTAGGTTAATCCTTTGAAATGTTTTTTTAATTGATCGCCCACCCGGTCCGCCGTTATTTCCGAGACGGTCGGTTCATTATAATGCAGGTTAACGGGCAGACTTTCCAGGTTTTGCAAATAAAGATCAATCCGTTTATTCATTTTCTCGCCCGAGGGGTTGGGTTGTCCGTTCACTTCCACGCGGGCAATAGGGTAACCGCTGCCGACGCTTTTAAGAATAATATTATCTTTAGGGACGCCTTTATCAATCAGATATTTAGCGATCTTTTCGACGCGTTTGATCGTAAAATATAAATCATATTGCGGCCGCTCGCCCTGCCCGCAATTGCCCGCCAGTAACAATTTTGTTTGCGGGAAGCGTTTCATTAGGCCGACCAGGGTTTGCAGTTGTCGCAGATTAGCGGTTTTGGTCAGGTCTGCGTCTTCATCGTAAAAAAGCGGTTGCAGATCGACGTTTAAATAATCTGCTTCATTAATGGGATATTTTTTGTCTGCCGTCGCTGTTGTGGCGTTCGGGTTGTTTTTGACAAATTCCCGGTAGGCTTCTACCTCGCTAAACACCAATGGCGTCGAGGGTCTGCCCTGTTCGCGCTGGTAGGTTTTAAACAGCGCGACGAACAGGTCGCGCCCGCCGAAGGAATGATCTTTGCGGTCTGAAGAAAAATACGCTTTCATGCCGTCGGGCGTGAGGCGGAAAAAAGCGTCGTCGCCGGCAGAATTAACAGGGGCTCCCAAATTCACCGGATCGGACCATTTCAGGTCAATATCGCTGAACGTAGCTTTAAAAACGTCCAGGCCGCCCATACTTTGGGGATTGTTGGAACTAAAATAAAGCGTTCTTCCGTCTTTTGCAAGAAAAGGAGTGGTCTCGTCGTACGCTGAATTAATGGTCGGCCCCAGGTTTTTCGGGTCGCTCCAGCGTCCGTCCGTGAAAATAGTAATATACAGATCCAGTCCGCCATATCCGCCTGCGCGGCGACTGGCAAATAAAAGTATCGTATCCCTAAAAAAGAAAAGCGCGTTATCGCCTTCTTCCGCCCGGACGGGGCTTTGAAGAGGCGCCGGCAGCGACCGGATCTCTTCGTCGGCCTTGTAAACGTTTTTGAGGATTTCGCCGCTAAAAAAAGTCGGGCTTCTAAAGAAATACATAGATTTGCCGGACTCGTCGAAGTCGAGAATGACCTCATTGCGCGGCGTATTGACCAGGCCGTTGTTAATAGGAACAGGCGAGGTCCATTCGCCGCTTTCCGCGTCTGTAAAAAAAATATCGGCGGTATATTTTCCTTTGCGGTCGTCGCGCATACCCGTTTCGTCGCGTCGGCCCCCTTCGCTGTTTTCGCGTCCTGAAGAAAAATAAAGGCGGTCTTCAAAATTAGGGCTTTGAACGGGCGAAAATTCGTCGTAAGGCGTGTTGACTCTATCGCCGAGATTTTCAACTAAAGCCGATTCCGGGGCGCCCGCCATTTTTAATCCCGAGGCGCAACGCTTGATATTGGCCACCGCCGCCCGGTGATAAGGATAATCCAGTTTAGTGGCTGCCAAAAATAATTTATAGATACGGATAGCCTCCTTGAAATTCAGTTCATAATGATACGCCTGAGCCAGGTAGTAAAGAGAAATAGGATCCGACGCCGGATTTTCGGCTATCGCTACAAGGATTTCTTTTGCCTGCGCCAGTTGGTTACTCTGAAAAGCGCTGATAGCCAGGTTTTTCAATACGTCAAGGTTGCCGGGTTTCAGATTTTGATACCGTTCGTATTGTTCATGCGCTTCGGCATACCTGCCCGCTTTCATCCAGCCGTCGGCGTCGGCCTTAATTTGCGCGGGCGATTGCGCGCGAAGGGCAATCGTCAGCGGTAAACACACTACAAAAAGGGCAAGAAATTTCATGTCTACAGTATAAAATCGCTCAATCGAAATGGTTAGAAAAGATTGAGTTAACCGGCCGCCTTAAATACTTCGCCGAACGTCGAAGCCTTCCAGGTAATCGGCTATTTTTTTTAAAAAAGAACCTCCTAAAAATCCGTCCACCACGCGGTGGTCGTAAGAAAGCGATAAAAACATCATCTGACGGATAGCGATCACGTCGCCGTGTTCCGTTTCCAAAACTGCCGGACGCTTGCGAATAGCCCCTGTGGCCAGGATTGCTACCTGGGGCTGATTAATGATCGGCGTGCCCATCACATTACCAAAAGTTCCCACATTGGTTAACGTAAAGGTGCCGTTTTGTATTTCATCCGGTTTTAATTGATTGGCGCGCGCGCGGTTTGCGAGGTCGTTCACCGCTTTGGTCAATCCGGCCAAGTTCAGAAAATCGGCGTTTTTGATCACCGGCACGATCAGCGCACCGGAAGGGAGCGCCGCGGCCATTCCAATATTAATATCTTTTTTGACCAGTATTTTCGTTCCTTCAACCGATATATTGATCATCGGAAAATCTTTAATTGCTTTGACGACCGCTTCGATAAAAATGGGCGTGAAAGTAATATTTTCGTTGTACCGGTTTTGATAATCATTTTTAATGCGGTTGCGCCATTGAACAAGGTTGGTGACGTCGGCTTCAATGAACGAAGTGACATGAGGCGAAGTTTGCTTAGACATGACCATGTGGTCGGCGATAAGCTTCCGCATCCGGTCCATTTCAACAATTTCCACGCCGCCGCTCATCGAAGTCGCCGGTTTTTGCATCGCAGGCGCCGACTGCTGAACGGCCTGCGGCGCAGGCGGCGCTTTTTGAGCCGGCGCGCCCTTTTTATTCTCATTCACATATTTCAAGACGTCGGTTTTCGTCACCCGCCCATTTTGACCCGTACCGGGAATAGCCTCCAGTTCTGCCAGGTGAATATTTTCTTCTTTTGCTATGGTTTTGACCAGGGGCGAATAAAAACGCGTGCTTTCTCCGGTTTTAGCGGAAGCGAGGACGGCGGCAGCGGATGCGCCGGCCACCTGGGGCGGAAGAGGAACGTCGGAAAGATTAGAGGGGATGGCAGACGGGGCTGTAGGCTGCGTCTGCGGCGGCGGCGCGGTTTTTGGCGCGCCGACGGCGGTTTCGATGCGGGCGATGACGGAACCAATGGGTACGACGTCGTTCTCGGCAAACAAAATTTCCGCCATAACGCCTTCAACTTCCGACGGTACAATGCTGTCTACTTTATCGGTCGCGATCTCTAAAATCGTTTCGTCCTGTTCTATCTTGTCGCCTACTTTTTTATTCCATTTTAAAATAGTGGCTTCCATGATACTTTCGCCCAGTTTGGGCATCGTCAAATCAATTTTTGCCATGCTTACCGACTTATTTAATTAAAATAACGAATTAAAGAAATGGTTAACGAATATACGAGGACGTTCATAAAATGGCTGCGTCCGGCGCCTGTAAAACACATAAATCGCTGCAAAAATAGAGAATAATTCCCCGTCGTCCCGTACCTATTTGTTATATCCCTGTCGGCCCGTTTCATAACGCTCCGGTTAGAAATTTTCGGACCAGGTTGAGCGCGTTAACGGACGCCCATTCAATATTCCGGGCGCGTCCGCGGTCCAGCGTTAACTTCATCGCTTTTACATAATCTTTAGCGGCTATGGCAAGCCAGACCGTTCCAACCGGTTTCTCCGGCGTTCCTCCGTCCGGTCCGGCAATACCGGTGACGGCAACAGCGACGTCCGCTTTTAGGGACGCCAGCGCGCCTCTGGCCATTTCCAGCGCCGTTTCTTCGCTTACCGCGCCAAATTGTTGCAGCGTCTCCGGCCGTACGCTTAACTGGTCGATTTTGACCTGGTTGTCGTAAGCGACCACTCCGCCCAGAAAATATGCCGAGCAGCCGGGGTTCGCCGTGATCTGAGACGCTAAAAACCCTCCTGTACAACTTTCGGCGAGCGCAAGGCGCATCCCGCGCGCCAGCAATAATTTGCCTATGGCGGAAGCCAGCGTTTCTTCCTCGTATCCATAAACGATTGGCCTGACTAGTTTGTCCAGTTCGGCGGCTTTTTTTTCTACCAGTTGTTGAAGCGCAGCTTCGTCTGGCCCTGTTCCCGTGAGGCGCAAACGCACTTGGCCGAAATGCGGCAAATAAGCGAGTTTCAAGCCTGCGGGCAAACTATTTTCAAAGTCGGTTAGTTTCTCGGCGATCATGGTTTCCCCTTCTCCAACCGTTAAAATGGTGCGGTGTACGATGGGCGAAGCCGGAAATCGTTCTTTTAGCTTTGGTAGAACGCGCGCTTCCATCAGATGCTGCATTTCGGAAGGCACGCCCGGCATAGATATAACGACTTTGCCGTTCTGTTCAAACCACATCCCGGGCGCCAGCCCGGCGTCATTTTTCAACAGCGTTGCGTTCTCGGGCATAAAACAACTTTCGCGGTTGAGCGGGGAAACGCCCCGGCCTATTTTCTTAAAAAAATATTCCATCCGGTCGTAGGTTTCCTGGCTCCAGATCATATTTACTTTAAAAAATTCGGCCAGGGCTTTTTTAGTAATATCGTCTTTTGTAGCGCCCAGGCCGCCGGTCATCAGAACAACGTCCGCTTTGGTCAGCGCGTAGCCGACCGCTTCGACGATCTCTGAATGAACGTCGGCAACCGACGCCTTGCCTGCAATTCTGGCTCCCTGCAAATTGAGCCGCTGCGCCATCCAGGCGGAGTTGGAATCAATGATCTGTCCGATCAATATTTCATCGCCTACCGTCAGTAAATATGCCGTCATTATGTTATTTAAATAGATAGCGTTCTTTCTTAAAACAGGGCGCAAAGGTAATTTTTCTTTTCCTTAAAAATTTGAAGTTCTGTTTGCATTTTTAAATGGAGGGTTATATATTTGCGTTACGAAAATTATTACGTAATCATTTACCTAATTATTTATGACAGATTTAATGACCCAGTTAGGCCCGCTGGCCGTCGGCAGCCGCCTGAAGCGAATGTCCGACGCCTATATGAAAGCGGGTACGCTTTTTTACGAAAAAGCGGGCGTGGATTTTGAAACCCGCTCTTTTACGCTATTTTATTTGCTGACCCAACAGTCTCCGTTAAGCGTCATGGAATGCGCGGAAAAACTGGGCATTTCGCATCCCGCCGTTATCGCCCTGGCCAGAGACCTTGAAACCAAAGGATTGATCCAGTCGGAAAAATCGGACGCCGACGCCCGCAAAAGATGGCTCTCTATTTCTGAAAAGGGCAGACAGGCCATGCCCAACCTGCAAAAATTATGGAGCGTGATGGAAGAGGCGAGCGCTCAGCTTATTCAGTCGCGACGCCATAATTTGCTAATCGCGCTGGAAGAAATGGAAAACGGCCTGGCCGAACAAGACCTGTTTGATCGTTTTCAACAGGTTTATAAAAAAAAGCTCATCGAAGAAGTCGAAATCATTGATTATGCGCCTCAATACCAGGGAGACTTCGCCCGGTTGAATTATGCCTGGATTGAGAAATTTTTTAAAATAGAAGATCCGGATCGCAAGGCGCTCGACGCGCCAGAAGAACATATCCTCGATCCGGGCGGTTATATTTTCCTGGCGCGCGCGGACGGGCAGATTGTCGGCGCGGCGGCTTTAATCAACGAAGGCGACGGCCATTACGAACTGGCAAAAATGGCAGTCGACGAGGCGTACCAAGGCAGGCAGATCGGGAAAAAACTCTGTCTGTATGCTATTGAACAGGCGCGCAACATCGGCGCGCGGGAATTATTTCTTGGAAGCAACACTAAACTGGTTCCCGCTATACAACTTTATAAAAGCGTTGGTTTTTACCAGGTAGAAAATCGCAATTCGCCTTACGCGAGAGCAAACATCCGTATGGCCATAGATTTATAATTACCCGTATTTATGGAAAAACAACCGTTACAAATTTTGCCGGTTCAATCCGGCCAGTTCGAAACCCTCGCAGATCTAAGCGCCGAGACTTTCCGGACGTCTTTCGCCGACCAGAACACGCCTGAAAATATGGAGCGCCATCTTCGGGAAGCCTACCATCCGGAAAAAATGCGACTGGAAATTGCCAATCCGGACAATCATTTTTTTATAGTGTGGCTGGATAAGGAAGCGGCCGGCTATCTCAAATTAAGAACCGGAGAACCATTGCCAGAGTTGGCGGGCAAGCGCGCGCTGGAACTCGAACGGATTTACGTCCGGCACGAATATCACGGCCAAAAATTCGGCGCAGCGCTCATGGCGTTCGCTATCCAATATACGGCGTCTGCCGGTTGCGACGTCCTGTGGCTGGGAGTTTGGGAACATAACCTGAAAGCCATTCATTTTTATGAACGCTGGGGATTTGAGGTTTTCTCTTCGCATATTTTCATAGTCGGCGACGACCCGCAAACCGACCTGATGATGAAAAAGGAGTTGACCGGCTCCGGCGCTTAAATATTTCGCTATCAAAAAAATCATTTGCCGTAATAATTTTAAGAATACTCTATTTTTGCGCTTTCTTTCACGCGGCGGCGTCTGAATTGTTTCAACCGCGCCGAAAACCGCTCATCGCCTACGACTCATATCTCTTTTTTATGAAAAAACACAACTTTAGCGCGGGTCCCGCCATCCTGGCCCCGCAAGTCATTCAACAAGCCGCCGCAGGAGTCGCCGACCTTGACGGGATCGGTCTCAGCATTCTCGAACTTTCCCATCGCGGAAAAGAGGTGGTCGCCGTTTTTGACGAAACTACCCAGGCCGTCAAAGATATTCTCGGCGTCCCGGAGGGCTACGAAGTATTGTTCATGTCTGGCGGAGCCAGTTCCCAATTTTTTATCGCCGCCATGAACCTGATGAACGACGGCGACCGCGCCGCTTACGTCGACGCCGGAACCTGGTCGAGCAAAGCCATTGAGGCCGCCAAACAATTTGGCCAGATCGACGTCCTGGCTTCTTCCAAGGAAAAAACCTATTCATATATTCCAAGAGATTATACCGTTCCGCAGGACGCTAAATATTTTCACTTTACGAGCAACAATACCATTTACGGCACACAATATCATTTTTTACCGGAAGCGGGCGTCGTCCCAATGGTTTGCGATATGTCGTCCGATTTTATGAGCAAACCCGTCGACGTTTCCAAATTTGGGATTATCTACGCGGGCGCGCAAAAGAATTTAGGTCCCGCCGGCGTGACCATTGTAATCGTGAAGAAAGATATTTTGGGTAAAGTTAGCCGCGCTATTCCCGCTATGCTCGACTACCGCGTCTTTGCCAAAGAAAAATCCATGTACAATACGCCGCCTGTTTTTGCCGTCTACGTCTGTATGCTCACCCTGCGCTGGATCAAAGAATCTGGCGGCCTGACCGCTATTGCCGCGCAAAACGAGCGAAAAGCCGCCATTCTCTACGACGAGATCGACCGCAACCCTTTGTTCGTCGGCAACGTCGCCCGCGAAGACCGCTCGCTGATGAATGTTTGTTTTGTCATGAAAGACCGCGCGTTAGAACCCGCTTTCGCCCAACTGGCCAAAGAAAACGGGATCAGCGGAATTGAAGGACACCGCTCCGTCGGCGGTTTTAGGGCATCGATTTATAATGCGATGCCGATTGAGAGTATTCAATTGTTAGCTAGCCTGATGGCTGGAATGGAGAAAACACATATATAGAGACGGCAGGCATGCCGTCTCTATATATAAAATATGTCCTTTTCCCAAGTGGAGACATTCCGGGAGAGATACCCTAAAATTCTTAAATTTGCTCATACGTTGAATGTAGTATGTGACCAGTTTTGTATCCTAACTTATAGGGGGAATATGCTATAATGAGGTAAACACCTTTGGCAAAAATACCAACCCCCCAATCACCGCAGCTCCAATAGCGGCAATCAATACTGCGCCTGCCGCCACGTCTTTAGTTTTTTCTGCCAGTTCGTGGCGTTCGGGAGAGGCGAGGTCGGTCAGGGTTTCGACGGCAGTGTTCATGGCTTCGGCGCTCAGGACGAGCGCGGTCGCAAAAACGACCAAAGCCCACTCGGTCGAACTGAGGCGATAATGGAAGCCCGCAACCGCGACGACGGCGACCGCCAAAGCATGGATTTGGGCGTTGGCCTGTCCGCTAAAAAGAATGCGGATTCCTTTTAGGGCGTAGCCAAAACTTTTCCATAACCGTGAAAGGTTAAACATAGGGAAAAATAGAGATATAAGAACGGAGAAATAGTTATGGTGACGACGTACGCCGGGAACCGTAATCGGCACAAGATAAACGAATTAACCAGGCAAATAAAACCAAACGCTGGTTTAAATCAGGCAAGTCATTGAAAATGAGTTATTTAAAATTTCATAACTCATAACTTATAATTACTTACTGAAATCCTTTAGCGAGCAAGATCAAAGAATCGGCGTTGATTTGGTAGGTCCCCATAATGCCCAACCTTTCGGACTGCGCGTCGCAGACGGTTTTGAAATCGATGCACTTCATTTGATTGTTGAAGAAAATGAAGTCTTTAGGCACTTCGGTAAATGAAATTGAACCGTCGTCGCGGATAGGGCGGTAACCTCGGCGGCTGTCCTGAAGGCGGGTCATGTTTTTAAACTGAATGATCTCGGGCGAAAAGGCTTCAATGTTATAATCGCCGAAGGCCAGGGTGGGACACTGTAATTTATTGATATATTCTGAGATGCTGCCGAGCTGCCGTTTTAGCACCTGGCGGGCGGAGGAATATAAAGGAGGAGCGATATAGGAAGCAACTAAAAAAATCTTCGGCGTATTCAACGGGCCGCGCACGCTGACAGCAATATTAGGGACATGGTCGCAATAAAAAGTGTCGCAGTCAAGCAGCGGATACTTGGAATATATAGCAACGCCGTACAGATCAGCGCCCAATGATTTACAGGAATATTTATACACGGAACCCAGCGAATCCCGGAACGCGCGGTCCCAGTCGGGCGAAATTTCCTGGAGCGAAACAACGTCCGGCTCTACCCGGGCGATGCTTCGGAGGGCGTCGGAATAACCGCCTTTGCCGGCGTTCACATTAAAATGCAACACCTTGAGCGTGGGGCCGGACGCAGTTTTTGATCCGGCGGCGGCGGGGAAAGAGGTGGCGCCTTTCAAATAAATACATAATAAAGCACAGCTACAAAAAGTAACGATGGCAAGCCGCGCGCTCCTGCGCGTTAATAGTAATATGCCTAATAGCCAGTAAATCAGCGTGATTTGCATAGCAAAATGCGCCCAACGTTGGAATAGGGGAACAGGAGGAGTAAAAATACAAAGCAGGGCGCCGACGATCAATACGCCGCCTATGCAATTTTCTATGGCTCGTTGTTTGGTCATATTTTGCCGGTTCATTCGGCAAATATAGGGGTTTTTACAAGAGGCGTGGGGGACGAATATTAAAAATACTTGAATTTTATTACGTATTATATATTTATTTTCAGGTATAAATCGGTTTGTTTTTGACGGTTGAAATAAAATAGGATTTGATAAGCAAAAGCCATTTAGATTGATAAAAATCTGTTTAGCGAAACTAAGTTTCTATTATATTAGGCCAATATGGGAAGAAAGATTATTTTTGGTTGTATTTCGTTATGACTCCCTATATTTATTTTGTATATTATATGAAAAACTTTTTAGCGCTTTTTTTAATTCTTTTACTAAGCGTCCTTTTTTTGGATAATTGCGCTCCCAAAGCCGATCTTTCCACGACCAGCTGGAGCGTGACCGGGGGCGGTAAACAAGGCGGCCATTACACAGGCGCGCGGCAGATTGACACAAATAACGTCATAAATCTTCAGGTTGCCTGGACCTATCACACGGGCGACGCAGATACCGCTCATCATTCGCAAATACAATGCAACCCGATCATCGCGCACGACGTCATGTACGTCACTTCGCCGCAGCTCAAAGTAGCCGCTTTGGACGTCGCGACAGGCAAAGAAATCTGGTCGTATGATCCGCAGGCTAACCGGGAGTTCGATCGCGGGGCGAATTTCGCGCTCAATAATAACCGCGGCGTTTCTTATTGGGAAAAAGGGGACGAACGACGCATCTTCTTTGTGGCAGGAGCATTATTACGCGCTTTGGACGCGCGCACGGGGAAACCCGTCGCCGCTTTTGGTAATAACGGAACGATCGATTTGCATGACGGCCTGGGTAGGGACGTCGCGGGCCTTTATGTTACTTCCACTTCTCCGGGAATAATTTATAAAGACCTGATCATTATGGGAACGCGCGTGTCAGAGCAATCTGACGCGGCGCCCGGACACTTGCGCGCCTACGACGTCCGGACGGGAAAAATGCGCTGGATCTTTCACACGATTCCGCAACCCGGCGAATTTGGTTACGATACGTGGGAAGACCCCGTCGCTTATCAGCATATTGGCGGAGCCAACTGTTGGTCGGGTTTTACGCTCGACGAAAAGCGCGGTATTCTTTTTGCGCCCATCGGTTCCGCTTCTTTTGATTTTTACGGTGGAATGCGAAAAGGGAACGGCCTCTTTGCCAACTGTCTTTTAGCGCTTGATGCGGCTACCGGTAAACGGATCTGGCATTTCCAAATGGTCCACCACGACGTCTGGGATAAAGACCTTCCGACTGCGCCTGCCCTTGTCACGCTACATCGCAACGGGCAAACCATCGACGCCGTTGCCCAACCGACCAAAACCGGCTATATTTATGTGTTTGAAAGAGCTACCGGCAAACCGGTGTTCCCCATTGAAGAAGTTCCCGTACCCTTGTACAGCGAGATGGAAGGAGAAAAGCTTTCGCCGACGCAGCCGATTCCAACACTGCCTAAAGCTTTTACGCGCCAGGGCTTTAAAGAATCGGATTTAAATACGCTGGTTTCGACGGAGTCTTTTAATGATATACAAAAAAAATACCGGAAGTACAAAACCAATAACCTCTACAATCCCCTTTCTGCGGAAGGAACAGTATTGTTTCCCGGCCTGGACGGAGGCGCCGAATGGGGCGGCCCGGCGGTCGACCCTGCCACTGACGTCATGTACGTCAACGCCAACGAAATTCCCTGGGTATTGACGCTTCACAAGGTAGGCCCGAAAAATTCCGGCGGCGAAAATTTTGCTTCCGCCGGGAAGCGATTATATATTCAGCATTGCATGGCTTGCCACGGCGCCAATCGCGAAGGGGCGGGCGCCTTCCCTTCGCTCGTCGAAGCTCATACCAAATACAACGCAGCGCAAACAACGCAGCTCATCAGTACAGGCCGCCGGATGATGCCCGGCTTCACACAACTGAACGAAGAAGAAAAGCAAGCGATTGCAGCTTTCGTTCTGAACGACGCAAGCGTCGGACAGAAAAAGTTTACCTCCGCGATCCAGGCAGATACTTTTTTAAACCTGTCCTATAATATTTCCGGTTATAATAAATTCCAAACCAAAGAAGGTTATCCGGCCATTCAGCCGCCCTGGGGAACGCTGAACGCCGTCAATCTCAACACGGGCAATATCGAATGGCGCATTCCGCTGGGCGAAACGGAAGCGTTCAAAAAGAAAGGGATTATCACGGGAACGGAGAATTACGGCGGCCCGGTCGTTACCGCAGGCGGTTTGCTTTTTATTGGCGCCACTATGGACGGGAAATTCCGCGCTTTTAACAAAAGAACGGGCGCCCTGCTTTGGGAGACAACCTTGCCGGCGGGCGGATTTGCCACGCCCGCCGCCTATACGTATAAAGGAAAACAATATATCGTGATTGCCTGCGGCGGCGGCAGAGGCCATATTTCAGGGGATTCGTATGTGTCTTTTGCGTTGCCGGATAAATAATTAGCTGTTAGCAATCAGCTATCAGCTTTCAGCCGTTTGGTTGTACTTGATTTTTCATAATGCGAAAATAATGGGTTAAAAAACAGCAGTAGTTATTAAAGACTGGGCTACCTTTTGTGTATGTCTAACGATAAACCATGATCAATAGGGCATTTTTGAGGCCGCTTTTAGTTCGAGCTTTTACCAAACTGAATACAATCTGAGGGGACGGTCAGACATGTCTCATACATGAATCAGATACGGCTTATGTACGGCTTATGTACGGCTTATGTACGACTTATGTACGACTTATGTACGACTTATGTACGGCTTATGTACGGCTTATGTACGACTTATGTACGACTTATGTACGACTTATAGGCGACTCAAGGGGGTGACGGATAACAACTGGTTATTAAGGGATAAGCGGACGCCCGGGTCGGGGTTTATGGGGCTATGCTTCCGTTGCATGCTGCTTACGATTTTCAGGTCTATCATCCCGGCGTCCTTTTTTAATTTTTTCGACCCATTATTTGCATTTATAATAAAGATATACATTTTATGGGGTCGCATATCGTTTTTCTGTATTCAAAGAGCCATTTTAAGTTAATATTTCGTTGATTACCTTGCCGCCGACGTCTGTCAGACGGTAAGGCCTTCCCTGAAAGGTATAAATTAGTTTTTCATGGTCGAAACCAAGTTGGCGAAGAATGGTCGCCTGTAAGTCATGGACGTGGGTTTTGCCCTTGACGCCGGAGTAGCCGATCTCGTCCGTTTCGCCCCAGGTAAATCCTTTTTTGATCCCGCCGCCAGCCAACCAAACGGTGAACGCTTCCGTGTGGTGGTCGCGCCCGGCGAAAGCGTTGGGTTTGTTTTCGCGGTTTTCCTGCATGGGCGTGCGTCCAAATTCTCCGCCCCACACCACCAGGGTTTCGTCCAACAGGCCGCGCTGTTTAAGATCGACGATCAGCCCGGTCATGGCTTTATCCACTTCGCCGCATTTATCACGCAGGCCCTTGCCCAGGTCGGTGGTCGCGTCCGTGCCGTGCGAATCCCAACCCCAGTCAAAAATCTGGACAAAACGGACGCCTTTTTCCACCAGTTTGCGCGCCAGCAAGATATTATGCGCCAGCGACCCTTTGCCTTCCTGAACCCCGTAGAGGTCTTTAATATAAGCGGGCTCGTCTTTGACGCTCATTACTTCCGGCACAGAAGTCTGCATGCGGAACGCCAGTTCGTATTGAGCGATGCGGGTCAGCGTTTCAGGGTCTTTGAATTCTTCGTATTGTTGCCGGTCTATCTCATGGATACAATCAATCGTTTTTTTACGCAGGTCGCGGCTCATTCCCTCGGGATCGGATAAAAACAATACCGGGTCGCCTTCCGAGCGACATTGAACGCCTTGGTAGACGGACGGCAAAAATCCGCTGCCCCAGATACTTTTCCCCGCGTCCGGTTGCCTGCCGCCGGAAGTCAGCACGACAAAAGCAGGCAGGTTGGCATTTTCGGTTCCCAGCCCGTACGCGGCCCACGATCCCAAACTCGGGCGCCCCAGACGCGGCCCGCCGGTGTGCATCAACAGTTGCGCCGGCGCGTGGTTGAACTGGTCGGTGTGCATGGCTTTCAGAAAAGTTACTTCGTCGGCGACCTGTTGAAAATGAGGCAGGTAATCCGATATCCAGGCGCGCGATTCGCCGTATTGCCCGAATTTGCCCAGCGGCCCCAACATTTTTGGAACGCCGCGAATAAAAGCAAATCGTTTCCCTTCCAGAAGTGACTGCGGACATGCCTGTCCGTTCAGTTTTTGTAACTCCGGCTTATAATCGAACAATTCCAACTGCGAAGGCGACCCCGCCATGTGCAAATAAATGACCGCTTTTGCTTTGGGCGCAAAATGAGGAATGCGCGGCGCCATTGGGTCGCCCATCATATCCTGCAAATTGGCCGCCGCCGCCGTTGGAGGCTCGCCACCGCAACCGGCCAGGATGGATCCCAGCGCCATGCCGCCCAATCCGGTGGAGCACATTTTTAAGAAATGGCGGCGGGTTTGCGCGAGGGCGTGTAGGTATTGGGCTTCCTGTAAAAGATTCATTCTGTTTCTTTTATTCCGTCATTCTCTGGATTAGAGTTTCGACCCAGTTTTTGAATCGAGGGCATTTCTCTAAAATAACTTCTATTCCGTTTTCTAAAGCGATCATATTGCCGTCAAATGGTTTATCGTATTTTGGAATTAATTTTTTTAATCTTACCGAAGGAGCGAATTCCGGCCGGTCGTTTATAAGTTCAGGGTTTGGGTATTGATCTATAATATCAGTTAAATTTCTTCTGTCAGATGCGGCCATATCTGGAAAAAGTTGTTCAAACCCTTTTTTTGAACTAAATAGTAACCCTTCAAACTCATGCAATTGAATATATGGAATAAAGCGATTGTCGTCGATATCCTTAGAACAAGCTTTTTCGATCATATTAATTTTCATTTCTGCGATCGGTAAAATTAAACTATCTCTGTAATTAGGGAAATCAGTACTCAAACGGTAAAAATTAATTAAAGAAGTTACGATCATTTCTTCCTTGCCGCTTAATAAAATCTGAATATTATATTTATATCGGGCGAAATAACGAACATCTCCGCCTTTAGATCCAGGACTTGTTTCAATAGTTATTACCCGAACATTATTTACTCCTTTTTCAATTAAATATGGATAAAGTACATTCCGTATGAATTCATATTCTGTATCTCCTTCCACTAATATTATCAAAACTCTGTTCCTGGTTTCCCCCCTAATACATTTTTACTCCATAATTCGCTTAATGAATATCCTTCTCTCCAAACGGCTAATTCTTCTTCGCTTTGTCTTTTAAATACTGTTTGACTATTTTCTCGTTCAACTACTATAATATCATCGGCGGTAAACTGATCTACTAGATTAGTTGATTGAGTAGAAACAATGATTTGCGTTTTTTCAGATGATTTTTTTAACATAGCTCCCAATTTTCGAATTGCAAACGGGTGTAATCCCAGTTCCGGTTCGTCGATGATAATCGCGCTGGGTAGTTCTGGCTGTAATAAAAGCGTCGTTAAGCATATCATTCTCAAAGTTCCGTCGGAAAGATTGTGTGCGTCAAAAAATTGGTCGGAGCCTTTTTCCTGCCACCTTAAAAATATCTGTCGCGGATTAATGTCGTCGGGTTGCAGGTAAAATTTGTCAAAAAATGGCGCAATGGATTGAATAACTTTTATAATAATGTTGAAATGTTTGGGCGCGGACTCTTGGAGACGATATAAAAATGCAGCAATATTTCCGCCATCTTCACGTAGATAAGCATAATCTTGAAGGCCTGCAGGTTGTTTAATTTTAGAATCAAAACTAGTGTCATGGAAATGAAAAATTTTTAATCCTTGAAGATTTCTACGTAAATGATTCATTCTATACCCGTCATCATCTTTAATTATACTTTCTGGGTTACCTCCGGAACTGATTTTTGAAAAATTCTTTATTAGCGAACCGGGATTAGTATAATTGTTCCACTCCTCTGCAAATATTAAGTTTCCTGAATTATTAGAAATCATTTTAAAGTCATACTCGTTTCTATAATTATTATCAAAAACAATACTTCCCGAAAGGAAATCCGATCTTTTTCTTCCAAAGTATAGAAAATTCTCTGCTCTGCCATATTGCGCCATATATAACTGTAACTGTTGTTCGTATAACTTATTTAAAAACTTGAAAAAGCTAATGAAATTACTTTTGCCCGCGCCGTTGGGGCCAATAAGCACATTCAACGGTTTTATTAAAATTTCCTCCGTCTCGCGGATAGACTTGAAATTCTGTATTTTAATAGAATAAATACCCATGGTAGTAATTTTAAATAAACATATACCCTTTAAAGTTAAGGGGCTATTTTAAACGACGCTCGCTTTCCGCCCTCGCGAAAACGGGAATCATACCCGCCGCCAGGAAAAAATAGTGGCTAACATAAAATCCGGCCATAAAAAACACAACCATCATAAAGACGAGAACGAACGCTTTTCTATTTTTCATTTTTTTAATGAAAGGTAGCCTTGTTTCAATCCGCCCGCAATTAATTTATTCCTTCATTACCATTTCATCGACGTTCAGGAACGTATTGGCGACCGTCGTCAAAGCGGCCAGTTTAATCGGTTCAATATCTGGTTTTTTATGATCGGGCGCAGCCAGTTTGACCGCTTCTTTTGGTCGCGACCGGAAGTCGGCCAGCGCATCGTTATAAAGGCGCTCCGCGACGTTCAGCGTCGCGGGCGGAATTTCCCTGCCCAGGGCCAGCCGGTATCCGGCGGCGATCTTTTCAGTTGGCGAAGCGCCGGCGGCGTCCATCCGGCGGGCGAGACTGCGGGCGGCGTCCACGTAGTCGGAATCGTTGAGCGCGACCAGCGCCTGTAGGGGCGTGTTGGTCCGCACCCGCTGGATCTGGCAAACTTCGCGGCTGCCGCCGTCGTAGGTCATCATGCTGGGGTAAGGAGCGGTGCGCTTCCAAAAAGTGTAGACAGCGCGCCGGTACTGGTCTTCGCCTTTGGAAAGCGACCAAACCGCGTCGTTGTAGGGCGAGGTCCAGATCCCTTTCGGCTGATAGGGCATGACGGGCGGTCCGTACATTTTGTCGCTCAAAAGTCCGCTAACGGCGAGCGCCTGGTCGCGCATTTGCTCGGCGGACAGCCGAACGCGCGGTCCGCGCGCCAGAAATTGATTGGCGGGATCGCGGGCGGTCAGCGACGCCGTAGCTTTTGACTGTTGCCGGTAAGTTGCCGACAGAACAATTTCTTTCAGCAGTTTTTTCAGGCTCCACCGGTCGTTTTTCATCAGCCGGTAAGCGAGAAAATCCAGGAGTTCGCGGTGTGTCGGCGCGGCGCCCTGACTGCCAAAGTCTTCCAGGGTTTTGACGAGACCCGCGCCGAACAACTGGTCCCAAATGCGATTGACGACGGTGCGGGCTGTCAGCGGGTTTTTATCGTCTACGAGCCATTGCGCCAGACCGAGTCGATCAACTGGCGCCCCTGCGGGCCAGGGGTTGAGCGAACGCGGCGTTTGGGGCGTCACGAGCGCTCCTTTTGACAGCCACGCGCCGCGCTCAAAAACATGTGTTTCCCGCTCGAAGCCCGGCGGATTTTCCATCATGACGGGCGTAACGGTTTTGGCACGGGCATTAAGCAGGCCCATAAAATCTTTTTGGACGTCTGCATAGCCGTGCGCTTTTTCTCCGGGCAGCGGATTTATAAAAGCCAGCCAGTCGAACATGGCGACTCCGTCGTTAGGCTTTCCTTTAAAACGAGGGACTTCGCACTGTAAGAAAAGATCATGCGATCCTGCGACGGCGGGAACGGTCAGCGAGGCGATTTTCCAGTTGGGCGACGTATCTAAGGGAATAGAGAACAGGATTTCTCCGCCCGGACGGTCTTTGCGAACCGTCCAGACCGTCCCTGAATTTTTGGAAGTATAGCGGAAAACCAGTTGCGTTTTGCCGTTTAAAGGAACGTTTTTTAATCTGGCGAAGCCATGATTCCTCATGCCGAGCCATTTGGTATCGGATAGCTCGGCGTTGGAAAAAGAATCGCAGTCGATTCCGTACCGGGCGGGCTGCTGGATATAGAGAAACTGTTTGAGCGCTTTCGCCTGCGTCGCGTCGGCATAGCGATCAATCCAGGCTTTGACGTTTTCGACTTTAGCGGAGTCTAAAGCGCCGTATTCTTTCAGGTAAGGGTAGTCGTCGTAAGTGTCCTCGTCGCGGGTATTATTAAAAAAAGCGGCCATTTTGTAATAATCTTCGTGCCGGAACGGGTCGTAGGGGTGTGAATGGCATTGAATGCAGGAAAACGTGGTACTTTGCCAGACGTCGAATGTAGTATTGACGCGGTCGAGGAGCGCGGCGGTTCTAAATTCTTCATTGTCGGTTCCGCCTTCGTCGTTGGTCATGGTGTTGCGGTGGAAAGCGGTGGCGATCCATTGTTCGGACGAAGGGTTGGGAAGCAGGTCGCCCGCCAATTGCTCGGTCGTAAACAGGTCGAACGGCTTATCTTCATTGAAAGAACGAATCACATAATCGCGGTATTTCCAGATTTCGCGTTTGCCGTCGCGTTCATATCCTTTGGTGTCTGCGTAACGCGCCAAATCGAGCCACCAGGAGGCCCAGCGCTCGCCATAACGCGGCGAGTCCAGCAGCGCGTCGACCGTTTTTTCGTAAGCGTCGGGTCTTTGGTCTGCCAGGAATTTTTGCAACGCCTGAGGGGATGGAGGCAAACCGGTCAGGTCGAGGCTGATCCGACGCAACAAAATCGCTTTGTCCGCCTCCGGCGAAGGCGAAAGCTTTTCGAGGTTGAGCGTTTGTTTTACAAAAGCGTCGACGTCGTTGCGACCCCAAGGTTTTGCTTTTAGTCCGATGCTGGATAAAAATCGGTTCCAAATGTTATCGCGGGGAATTTCAACGGGCTGCAAGGGTTGATAAGCCCAATGAACGCCCCATTTCGCGCCCTGATCGATCCATCGACTAAAAAGGTCAATCTCGTTTTGCGGGAGCGGTTCCTTTTTATAAGGCATCCTTTCTTCAGGATCGTGTTCTTTCAGGCGGCGCATCAGTTCGCTCCCTCCGGCGTCGCCCGGAATAATGGCGGGTTTGCCGGATTTGTTTTTTGCCAGCGCGTCCTCGCGAAACAGGAGGCTAAATCCGCTATTCTTCTTGACGCCGCCGTGGCAAATAATGCAGTGTTTGTTAATAAGCGGTTTGATCTGGGTATTGAAATCAACCCGGTCGGCGCTTCGCCGGACGCCGCCGATACAAACGATTGCAGTAATGGCGGACGCGGCGATCCATAAATAGCTTATTTTTTTCATCCCTTCCCTTTGACAAAGCGGTAGATATCGCCTTAGGTCGAAGACGTCAAAAATAGCGAAAAGAATTTATTAATAGAAAAATACCGGCAGAAAGAAGACGACGTTTAATAAAAAAGTTCTTCCCGGGCGGAAAGCGCTATTAAACGTCGTCAGGACTTAAAAATATAAGTTGAAAGAAAAACTAAAATGATTCATCATGCCAAACTTACCGGTGATCCTGGAATACTTCGATTTCGTGGGCTTTCACAACGAGGTCGGTAAACTTTCCGCGAAAACGGGTGGCTTTGACGATGTGGTTGTCGATCCAGTGGTAATTGCCGCCGCGCGGTTTATTGAAGAGGATACCGTGATATTTGAAACCGTTTTTATCCAGCCAGGCTTCGGTGATAACGCGGTGTTCGTCGGTGCGGGAAGTGAAAAAAGTAATGGTATGACCTTCGTCGTACCATTTATTTAAAATTTTAAGGGCGTCGGGGTAAGGCAGGCAAGTGGCCATGCGTTCCGGTTCTTCATTTGGAACGTCGTCGCAAATGGTGCCGTCAATATCGATCAGATAATTTTTAACTCCTTCCGGCAGCACGGGGCTGATTGCCTGGCCTTTTGCGTCGAATGCTTTAGAGAGTTCAGGGGCGCTTTGCGGCTTCTCCATCGAACGTTTTTTTACGTGAAAAAATAAGCGAAAGCTCCCTTAAACGGCGCCTTCGCGTTTCGGGCGCTAAGATACGACTATTCTTACGCAAAATTTTTCTCAGGGTTTCTTTTTTCTCCAAAGAAGCCAGCTCGTATCCAGGCTAAAATAAAAGAAAGGGCTTGAACTATATTTCCCGTCAACGATATTTTCGCCAGTTTCCACGTTGACCGGAATGGCGTAATGGAGCGCGGGTGTAATATCAACGATCCCAAGCAGCGAATAAGTAACCGGTAATATAATTTCGTAATTAAGCGCCTTGAATTTGTTGTCCGTAGAAGTCTTCCGCGTATATACCGGTTTACCAAAGCGGTCGATTAAAGGTTGGCCAGTTTTTTTATTATATACCTGTAATAAATAAGGGCGTTGGACGTTCCCGCTGGCAAAATTGGCCATTGCAGAAGGAATGATTTTTAGTTTATCTTTCCCAAATAAGCGGGAAAATTCAAAGGGGGCGGCAACATTAAAATCCAGTCCGTAGCCAGTTTGCCGGCCTGTAATATAATAGGCGGACATTCCTACGGAAGCAAAATTTAGATCATAGGAAAGATCTGCATTGAAATAATTGGTTAGCGCCTGTCTGAGGGTATCCGGTCCGTATTGAACAAACCAATGTTCATAAGTAAGGGAAACGTCCAGAGAAGTCATTAAATTAAAAGTATAACTAAGGCCGAGGTCGGTCTCAGCGTTACGGAGTCCGCGACCGGGCGTTTCGGGCAACGTGTCCCAGGCGTTGAAATTTAAATAAACGCTGAAGCCGCTTTTGTCTTCATACTTCAATCCGGGGATCAAAGAATAACTGTCAAGTCCATAATTTCGTCCCTGAACAATGACTTTGTTCGCATAACCTGCATTGAATGATAATTTTGAGGACTGGCTCAAGGCTAGTTCCAGGCTATCGATTTCATGATTTGGATCGTCCTCGTCGTCATTTTCGTCGATCAAGGATAGGGTTTTTTTTTCTTTCTGCGGTTTTTTCCCAACCTGCGCAAGGGCGGCAGTGGAAAAAAGGCAGCAAAAAAGGAGTAGCGTAAAGTTAAATCGGGGATTCATCATAAGAAAAAATAATCTGAGCGCTTAAAAACGCAAATTTACGTATTATTTATTTTAAAATTAATATATCTGATTTATTAATAGAAGATTAAGATAAAATATATAGCCGTCGTTTTCGGCGACGGCTATATACTTAATGATGAATGATGAATTATTTATTTTCGTAAATGTTTATTAACTAAAGATTTAAAAGTGCAAACGAAACTTATATTTTAGCTTATAGCTTTCTAATGTTTACCCTTGACGGCGAGTTTCCCTTTCGCAATCACGGACGACTGCGCTTTGTGGGCCTGTTGAATTTTAGCTTTAAAACCATTCCATTTATTTAGCTGGGCAGGTTTCAGAACGGCCTTGATGCGTTCTTCCCTTGTCAACCGGATTTGAGACAACCCCGCTTTTAACTCGTCCGGTTTAAGGGATGGATTATCTTTTAGCGATTGACGCGCCTGACGGGTCTCCATGAGGATTTGCCGGAGCTGCGTTTCCTGGTTGGAAGAAAGTTGAAGCTGATCTTTTAGTTTTATGCCCTGCCCGGGTTGGACACTTGTCGCGGATGGTGTTTCCATTTCGCCTTCTGACTGGCCATAAGAAACAGCGTAAACGGCCAAAACCATGCTTGCCGCAAGTAATAAATTTTTCATGACGTTATCCTTGATGTTCTAACACGAAGATCGTAAAAATACAATGCTTTATAGACTGGCTTAATTTATTTTAGTTTAATTAAATTTTATAAAAAGAAGAAAGGTCGGAAAGACTTTTGGCGGCGGCTCCGGCGCTTATTTAACGATCCCCAAGCGGACTTAAAAAAAAGCGGTGAAGGGTTTGTAAAATAAAAAAATATACTTACCTTTGCGTCGCTTTAAAAGCGCTGGCCTATAGTATAACGGTAGTACGACTGTTTTTGGTGCAGTTTGTCGTGGTTCGAATCCATGTGGGCCAACTTCTCGATTAAGAAAAAAGTCGTTCCGGTGATTTCACCGGAACGACTTTTTTCTTATTGCACATTGCCGCATTTGAATACCAGCGCTGTATTTCTTTTATGAGCGATTACTCGTATTTAAAAGGAAGAATCTTAGAATCTTTCACGGTGGAAAGCGTCATCAGCGTTTTCAGGCGTTCAATCTCTTCGATTTGAGAAAGGGTTTTGAAGAGTAGCTGCTCGTAGGTGGGAATGTCTTTACAGACAATTTTAATCAGGAAATCTGCTTCTCCGGTGATTATATAGCATTCGGTGATCTCGTCGATCTCTTTGAGTTTATCCAGGAAGTTATTAAGGGCGTTGTCTTTTTGCCAGGCAAGTGAAACCAACACAAAAGTTTTTACATTCAGCCCGATAGTTTGCGGGTTAACCTGCGCGTGATAACTCTCAATGATGCCGGTAGTTTCTAATTTTTTTACCCGTTCGAGGGTGGGAGCGGGGGAAAGGCCAATTTTTTTAGAAAGGTCTAAGTTGGTAATCTTGCTGTTATCCTGTAAAATCCTTAAAATTTTGAGGTCAATAGCGTCGAATTTATTTTCGTACATAAGAATAAAATGATTTTCTAAAAATGTATTACAAGTTGGCGGTATGAATCGGTCGGCCTAAAGTACCAGCCTTTAGTATAACGCAATTTTTGCGCACAAGGTAGGTAGAAAAGAAATATAATACAAGGAATAGGCTTAAATACCTAAAAAAATTTTCTATAATAGCAAAAAGCGACATAATAATACACCCTTGCTTAAAGTCACCTCGACATGAAACGGTCCATATTAGCGCTGAGCTGGCCGATCATCAAGGTTTGCTCGACCACTTTTGTCTTGAGGGTCTTGATCTCTTCCAAAAACATTTCCTGTATTCTGTTTGGGGAAGGTAAAAAAGGACTGATGCGCGCGCGCACGTACCATATTTCCAGGACGTCTTTCACGGAGACGTCAAACGGATTGAAAAAGTAATTATCGGAAAGTAATTGCAGCATTCCTTTTTCCCTGATATGATTGACGACCCGCCGGACGAACACTTCGTTTTTAACAACGATCACATATACGTAATTATTCTTTAACCCAGACAGCCACCGGTCCGGCTCCAGAAAACTTGCCACTACTTTGTCGCCTTCAAAAACGGTCGGTTCCATGGTGTCGCCGGAGATCTCAAAAGAACGGTGCACGGAAGCGGCATATTTTGGTTCCGGCAACGTGAAAGTCGGCAATTTTTCAATGAACGCCGCGTCGTCGGTGGAGCGGGCGTATGTATATTGGGCGGCGCCCGGCACAAAAACAATCTGTTCTTTTTCTTCAAGGCTTTTGACGACGACCAGCCTTTTGCTTTCATTAACGGATACCGACAACGGATCTCCCTCGCCAGTAAATAAAAAATACGGATTGAAATGAAAAGCTTCTACCGCTTTGCGGAGCAGGTCAACCGTCACGTCTCTTCTGCCGTTTAAGATTTCGCTCAGGCTTTGCGGTAAATAATCCAGTTCGAGCGCAAACTGGCGGCTGCTTTTAACCAGTTTGCGCTCGCGCAGTTCCTGTAAACATTGAGTAAATCGCTGCGTAATAATGTTGGTCATAAACGGGGGGTATATAAACCTGCGTACATTGGATTTTACTAAACAAGCGGCTTAGAATGAGTTGCAAATCGCTGCAAAGTCTTTTGCTTTTAAAGACGCTCCGCCGATCAAACCTCCGTCTACGTCCGGCAGGCTAAACAGGCTGCGGGCGTTTGCGGGGTTGCAGCTCCCTCCATATAATATAGACGTCGAAGCAGCGATTTCGGCGCCGTAGCGCCCTTCGATCGTTTTTCTGAGTGTATGGTGCATTTCCTGCGCCTGTTCGGGGCTGGCGGTCAGACCGGTGCCGATGGCCCAGACGGGTTCGTAAGCGACCGAGATTTTCTTAAAATCTTCAGCGTCAAGATGGAACAGCGCTTCTTTTAATTGTTGGGTGGCAACCTGGAAGTGCGTTCCTGCCTGTCTTTCGGCCAGCATTTCTCCGCAGCAATAAATGGGCGCCATGCCGTGCGCTAATACCCGCGTTATTTTCTGCGCAATGAGCGCGTCGGTTTCATGAAAATATTGTCTTCTTTCGGAGTGGCCAACGATGACGTAATCGACGCCGACAGACGCCAGGGCTTCGGCGGCCAGTTCGCCCGTATAGGCGCCCCTCTCTTCGTGATGACAGTTCTGGGCGCCGACGCGGAAACGGGCTTTGTCCGCCGTCAGCCGCTTGGCCATCTCAAGCAACATAGCGGGCGGCGCAATAACCACTTCGACGTCGCCGGGAGATTCATTCTCCAGGATTTCGCGGATTAGTTGTTCGCCTTCGGGCAGGGTTTTATTCATTTTCCAGTTGCCGGCGACTATTTTCTTTCTTTGCATAAGTTGGTATTCAGTTATGAGTTATGAGTTATGAAGGATGAGTTTTTACTTTTTTAAAAGGCCGGCGTTCATAGAATGGCTAAAACACAAATTTAGAATTATTTTTAAGCTATTCCTTAGCTTTGCCCCGATTTAAGCGGAAGCGCCAGATATAAAGATTTATTTCGCCGTTTGGAGGCGCGTTTTTAAAAGAAACAATATATTCTAACACAACAAAGCTAAACAATCCCTTGTAATCCGGCTGACCGCCGGGCGCTAAATTTAATTATTTTTAACGCCCTTTTTTAAAAAGCAAAAAGTTGACCTCAACTTAGGCGGTTATCATTAAAAGAATCCAATTCGCTTATTTATTCTTTCACCAATTTATTCCGCTATGCGCTTTTTTAAAACCTGTATTTTTTTGTTTGTTGTTTTTTCTGCGAAATCACAAACGTCAAAAGATTCTGCCGCAATAATTAATAAAAGCGAGCAGAAAATAGGAGATTCTTTAATAGCTATAGCGCGAGGAATTAAAATCCAACTAGCTGACTTTTTAGTTAAAGAAAACCGGTTGCAGACAGTTTTAGGAGAACAATCCCGCAATATAGAAGTTATTTCCCGAGCGCAAATTGAAAACGCGCCCGTACAAAGCGTTGCAGAATTATTAAGTTACGTCGCGGGCGTCGATATACGCCAGCGCGGCGTCCACGGCGTCCAGGCGGACGTCTCTATACAAGGCGGAACTTTCGACCAGACCCTCTTGCTGATCGACGGCGTCAAACTGTCGGATCCGCAGACCGGGCATCACTCGTTGAATCTGCCCATTGATAAAGACCAGATCGAACGGATAGAGATATTGAAAGGGGCGGGCGCGCGCGTCTTCGGGCAAAACGCTTTTGCAGGAGCCATTAATATTGTAACCCGCAGGACGCAGGAGCGCTTTGTCAGCGTCGGCGTTGAAGTTGGCGATTTTGGGCTATATGGAGTCAGGTTGTCCGCCGCCGCAGGCGGACATTTGTTGTCGCTTTCCACAGAAGTCTCCAACGGATACCGGCCCAATTCAGATTATAAACTGCAAAACGCTTTTTACCAGGGCGCGTTCCCGATAGGCGATCAAAAACTGCATCTAACGGGCGGAATCACGACCCGGAATTTTGGGGCTTCCGGCTTTTATTCACCGACCAACGTCTCCGCGGAACATGAGGCTATCCAGACCAATTTCGCCGCCGCCGATATGACTTTTAACCATAATAATGATTGGAGCGTTACCCCGCGCCTTTCCTGGCGCCGCAACCAGGACGATTATTCTTATAACTACTCCGATGCGACTACCCGTAATTTCAGCCTGAGCCAGGTTTTGAGCGCCGAATTAAACGGTAGTTTTAAAAATGCCTGGGGCAAAACGGGTGCGGGCGCAGATTTTACGCAGACCTATTATTATAACGCGAAGCAGGGAAACCACTACAGGTCGCTGACGGAAATATTTTTGGAGCACCGGTTTAATGTTTGGGACTGGGGATTTGATTTGACGCCGGGCATTATGTTAGCCGCTTACTCGGATTTTGGAACCCATTTATTTCCGGGGATTGACGCCGGATTAAAACTGACTAAAAATACAAAATTATACGCGAGCTACGGCAGAACTTTTCGGATCCCTACTTATACGGATCTTTATTTTTCTAACGGAGCCAATAATAACAACCCCAACCTGCAACCCGAATACGCGGACGTTTATGAAGCGGGCGTCAAATATGACTATGCAGCAGGATGGCTTTTCTCGGCGGATTATTTCGACCGCAATTCCTTTAATATTATTGACCGCACTAAGGAAGTCGCGACGGATAAATGGACGCCGACGAACATCAATCACCTGGACGTCCGGGGAATCGAAGGAGCGGTTACCTTCAACATGCACAGTAGATTTAATGATCCGTTTGTCAAAAACATACAGATTGGCTATACCAAAATATTTGACCCGGATTTTACCAAGCAGGCCGCTTTTTCTAAATATGCGCTGGATTTTCTGTCCGATCAGTTAACGGCCGGAGTCGATACCAAAATCTATGGAGCCGTCGGGCAGCATTTGCAGTTCCGGTTCGTCAACCGGATCACGCTCCCATCCTACGCAGTTTTCGATTGGCGCATTTATTATCAAACAAAAGCCATGAATATATACGCTCAGGCGAGCAACCTGCTGAATGCCGCTTATACGGAACAAAATAATATTCCCGCTCCGCCGAGGTGGTTCTCTATTGGGGTTTCCTACAAATTATCTGACTAAGAAGAGATGCATTATTGCGACCGGGAATCCGGGAAAGGCATATTTCTATTTTTTTGCAAAAAAATAAAAATATAAGAGCAGGTCATACGCCAAAATAGGGATGAACGGCGTCTTTAATTATGTAAGGACGATAAGCGCTTGTCGTTGTTACTGGCTTCAAAGTCAAATATCCGGGTTTGTTCTTTCCTCTCTACCAGTTCTTGCATAAGAAAGTATAGCGTCGCCGGAAGCGCTAAACCCTTGATAAAAATTTATAGAGCGGAGAAACTTTTTAAACAATTAAAATGCCTTAAAGTGAAAAGTTTGCCTATTTTTAATGGTTAAAGGGATTTGGCCGCCAACAATTCAGTACGGTTATGAATAATTAACAAAATTTTTTTATTGAGATTATTGCGAAATCAGATTTATATAGTATTATTGCACTTGTAATTTGAGGAATATAAATTTTTCGTTTCCTTTATTCACATATATTAAAAAATTTATTTAACTTTAAACAATCTCATTTTTTAAAAATTCAAAATCGTACTTGATTATGGCTAAACCAAACAACGTTCCAGCAACCACAACCACGGTAAAAGCAGCTAACCAGGATTCTTCGCAGTATTTTGCGCTTATTGTAATTCTTGTCGCTTTAGTGGCCGCCGAAATTGTATTTCATACAGTCATGGGCGCCAGAGGTAATTTTGACGGCGGAGACGCGGAAAAAGGTCATCCGCTCAACATGATGGGCACCGTTTACAAAGGCGGGATGATCGTTCCTATTTTAATGACCCTGCTTATTTGCGTCATTGTTTTTTCGATTGAACGTTTTATGACGTTGAGCGCCGCTTCCGGTAGCGGTTCTGCGGTGGATTTTATCCGCAAAATCAAGTATAACCTTTCAAACAACAATGTCGACGCCGCAATTGCCGAATGCGATAAGCAAAAAGGCTCTGTAGCGAACGTCGTTCGGGCCGGTTTGGTCAAGTACAAAGCTATGGCTATGGATACTGAACTGCCGAAAGATCAAAAAGTAATGGCGATCCAGCAGGAAATCGAAGAGTCTACGGCGCTTGAAATGCCGATGTTGGAGAAAAACCTTCCTATTCTTTCCACTATTGCTACGATCGGAACATTGGTCGCGCTCTTAGGAACAGTATTAGGGATGATTCGCGCGTTCTCGGCTATGGCGACTTCCGGTTCGCCCGACGCGGTAGCGCTTTCAACAGGGATTTCTGAGGCGTTGATCAATACCGCTTTTGGTATCGGAACTTCCGCTTTAGCGATCGTCATGTACAACTATTTTACGACCCGGATCGACGGCATGAGCTACCGCATCGATGAAGCGAGCTTCAGTATCGGTCAGACTTTTTCAACGCATAATAGATAATTCGGAGCGATTTCGCCGTCGAAAAAATAACTTATGCTTATAAAACGTCTTATTCCCGGGACGATTGAACAGGCGCGTGTTTTTTTCCCGGCCCGGATCGGAAGGATTTCATTTTAAGAACTATTCAAAAATTATTAATATGCCAAAGGTTAAAGTCCATAGGGCGAACCCCACTACCGACATGACGGCTATGTGCGATGTGGCTTTTCTGCTGTTGACTTTCTTTATCCTGACCGCTAAGTTCCGACCGCAGGAACCGCTGCCCGTATCAATCCCTTCTTCAACGTCCCAGATTCTGGTTCCTGAAAAGGACATCATGCTGATCTCGGTCGGACCCGACGGGCGCGTTTTTTACGGCATCGACGACCATAACACGCGGATACGGCTGCTGGACGAACTGGCTAAAAGAAACAACTTTACCGTCGACGGCGCGATGCAGAAAAACTTTAGCAACATGGATCAATTCGGAGTGCCGATCAATCAGTTGCCGGCGTTGTTAAGGCTTTCGTCCGACGAATTGAATAAGTTTAAACAGCCCGGTATTCAGATAGGGAAAGATAGTCCAAAGGATTCCACGAAAAACGAGTTAGCAGATTTGGTGCGCTTTGGCCGTTTTCTCAACCCGCAGATCCGGATCGCCGTGAAAGGCGATAAGGATTCCCAGTACAAATCAATCGATAAAGTAGTGGAAACGTTGAGAGAAACCAACACCAATGTTTTCAACCTGATCACTGCCGGAAAAAGTGGCCCGGAATAACTTTCATTCTGATTCCTGCTTTGGGTTAGGAACATTATTTTAATCATCAGTTTAATTTTTTACAATGGCAGAAATAAATACCGGTAAGAAAGGGGCGCCCAGAGTGGACATGACGCCGATGGTAGATTTAGGTTTCCTGCTGATCACGTTCTTTATCCTGGCGACCACTTTGTCGAAGCCAAAAGCGATGCAGATCATTAAGCCGGCCAAAGCGGAAAATGAAAAAGACCAGCCGCCGTTGAAAAAGTCCAAATCGCTGAGCCTTTTACTGGGCGAGCAGGACAAAATATATTGGTACGTGGGTTCCGACGAATCAGGCGCAGGATTAACGGTGGATTCAACCGATTTTTCTAAAACCGGTATCCGCAAGGTCATCTTACAACGTCAGCAGGAAGTAGCCCAGCAATGGGGCGATAAAGATCAGCTAGTGGTATTGATTAAATCCATGCCGACGGCAAAGTATAAAGATATGGTCGATATTCTGGACGAAATGAACATCACCCATACCAAACAATACGCGCTGGTCGATTTGGATAAGAACGATACGACGATCATGGAACAGGTGCATACGCTGGGCAAATAGCCATAGCGCAGTTTATTTAAAAGTTTAAATTATTTCAAAATGGACAATAAGGAGATCCTGAATTCGAGCGTCGACGATATTGTTTTCGAAGGCCGGAACAAATCGTACGGCGGCTACCTGCTCCGTCAGTTATACGGGAAGCACGTTACCAGGGCAGGGATTGTCGGAATTGCGCTTTTGGGTATTTTTGCCGCCTCTCCTTTTTTGAGCGGCTTGGTACCTCAACCCAAAGCCCCGGACGTCATGAAGGAAGTTGTTTTGAGCGAGCCGCCTCCGTTAGATAAAACTGTTCCGCCGCCTCCGCCTCCGCCGCCTCCGCCTCCGCCGCCTCCTGTAAAGCCGCAGATTAAATTTGTGCCCCCTAAGGTGAAAGAGGACGTCAAGGTGCAGGAAGAAATCAAGCAGATTATTCCGCCCGAAGTTCCTAAAAACGTAGATATTGGCACGACCAACATCAAAGGGGACACCGCAGGTTTATCCCGCGCCGTCACCGACGATGGTAAAGGAAAAGAACCGCCGAAAGAGCCGAAGGTAGAAGAGAAACCGAAGGAAGTAGAAAAACCGTTTACTTTTGTCGAGCAGATGCCGCAGTTCCCGGACGGCGAAAAAGCGTTGTTCAAGTACTTATCCGAAAATATCAAGTATCCGGCGATTGCCCGCGAGAACGGTATTGAAGGAACCGTATTCGTGAACTTCACCGTTTCTAAAACCGGAGAAATTAGCGACGTTATTGTAAGAAAAGGTTTGACGGGCGGTTGTAACGAAGAAGCCACGCGCGTTGTTCGCGGTATGCCGAGATGGAAACCGGGCAAGCAACAAGGTCGCGAGGTGCCGGTTAGTTATACGCTGCCGATCAAGTTCAAGTTAGAGTAAAAATGATGAATGATGAATTATCATTTATTTATTTCTCGTTGCGTGTATATTTCATAAAGGTTTTTGATCGCCTATATAAAAAAAGTCCGTTGCGCAAGCAGCGGACTTTTTTTATGTATTTAATTGCGCTCTCACGCAGGGCCAATTTGAGGGTTGTAATCAGCTATTAGCCATTAGCCGCTTAGCTTGTATTTGATTGATTAGTCCTTAATTAACGTGGGTTATGAATTAAATTACTTGATTTTCAACGGTTTATAGGCATTTTTCGTATTTAAGGCATCGGCCCCGCGCCTTCGGCGCGGTGGAGAGGGGGCGTTTTCGTTCTTTTTTTGAGAAAGACAGGGCGCCAAGCGCCCTGTCTTTCTCAAAAAAAGAACGAAAATCGCTTTTCCCGGGTTTTTTTGGCTTCGCCTAATTTGTTTTCCACTTTAATGGTAGGACTATTTGATTTCAAATGTTAGGACAGAGCCAAACAATCGTCAAACAGCCGTTCTAAGTCATAACTCATGTTAATTATGAAAATTATAGCGTTGTTTAATTTTATTCAGGGTATCATATAATTATAATGAGAAAAAAAGGGTATTACCGCAGCGGATGATTTCCGCGATAATACCCTTAAAATTTTGTCGGCTCATTGGCGGAGACGCGACAAGCAGAGACGCGATGAATCGCAGTCTTTACAGGTTTACGGTTTTACAACTTTATCAAAGTCACCCGCTTTGATGATGGTGATCTTGTTCGGGTCGATGTATTTTTTCAGGGCGTTGTTGACGTCCGAAACTGTCAATTTGTTAATCTTGTCTTCATACGCGGCATCCCAAAGAATATCGCGGTTGATGAACAGGTAATTATTCAATTCGCCGGCCAGGTCGGGATCTTGCGACCGGCCTAATTGTAGTTGCTGCAAGAGCGCTTTTTTTGCGTCTGCAAGTTCTTTTTCAGTAACGCCATCTTTCTGGACGAGGTCTACCTCTTCTTTAAAAGCGGCCAGTAGTTTATCGGCATTTTGCGGAGCGTACATGGCGTAGCTTCCGAAAGTTGCATTATCGTCCTGGCTGGGAACGTCTAAAAAAGAACCGACCCCGTAGCTGAGACCGTCTTTTTTACGAATCCGGTCAGCCAGGCGCGAGCTGAGTTCTCCGCCGCCCAAGATCCAGTTACCCATAAACAACGCCGGATAATCCGGGGCGGCGTCGTTGATTTTAATATGCTGGCCCGCCATAAACATGGCGTTGGCTTTATCGGGCGTTTTAACGGTTTTATCGCTTTTGGCAACGTCCATGTATTTGTTCTCTATTCTCTTATACGGCTTAGGCGATTTAAACGATCCCAGCCCGTCTTCCATAACCTTTTTTACGGCGTTTTCGTCAAAATCTCCGACCACCGATAAGGTGGCATTGGAGGCTCCATAAAATTCATGGTAAAACTTGCGGGCGTCTTCTACCTTCAGTGCTTTGACCCCTTCGATGGCTTCGTCAAAAGCGGCGGTATAGCGGGGATCGTCCTTCGGGTAGGGGTTCAAAATTCTCCTAAATTCGCGGGTAGCAATCCCCTGTGGATCGCTTTTTTGTTGTTCCAAACCCGCCAGTTGCTGTTGGCGGAATTGATCGAATTCTTTTTCAGGTATAACGGCCTGGGTCAGGACCTCATTGACCAATTGCAGGACGGCAGGTAAATTTCCTTTGATCGTCTGGATGGTGACGGTGGTAGAACCGCCGCCGCCAAAAATCCGCACGCTGGCTTTCAACTGGTCTAAAGCGTCTTTGATTTGCTGCTCCGTTTTGGTTTTTGTGCCTTTCATTAAAGTTTGGGCGGCAAAAAGCGAGTTCAGCCGTTGCCCTTTCAGGCTTTGCTCGTCGCCAAACCGGAGCGTCAGGTCGGCGGAAACAGAGCCGCCGCGCGTGGTTTTAGGTAAAAAGGCGTATTTGATCCCGACGGGCGTTTGTCCTTTATGGGTTCTGCTCTCAATGTTTTTAGGCGACGGGTCGAAAATTTCGCCAGTTGCTATGGCGGCTTCGCCTTTATAATTTTGAACCAGTCCGACCACCGCAGGCGCGGCAGGAATTTCGGCGCGAATTGGTTTGGCGTCAGGGATAAATGTTCCAATCGTCCTGTTGGAAGCTACTAAGTAGGTTCTTGCCGCCCGGTATACATCCTCTGCCGTTGTTTTTTTGACGCCGTCGCGGTAGAGGTAAAACAGTCTCCAGTCGCCCATCGCGATATACTCGCTCATGGTGACGCCCACCTGTCCGCTGTTTCTATACAATTCCTCGACGTTTTTTAATATTTTTGCCTTGGCTCTTTCTACTTCGTCTTTTGAAGGCGGAACGACCCCCATTGAATCCAGCGTGTTGGTTAAGGCGGTTTTGGCTTCTTCCAACGACTGGCCGGTCCGCACTTCCGCACCGACTATAAAAATACCGGGATCTTTCAACTGGGTTTCCCAGGCAAACACGCGGGAAGCTTTTTTGGTCTGAACCAGCGCTTTGTACGCCCGGCCGGACGGATTGTTTTGCAATATCTCGTCGACAATTTCCATGGCCGGATAATCGGGGTGCATCCCCGCAGGGATATGATACATGGCTGCGATAATCTGAACGTCGCCGACCCGCCGAAGCGCCACGGCGCGCTCTCCGTCCTGCGTAGGCTCGACGGTATAGCTGGTTTGTAAAACGCGATCAGGTTTAGGTATTTTGCTAAAATATTTTTCTACCAAAGCCAGGGTTTTCGCCGCGTCGATTTTCCCCGCTACCAATAGCACTGAATTGTCCGGCTGATAATATTTTTTATAAAAAGCCTGAAGGTTTTCAATGGGTACATTTTCAATGTCAGAGCGGTTGCCGATGGTTGTTTTTCCGTAATTGTGCCAGAGGTAGGCGCTCGAAAGCATGCGTTCGTATAAAATGGCGGTGGGGTTGTTTTCGCCGATTTCAAACTCGTTCCGAACCACGGTCATTTCCGACGACAGGTCTTTTTTGGAAACGCGGGAATTGACCATGCGGGCGGCTTCCATCGCCAGCGCCCAGTTCAGGTTTTCGTCGGTGGCGGTGAAGGTTTCAAAATAATTGGTACGGTCTTCAGAAGTAGAACCATTAAACTGGCAGCCGTGATCGTTGAGTTCTTTTGAAACATCGGGTCGGAGGGCGGTGCCTTTGAAAGCCATGTGTTCCAGCAAATGCGCCATCCCGGTTTCGCCGTAGCCCTCGAGGCGGGAGCCGACGAGGTAGGTGACGTTGACGGTAATCGTGGGCTGCGACATATCGGGAAAGATCAATACCTTCAGACCGTTCGGCAGGTCGTACTCGGTAATTCCTTCCACCGAAGTAATTTTTTTAGCGCCGGACGCCATTGCGGACGTTTGCGCACGGGGCGTTTGCATGACCGATAATGCAAGACCCGCAAAAATGAAAACCTTAGAAAATGCGTTTTGCATGAGTTAAAAGTACATCTAGAGGTTAAAAAAATCAGGTTAAAAAATGACGCTGAAAAATGGCACTGTCAAATATCTTATTTAGAAAAGAAGGGAACATAGAATAACAGACCAAGCTATCCATAAATCCGACGAATGCGGCGGGTCGGACCCTGGCCAGTCGGATTTTTTGCACTAAAAACTTGATCCATAAATGGGAATCATAGAATTGCACCATCTTTGCAGGCGCCGTAAATAAGAATGGACTAGTTTTTTGAATAATCGCTGTATAATGCGAATGCCAAGAAATTATATTTTACCACCGCGTCAATTCGCCTAACAAATATACTGAATATTTAAACGTCGCGCCTGACTGGTCAACATATTTAATCATGAATACTATGAAAACCATCCTGATAAAAAACGCGACGGTCGTTAACCGCGGGGAAATGCTGGAGCGGGATATATATATCCGCAACGGGATGATTGAAAAAATAGATACTTCTATTTCAAAGTCCGCAGATATAACGCTGGACGCGGAAGGAAAATATGCGTTACCCGGTATTATCGACGACCAGGTGCATTTCCGGGAACCCGGGCTGACGCATAAGGGAACCATTTATTCGGAGGCCAAAGCGGCCGTGGCGGGGGGCATCACTTCTTTTATGGAAATGCCGAATACCAGCCCGCCCGCCGTTACCCAGCGCCTCCTCGAGGACAAATATGAGATCGCCGCAGCCCGTTCGCTCGCCAATTATTCTTTTTTTATGGGAGCGGCCAACGATAACCTCGAAGAAGTCTTGCGAACCGACCCCCGGACGGTCTGCGGGGTCAAAGTATTTATGGGCAGCAGCACCGGCGCCATGCTGGTCGATAACGCCAAAACGCTGGAAAACCTGTTTGCCCAATGCCCTTTGCTGATCGCGACTCATTGCGAATCCGAAGAGATCGTTCGCGCGAATATGGCGCATTACCAAGCGTTACTGGGCGACCGCCTGACGGCGGCGTATCATCCGCTGATCCGAAGCCGCGAAGCCTGCTATGCCTCGTCTTCTTCTGCCGTCGAACTGGCAAAAAAACATGGTACGCGGCTGCATATTCTTCATATTTCAACCAAAGAAGAATTGGACCTGTTCAACAACGACCGGCCACTGCGCGAAAAGAAAATTACCTCCGAAGCCTGCGTTCACCATTTGTTTTTCGACGACGGGGACTACGCCAGGCTGGGCAACCTGATTAAATGCAATCCTGCCATTAAAACTCAAGAAGATAAGAACGCGCTTTGGGACGCCGTTTTAGACGACCGTCTGGACGTCATTGCCACCGACCACGCTCCGCATACTTGGGAAGAAAAAGAAAGACCCTACGCGCAGGCGCCTTCCGGCCTGCCGCTCGTGCAGCACGCGCTGAATATTATGCTTGATTTTTACGACAAGGGAAGAATCACCCTGCCCCGCATTGTCGAAAAAATGTGTCACGCACCGGCGGAATGTTTCCGGGTCGACCGGCGCGGCTATCTGGAAGAGGGCTATTGGGCGGACTTATTTTTGCTCGATTTGAAAGCCGAATGGCGCGTCGGCGAGGACAATATTTTATACCAATGTGGCTGGTCTCCGCTGGAGGGTATGAAAATGAAAGGGAAAGTCGCGACGACGATTGTGAGCGGGCATGTTGCTTATCAGGATGGGGTGTTTTATGAGGAAGTGAAGGGACGTCGTTTGTTATTCAAATAGCAATAATAGAATGAAAGTAAATTAAATTGTATAATCGATCATCATTATCTGTTTTTTAATTCGACGCGGTTATCAATTATATCATGTAGTAGCGAGTAAAGCGGCGGTAACAATGAAACACTAAACCCAAAAGCGAGAAAGATAGCTTTATCAAAGGTTATTCTGTCTTTTTTTAAAAACTCCTTATCGTAATTTTCAACGGGTCGGGCAATAATGGGAGTAAAGGCTGCTAAAATGCTTTGTTTTTGAAAATCATCAAGCAAAGCGGGATTTAGAACACGCATTTTAGATTTAAAAAAATCAGCATTTAAGTCTAAAGCGCCCAAATTTCTGGATATTCCACTTAGTTCTAAAATCAATAAGGAAACTACTGAATTGAGTAGCGCTGTTACTAAGGGCGCCTCGCTTATTTCGGTGCGAAGCGCTACAAGTCGCTGATTTAGAAACATAGGCGTCGGACTATAACTAAAAAATAGTTTTTTATTAGGATTGACAGATATAAAAATATTTGCCGGCTTTTCAATTTGTAAACTATACCAGAACGGTTTTCTTTTTTCAAAAACCCTTGGCAACTCTATTCCCTTTTTATTTAGAGCTGTAGC
>JBBRMZ010000012.1:0-40125 GCA_038230555.1 Chitinophagales bacterium
AAAACGAATATAAATATCGTTTGCGTGACTATCTTTACTCTATCGGACATCTTGGAGGCACTTTTTGTTTGGCGAATCTAAGATAAGCTTTTTCAGGGTGTCCGATGTTTTTACATACAACTAGCAACTTGAGTTAAGTAACCTTCCCGCTGTTTTAAGGTATTAAAAATGGGCAAGTCGGGGAAGCCTGATATCTAATGGCTGATAGTTGACAGCTCATTTCTTTGCGCGATCAAAAAAAATAATAAAAATAAAGAAAAAAGCTGAATTTGATAAAAAAGGAGTACCTTTGCGACCTAAATCGCGGAGTGGAGCAGTTGGTAGCTCGTTGGGCTCATAACCCAAAGGTCGTAGGTTCGAGTCCTGCCTCCGCTACTTAAAGCCCTAAATAATTGCAGATCAATTAGTTAGGGCTTTTTTATTTGTTCAAAGCGTCGCCTGAATCCACTCTTCAATCTCCTTTCGCTTACCGGAAAAATTGATTCCAACGCCAATGATTGTTTTTTCCAAATGCCGATACTTTTGCGCATAGTTGCGGTCAATGATCTGATCCAGGGCAACCTGAGCGGAGGCGTTCAGTTTAAATTCAAGGATATATACAAACCCGGCCGTTTGGACGACCGAGTCAATCCGCCCGGCGCTCGTATTGACCTCGCTTTCAATAAAGGACCCCAGTAGAGAAAAAATCACGTGAACCAGGCTGTGAAAGTAGGCTTCGTTCGCGCCGTCGAAAATATGGTGGGGGACGCCCGACAGGAGGGTATTGATCAATGAAACGGCTTGTTGCAGGTCGTCTTTTAGGAAAGCGTTTTCGAGTTTTATGATCAACGGAGTCACTTTTTCTCTCGAGATACTGGTATATTCGCCGACCAGAAAAGTTAAAAACGCGCTGCGGACTTCAAAATTCGGGTAGCCCAGCACGTAGCTACCAGTCCTGCGGTCAAAACTTTTTACGGTAAGATAACCCGTTTGAAAAAGCAGCGCCTGCAAATTTAAACTTTCGACGTCAAAAGATTCAAACGCCTCGAAAGTGGTTTCAACGACGTCCAGGTCGTATAGCTGTTCCCGCCGGGCAATCTGCGCTAACAAATCCGGCGTACCGCTCAAAAACCAATACTTCCCAAACGCCTCATTTTTCAGAAAAAGCAATATACAAAACGGATTGTACAGCGAAGTTTCTCCGTCCCAACTGTAACCGTTGTACCAGCGTTTCATTTCTGCCAGAAGTTCAGGCATGGTCATTTCCATTTGATCAGCCGTTTTGGCCAGATAGTCGGAAAAAACGCCGGTTAATTCAGCTTGCGTATATCCGCAGGAGGTAGCGAAGCGTTTATCCATGGAAATATCGTCTAAATGGTTCAGCGCCGAAAAAATCGAAACCTTGCTGAATCGCGAAATTCCTGTGATGAATACAAACCGCAAGTATTCCTGGGCGTCTTTTAGCACCACATAAAATTCCCGTAGAATATTTCGGTTAATTGCCGCTATATCGGTATTTTCCAGATAGTCGATAATAGGTTTGTCGTATTCGTCGATCAGGACGACTACTTTCCCATCCCTAGCGTGTAAGATTTCCAAAAGTTCCCTAAATCGCGCGGCATAACTACCCGAGGAAAGCGCTAAACCATGTTGACGGGCGATCCTTCCAATGATTTCAAGCATCGCCTTATCAAGCCCGATTTCGGCATAGCCCGTTCCCGCAAAAGAAATATGCACAACCGGATTTTTTTTGGTCCAATCCCATCGGTTTTCGATCCAAAGCCCGTGAAACAATTCCTTAGACCCCAAAAACAACTCCTTGAGCGTGGACAGCAGCAAAGACTTGCCAAACCGCCGGGGGCGGCTGAGAAAATAAAACTTTCCTTCCGTCGCCAGACGATGGACGAACTCGGTCTTATCTACATACAGGTAATCTTCTTCCCGCAGGTCGCGGAAAACCTGGATTCCGATCGGTAATTTATACGGCTGATTCATACGCGCAAAGATACGGCTGAATCCGGTAAGCGCCAAACGGTCAAAAAGATAAACGCTCGCCTTGTTTTTTGCAATCGATAAGGCCGCATATCTAACTATCCTTGGTCCGGTTCAATACCTGCGATAAAAAAAACAATACGCAAAACAAAAATATCTTGCCAAATATCCATTGTTGAAAAAGATGTAATAGTTTAGCGACAGATTTTTTAAACATACCATGAGAAAATGATCCGATGGCAAAACGCGCCGTTCGTCCGGATGGCTATTCCCTTTTCCGGGGGAGTCATTACCGCCGTTTATTGGGACGGGCTTGCTCCAATGCCGACGATCATTGCGATGGCGCTAACGGCTATTGCCGCGCTGACCATTCATCTTTCAAAAGTCCGGTACCTGCGGCGGTGGATGTTTGGCGTCCCGATAACGGCTTGTTTTTTGTTTTGGGGATACCTGACTGCCTGGCGCTACGCCGAATTGCACGACCAGGGTCATTTTCAATGCGTTCTACCCTCCGTTTCTTCCTTTGCTTATACCTGGATCTCCGGCGTCGTGATTGACCGCAGCGACCGGAAAAATAACGTTCGCCTGGTCGTTCAAACCCAGTCGGCGGGAACGGCTCCGGATTCTACGCGTCCATGCAGCGGCGCTATCATGGCATACGTCCGGAAAGACACGATTACGGGCGACGCGGGCAGCGCCGCCGCTTATGGCGACACGGTTTATATAAAAGCGCGCGTCCATCGGCTGGATCCGCCCGGCAATCCTAAGGCATTTGATTACAGCCGCTACCTGCACTTTCAAAATATCCATTACCAGGCGTTTATTGCCTCCTCCGATATTCGGATTCAGGGAATCGGAGGCGGAAACCCTTTAATCCGGCGTTCGCTGGCCTGCCGCGACCAGTTGGTCGCGCTCATTAAAAAAACACTGCCGACAGAATCCGAATACGCGGTGGGCGCCGCGCTGACCTTAGGCTATAAGGAAGCGATCAGCGACGAAGTGCAAAATGCGTATATCGAGACCGGCGCCATGCACATCCTCGCAGTGTCGGGAATGCACGTCGGTTTGATCTACCTCGCGCTGATCCAGTTCTTTAAATTATTTCCGTCGGGGCGGTTCGGCGGACGTACGCTCAAGGCCGTCGTCGCGCTAACCGCCGTCTGGGGCTTCACTTTTTTGACGGGTAGCGGAGGGTCCATCCTGCGCGCTTCGGCCATGTTCACTTTTTTGTGCGTAGGCGAGTGGTTCCGGCGGCGGACCAATATTTATAATACGCTTGCCGTGTCGGCTTTTTCGCTATTTGTATGGAATCCTTTATTGTTGTTCGATGTGGGCTTCCAGTTGTCATACATGGCGGTGGCGGGGATCATTTATTTTTATCCAAAGATTTATAAGGTTTGGAAGATCAAAAACCGCGTCGGCGACTGGGCCTGGCAAACGACGGCTTTAGGCTGCGCTGCGCAGATAGCGACGCTTCCGCTCAGTTTGTTTTATTTTCATCAGTTTCCAACCTATTTCTGGCTGTCGGGCCTGCTCGTGATACCCGTTTCTATCGTCGCGCTCTATGCCGGTATTGCGATGTTCTTCCTGCAATGGTCGGCGTGGCTAACGGCTTGCGGCGCTAAAATATTCTATGTGTCGGTCTGGCTGATGAATGAGATCATATTCCTCATCCAGCGGCTTCCAGCCGCTGTGGTCACGGGCGTCTGGCTCAGTTTGACGGGCGCCGTCGCGCTTTACGCGGCGCTATTAACCGTGGCAGGCGCCATTCAGACCCGTAAAGCGCGGATGCTGTTCCCCGCGCTGGGTATTTTGCTGGCGCTTTCCTTTAGTTACGCCGTAGACGAATATCAGCGCCTCCGGCAAAAACAATTGCTGGTGTATTCGATCAATAAAGGCACCCTCGTAGATTTTTTTATCGGAAAAAAAAGATATTCTCTGGAAAATGGCGCGACCGCCAAAGACAAGTTGAAATATAGCGCTGCCAGTTACCGCTCTTTTATGGGCGCAGACGCCGCCGCGTCGACGACGCCGGACGCCGTCTACCGTTCAGATACTTTTTATTATACAGGCGGAGTGGCGCAGTTTATGGGAAAAAAAATAGCCATGATCGACGACGCTCCCTATCCCCTGGGCGTCGTCGATTATGCCGTCGTTTACGGAAATCCGACGTTGGATCTGGATGATCTGAGCAAAACAACATTTTTTAAAATCCTTGTTTTTGACGTTTCGAACAGCGCTTATAAGGTAAAAACCTGGAAAGAAGCCTGTCGCCGCTTACATTTACCCTATTACGATGTGGCTGAAAAAGGCGCCTTCATCCAAAACCTGTAACCTGTTATTATTACTCATCCCTCATAACTTATCCCTACACATGACTGGTTTTTTCTCCGCTTATTTTTACTATAGCCGGCGCGAGCGGAACGGCGCGCTCGTACTGGTAGCCGCTACCCTGACGTTTTTGGTAGCGCCATTATTTTTCCCTTTTTTGACGGATGAAAAAATTCCGAAGCCCGACCCTGCGGCATTCCCGGCTGAAAAGATTGCGGCGAATATTTCCTACCCGGAAACGGATACGCTCCTGCCGGCGAATATACCATTTGATCCTAATGAAGCGGATTATGGAACCCTGACCGACGCCGGACTTTCTCCGAAAGTCGCCGCTACGTTGATCCATTACAGGGAAAAAGGCGGTCATTTTTATAAAAAGGAAGACCTGAGAAAAGTGTACGGCCTAAAAGCGGAAGATTATGCCCGCCTGGAAGAAAATATACTGATCGGGACTTCCGAGAGCGGCGGCGGGGAAAGAAAGTTCAAATCCGGCTATACCGGCGGTAATTATTTTGCTACATTTAAAGATTCGGTTAAGGCCGCGCGCGCCGCGTTAGAAATCAGGCGACCGCCTAAATATACGGCGTTTGATCCGAATACCGCTACTGAAGAAGAATTGTTGAATTTAGGGTTAATGTTAAAAAGTGTTAAAGTTTTAGAAAACTATAGAAATAAAGGAGGCAGGTTCTTTAAAGCCGCAGACCTGCAAAGAATTTACGGCCTGCCCGATTCCGATTTTGTTAAACTCGAACCCTTTATACAAATTCCTACTAATCAGAATTTTAAACAATTATTAAATACTAAGTCTACGGCGGGAACGCCTTATACGCCAAAAGCGGACGCTGGTTTTACCGTCGACGTCAATAATTCGACCGAAGACGACTGGTTGCGCCTTAAAGGAATAGGGCGTACATTTGCATCCTCAATCACTCATCGCCGCGAAATTTTAGGAGGTTTCGCTTCCATAGATCAAATTAGAGAAGTTTATGGATTACCCGACAGTACGTTCGTCCGCATCAAAATTCAATTAAAACTCATTTCTCCTATTTTCAGAAAATTACACATAAACAAGGCTGACTCTAAAATTCTTTCGCATCCTTACCTAACGGTAAAACAGGCGGAAGTATTAATGCGCTACCGCGTCAATCACGGTGATTTTAAAACGCCGGACGATTTGAAAGCCGCGCATTGTATAGACGACGTCATGTTGGAGAAATTAAAACCTTATTTGTCTTTTGAAGGTAACAATTAATCATAACCTTCATAATGATTTATTATATAAAAAATTACTCTTAAAAACTACCCAGGTCCATTCATAGTAAGCCGTACCGCTGTTTAACCGCGCGGCAGGAAAAGAAGGACGCATATTTATTAACGAATAAAATAATAATGAGGAAGTATTATGTACTGTGCTTATTTACCGTATTGTTTGCAGCTTTATTGATTGTTGGTCATATTATTGAAAAAAAAGTTTCCGCTACTGTTCAACCGCTTGATTCGCTCTTAGAAAATTCGTCTTTTACCGCCCACGATTTAAAAGCAGACAATAACGCCCCTTACAAACATGTTTATACGCCGACGAATATAGACAGTTTGTTTCTACCCGACCTGACCGCTAAATTTTTATCGGCCTTACAACAGCAAAATCCGCTCCTTGACCGGGAGGATATTTCCGATTCCTTTGGAAATTTAGACGTCACCGCCGACCAGCTTAAAGAAGTCGTCCAGTCGGTTCGCGAAGCCAAATCTAAACAGGATTTGACGGGCGCCCTGGACGCTTTCCAGATCTGCGGCGACGACCGGCTTGGTAACGTTCAATTTACCGGTTATTACGCTCCCTTAGTAGAGGTGCGCCGGAGCCCGGACGCAGATCATAAATTTCCGCTCTATATTAAATCTGCCACAAAAAATGACGGCGCCCTTAGGATAGTTTACGTAAAAGATCGCGAGGACGTTTTGCATATGCGCATAGAGGGCGTTTCCACCATCGAGTTTCCCAACGGCGCCCGCGAATTACTTTCTTTCGACGGCGAATACGAACGGGTGACCGACCTGCCGGAAGAAATAAAAATTCCCGCTACTACAGACGAAATCGCGCCGGATAAAACGCCTAAAAAAGTCCTGGCTTCTTATTCTTCTGTTTTTACGCCAAAGGTTCAGAAAAATCCTTTCGGCGCCAGTCGCGTCCCCCTGACCTCCGATTTTAGCGTAGCCGTTGATAAACGGTTTATTCCGCTGGGCAGCGTTCTGTTGGCTTTGGTGCCGATTGCCGACGATAAGGGAAATTTGTTGCGCTCGGAATATCGCTTTGTATTGGCCCAGGACGTCGGCAGCGCTATTAAAGGCGCAGGCCATGTCGACCTGTATATGGGCGAAGGCGAAAAAGGAAAACGCCGCGCCCAGTCTTTTCATAAATATGGCAAGATATGGCTGTTACTGCCCAAGAAGAATAAAACGCTTGCGTCTAATTTGTAGCTATCAGCTATCAGCTATCAGCTATCAGCTATCAGCTACAATTTGCAGGCAGTATAAAAGTTTTTTTAACCCCCTCGGCCATGATTGCCCGAGGGGGTTATTTAAGAGCGGCAAAATATAAGTACAGGAATATAACTAAAAGCCTGTTTAAGTTGCCGGATACAAATAAACGCTATGATTAATTTAGATAAATAATTGTAGATGAATGAATTGTAAATTCATAACTCATCATTCATAACTCATCATTATATATAAAAACCGCCCTCTTCGGGCGACTTTTTCGATCATAGTCCCGGAAGACGGCGGTTAAACAAACAGACATACAAGAATCATTCACCTTTTCTTTAGTAGCTTTCAAAGTATGTTGATCCAAACCCGCGGTATTATTTTAAGGGCGGTTAAATATTCTGAAACCAGTATTATCGCCGATATTTATACCGAAGAAAAAGGGTTGCGCTCCTATATTATCAGCGGCGTCCGAAGTAAAAATGCCAAGATCAGCGCCGGCCTCCTACAGCCTACCGCCCTGATCGAAATGATCGCCTATGACCGCGAAGACGGCGGCCTTAGTCGCATTAAAGAAATTAAAGCCGCTTACATTTTTAATTCCCTGCCTTTCAACGTTCTGAAAAGCGCCGTCGGACTGTTTATTATCGAGATCGCCCGCAAGACCATTAAAGAATCGGAAGAGAACAAATCGCTCTTTTCTTTTATGTACGATATTCTGACCTTTTTAGATCAAACAAAAAAACCATTTGCCAACCTGCACCTCAGTTTTCTACTGGGACTGACTTCCTGGTTTGGTTTTCTGCCGCACGGCGCGTCGGGCGAAAGCGGATTTTTCCTTGACCTGCGCGAAGGGATATTTACGCCGCTTATTCCCGGACACCGGGATTATCTCGATGAAAAACATACGGGGTTTATCTTGCAACTGCTTCGTCTCGACTGGCGCAGGAGCGACGAAGTGGCGATTACCCGTTCCGAACGGCAGGCCTTGCTCCAGGATTTGCTGACTTTTTACCGCCTCCACTTCGAAAACTTTCCCGTTATCCATTCGCTGGACGTTCTGAAAGAGATTTTTTGACGCCGATCTGTTCTTCAAAAAAACCATTTAGAGTTCATATAGGAATTCGCCCCGGCCTCCGTATTTCTGTTTACATTTGCGCAAACGTCTTGCAATCATTCGGGAAAATGAACCCGGCGGGCGCGACACTGTTATTAGTGAAAATATCCGGCAGGAAAAATATCCCGTTCCCAATACGACGCCAACCGTAGGCGTTACTCAAAGATGTTAGAAAAAATTAGCCAAACTATAAGCAATCTATTCCGTCCGCTGACGGAACCCGTCGCCCGATGGACCCGGCCTGCGCGCGAAACTATTTCCGGCTGGTTCAGTCCGTTGACCAGCCGTTTCAATATAGCCTGGATTCCTTTCCGCGAACGATTTCCCTGGGGCGCCGCGCTCGTTCGGTGGTCTGCCCGTATGATTGTCTTGTTTTATGCCGTTCGCTATGTTTTCGTAGTTGGCTTCTTCGGCGAAGTCCCTTCCGTACACGAATTGCGCGACCTTCAAACCCTCAACGCTTCCGAACTTTACGACGCTTCCAACCAGTTGATCGGAAAGTTTTATAAAGAGAACCGCAAAGACGTCGCTTTTAAAGATCTTCCCTCCGACGCCATCAATGCGCTGGTCGCGACCGAGGACGAACGCTATTGGGAACACGGCGGAATCGACTACCGCAGTTTTTTAAGGGTCATTTTCCGTTCGATCATATCGAGGGATGAAACCGGCGGCGGCGGAAGCACGATCAGTCAGCAATTAGCTAAAAACCTTTACCCGCGCAAAAAACATGCTTTCCTTAGCACGCCGATCAATAAATTCCGGGAAATGGTCATCGCCCAGCATCTTGAACAGGCTTTTGATAAAGAAGAACTGATCACCCTTTACCTCAATACGGTTCCCTTTGGGGGTAATGTTTTCGGTATCGAGGTAGCCACCAAGCGTTTTTTTAACAAAGCGCCCATCGATCTCAAAACCGAAGAGTCGGCGACGCTGGTCGGCATGTTAAAAGCCAACACTACCTATCATCCCATTCGCAACCCGGAACGCTCGCAGGCGCGCCGCAACGTCGTGTTGCAGCAGTTAGTAAAATATGGGTCGCTCACCCAGCACGTTTGCGATTCCATCAAAAATATAGCCCTCAAAACGGATTATCATCCGGGCTTCGAACTCGGCGGCCAAGCCTCTTATTTCCGCGAATATTTGCGCCAGAAAGAAGTACCGGAGTTGTTAAAGAATATCCTGAAACCCAACGGGACGCCGTACGATTTATATAAAGACGGCCTGAAGATATACAGTTCGCTCGATCCCGCCATGCAGCGCTATGCCGAGGAAGCGGCGCAGGAACAAATGTCGCGTCTTCAAAAATTATTCAAAGAAGAGTGGAAAGGCGAAAAACCCTGGGGAGACGACGCGGTCATCGACGCCGCCATGCGCAATTCCGACCGGTATAAAAGACTGGCCGACGACGGCCTCCAAGCGGATAAGATCAGGAAAATATTCAATGTCAAAATTCCCATGAACGTTTTCTCCTGGGACGACGAAGGAGACCGACTGATGAGTCCGATGGATTCGATCCGGTATTATTATTCGCTGCTCAATATCGGTTTTATGGCAATGGACCCACGCAACGGTCAGATCAAAGCCTGGGTGGGCGGCAATAATTTTACTTATCTGCAATACGACCATGTGCGCTCCCGCCGGCAGGTAGGCTCCACATTCAAACCCATTGTTTACTGCAAAGCCCTCGAAATTGGCGTAAAACCCTGCGATTATATTCCCAACCGGCAGGTGGAATTGGGAGACTGGAAGCCCAAGAACGCCGACAACCATTATATGGGTTCCTACTCCATGGAAGGGGCGCTGACCAATTCAGTCAACGTTATATCGGCGCAACTGATCCAGAAGACCGGCGTCCAGCCGGTCCGCGAACTGGCGCAGAAAATGGGCGTTACCAGCGAGATACCCAATGACGCCACTATCGCGCTGGGGACCGCCGACGTCTCTTTGTACGATATGATAAAAGTATATTCGGTCTTTGCCAATCGCGGTAAAAAAACCGAGCCGGTCGCCGTCCTGCGCATCGAAACGCGCGAAGGGAAAACGCTGGTTGATTTCTCGCAGCCCGACCAAAGCAAACAACCCCAGATCATTACCTCCGACCATGCCGATATGATGACCAAAATGATGCGCTCGGTCGTCGAGGAAGGCACCGCGGGCCGTTTAAGGTATAAGTATAATATTGAAGGAGATTTTGCAGGAAAAACGGGAACCACCCAGGATTTTGCGGACGGCTGGTTCATGGGATTTAGCCCCGCCCTGGTCGTCGGCGCCTGGGTAGGCGGCGAATCCCGCAACGTCCGGTTCCGCGACTTCAGCGCCGGGCAGGGCGCGGCGACCGCGTTGCCCGTCTGCGGCCTTTTCCTAAGCAAAGTATATAAAGACCCGCAGTTTTCGGGATACAAAGCGGCCAAATTTCCAACGCCGCCCAAGTGGATATTAGACACGATGGAGTGCGCCCATAAAATTTATTCCGACGACGAACGCGCCTACCTGGATTCCATGCGCCTGGACGATTCGCTCGCGCGGGATACGCTCCATTTTCTTGTTCCGTATAATCCGTCCGCCGCTGATTCCGCCGACCGCAAAAGATCAGCCGCTATGACAGCCCCGACGCCCGCGATCAAGCCAGCTGAAAATAAAGAAGCCATTTTCCATCATAAAGGAGAAGCCCCGGTTCAGCCGCCGCCCGTCCGGCAACCGGGCGCGCTGATTCCCGCGCCGCCCAGGCCAACGTCAAACAAACCCCCGCAGCCGGTTCCGAAAAACCGGGGCGAAAAATAAATCTTAAACCAACCCAATATATGAGAATAGGTATAGTTTGTTATCCCACTTTTGGCGGCAGCGGCGTGATCGCTACGGAGTTGGGGGTCGGCCTGGCCCGCAAAGGGCATCAGATTCATTTTATTACCTATCGCCAGCCGGTACGCCTGCAACGCCATTTCCAGGAAAATATCTATTTTCACGAAGTCTCCAACGCCGATTACCCGCTTTTTGAGTATCCGCCATACGATACCGCCCTGGCCAGCAAAATGGTTGACGTTGTCAAAAATTTCAATCTTAACCTGTTGCATGTCCACTACGCCATTCCGCACGCCGCCGTCGCTTATATGGCTAAAAAAATCCTGCTTTCGGAAGGCCGTTACGTGCCGACCATCACCACGCTTCACGGAACCGACATTACGCTGGTCGGCATGAACAACGCTTTTTCCCCGGTGGTTACTTTTTCCATCAATAAATCCGACGGCGTGACCGCTGTTTCCGAAAGTCTGCGCGCCGATACGTATCAACTCTTTAATATAACGAACGAAATTAAGGTCATTCCCAACTTCATTGATTTCTCGCGGTTCAAAAAAAGCAACAAAGACCATTTTAAAAAAGCCATTGCCCCAAACGGCGAAAAAATACTTGTTCATATCTCCAATTTCCGGAAGATCAAGCGCGTCGAAGACGTCATTGATATTTTCAAGATCGTCAACGACCGTCTGCCTGCTAAGCTGCTCCTGATCGGCGACGGGCCGGAGCGCTACCAACTGGAAGAACGCGCGCGGGCGACCGGCATGGGCAGCGAAATCCTTTTCCTCGGCAAACAGGACGCCGTTGAAGAACTGCTCGCCGTCGCCGATCTGTTCCTCATGCCGTCCGGCAAAGAAAGTTTTGGACTGGCCGCCCTCGAAGCCATGGCCTGCGAGGTGCCGGTCATATCGACCAATATCGGCGGATTGCCCGAGGTGAATATCCACGGCGTCACCGGTTATATGAGCGATCTGGGGAATGTGGACGAAATGGCCGCGTATGCCATCGACTTGCTGACCGACGAAAAGAAACATGAACAATTCCGCAAAAATGCCCTTGCCCGCGCCAGGGAATTCGACATCGACAAAATACTTCCCTTATATGAACAATATTACGAGTTCATCCTGGAAAAAAGCCTTTATAAAGCGGTCGAATAGCTTTTATATTTGTCCAAAAAAATAAAATAACGTAGTTTTGTACTCCAAAAGAAAAACCGGCCCTTAGCCGGTAGATTATACCCACATGGCGGAATTGGTAGACGCGCCACTTTGAGGGGGTGGTGTTCGCAAGGATGTGCTGGTTCGAATCCAGTTGCGGGTACAACAAACCCTTGTAATCTGACGATTTACAAGGGTTTTTCTTTTCTCCCATCTCGTCAATATCTATAGCTCCTTACCATTTACCATTTACCCTAAATGCAGGCAATAAAAAATAAAACCAATATTGCGGTAATCCCGTAGCTTCTAAACCGAATGTAGTATGCGAATCAGAATAAGAAATTATTGGCGCATCATTATAGATTCGTTGATCCTGCACTGCTGAAAGAATAAATAATAAACTGTTTTGACGGAGCAATATGCAATTGAAGAATGTTGACCATGATCATGTTCAATAATGACTTTCGTCATCTTTAAAATGAACAGGATGGAAGAACTTTACCGCTAAATAAAGCATACATAGCGCCTGTATAATTAAATCAAAAATGAATGAAAGTGATAACAATACCAGCAAGAAAAATAATTATGGGAAAATTATTGCTGTAAGAGGCAGCGTAGTAGATGTAGCTTTTGAAAAAGACCTCCCGCCAATATATACTTTACTCCGCACAGGAAAAAACAAGCAGGTCTCTATTGAAGTATTGGCTCTACTGGATGAAAAAAGCGTACGGGGAATTGCATTGAACCCAACGCAGGGATTGGCCAGGGGCATGGAGGTAGCAACGGACGGAAACGAACTAACCGTTCCCGTTGGTAAAAATATTCTGGGACGAATGTTTGACGTTTTTGGAAACACCATTGATCACCTTGATCCGTTGCCCCAGGGCGAACGACGCAATATTCATCAATCTCCTCCCCCCTTATCAAAAAGAGCCGTTAAATCTGAAGTTTTTGAAACAGGTATCAAAGCCATTGATGTATTGCTGCCATTGGAACGCGGCGGTAAAGCAGGATTATTTGGCGGAGCCGGCGTCGGTAAAACGGTGTTGCTTACAGAAATGATACATAATATGGTGGGGCATAACAAAGGCGTCAGCATGTTCTGCGGTATTGGCGAACGTTGCCGGGAGGGCAATGAATTATACAACGCCATGAAAGAGGCTGATTTGCTTAAAGACATGGTGATGTTATTCGGACAAATGAATGAACCGCCAGGCGCCCGTTTCCGGGTTGGGCATGCAGCATTAACCATGGCTGAATATTTTCGGGACGACGAACACCGGGACGTATTGTTGTTGATCGATAATATATTTCGTTTTATACAGGCAGGCATGGAAGTATCCGGGTTGATGGGGCAAATGCCCTCGCGCCTCGGTTATCAGCCAACTATGGGAACCGAGTTATCAGAACTGGAAGAACGCATTGCGTACACAGATGCAGGCGCCATCACATCCATCCAAGCGGTCTATGTGCCTGCCGATGATTTGACCGATCCCGCCGCCGTGCATACATTCTCGCATCTATCGGCGTCAATTGCCTTGTCCAGAAAAAAAGCAAGCGAAGGTTTATACCCTTCCATTGATCTGTTGCAGTCCAATTCAAAAATGGCGGCGCCGGGAATCATTGGCCAAAGGCACTACAATCTTGCACAAAAGATACGGGCAACGCTGGCGCAATACGAAGAATTAAAGGACATTATTTCAATGCTCGGCATGGAACAATTATCCGTGCAGGACAGAAACGTGGTGGACCGCGCCAGAAAAATCGAACGATTTCTTACCCAACCCTTTTTTGCTACCGAACAATTCAGCGGCCTCAAAGGAAAGCAGGTTAGTTTAAAAGACGCACTGGATGGCTGTGAACGCATATTGGCGGACGAATTTAAAGACTATCCTGAGAGCGCTTTTTATATGATCGGCTCGATAGATGAAGCGAAAAAGAAGAAAGCTGTTTGATACAAGGATGTAGGGAATCAGAGCGCTTCACCGATATAAAAAAAAACAATGGAAAATACATTAATGAGCCTTAAAATTCTGCTCCCATTTAAAGTATTTGCCGACATAAAAAATGTTAGTCGCGTGGTGATAGAAACAAGCGATGGTTCCTATGGTTTATTGCCCCAACGGCTCGATTGTGTGGCGGCATTGATACCCGGCATTTTCACTTATGAAACTGAAAAGGACGGTACACAGTATGTGGCGGTTAATAATGGCGTCATGATAAAAGCAGGTACGCAGGTGTTGGTTTCGGTGCGTAATGCCGTTGGCGGCGCTGATCTGGGCAAGCTAGGCGATCTGGTGAAGAAAGATTTCAACACGCAAAGTGAAAATGTACAGGCAGTGAATAGGGTAATCGCTAAAATGGAAAGAGGATTTATTTACAGCTTCGACAAACTCCGCAGTAACTAAATACCCGAATGGAAAAATAAAATCATTCGCCATTTATAATTTACAATTTACCATTAACCATGGAACCTACGGAAAATAAGAATAAAGATAATTTTTTTAGCGATCAAGTCGCCAAAAAAGAAAAGCGTAAGCTCAAAGCGCTGAGTGAAAAAGACGGCGCCTGGCTTGGTCTGGCCATGGTGGGTATGGTCGGCTGGTCCGTGGTAGCCCCTGCCCTCGTTGGCGCCGCCCTCGGATTATGGCTCGATAAAACGCATCCCCAATCATTTTCCTGGACATTGACTCTATTGTTCGCCGGGATTATTTCCGGAAGCGTCGTTGCCTGGTACTGGGTGGCAAAGGAAGACAAAGAAATGCATGACAATAAAGAGGTCAATAATGTATAATTTTTTTGAGTGGTTGTAGCGACCCTTGCCGGAATGCTGCTGGGTATCCTGTTTTTCGGCGGACTCTGGTTTACCGTAAAAAAAACGTTCACTACCAAAATACCGGCGCTCTGGATTTTCGGAAGTTTCATGCTGCGTATCGGTATCGCGTTGGCCGGGTTTTATTTCATTGGCTCCGGAAACTGGAAAAAAATGCTTGGATCTCTTGTCGGTTTTATAATAGCCCGTTTTGTGGTGATCCATTTTACCAAATCAATCGATCAAAAAAAGATGCAGTTAAAAAAGGAGGTTACCAATGAAACTTAGTCCCGACCAAACCATTTTTTGGAGCCATGGTTTCATCGCCATTAATCTGACCATTGTAACTACCTGGGCTTTAATGCTCGTACTGATCATAGGGGCAAGACTAATCACCCGAAAATTAAAAACAGACAATACTATTTCACGCTGGCAATGCGTGCTGGAAATAATTGTAACGGGTATCAATGAACAAATTAAAGACGTTGGGTTAAGCAATCCGGAACAATACATTGGTTTTATCGGCACCCTGTTTTTGTTTATCGGGTCGGCCAATTTGTGTATCATTTTTCCCTGGTACACGCCTCCCACCGCTTCGCTTTCTACCACAACCGCCCTGGCGCTCTGCGTATTTATGGCCGTTCCTTTTTTTGGTATTGAAAAAAGCGGTTTGGGCGCTTACCTGAAATCTTATTTGAAACCCACCTTCATCATGTTGCCTTTTAACCTCATCAGCGAAGTTTCCCGCACATTGGCGCTCGCCGTCCGTTTGTTCGGCAACATCATGAGCGGCGGCATGATTGTCGCCATACTGTTAACCATTTCACCCTTTATTTTCCCCGTAATCATGAATGCGCTTGGGTTACTGACCGGCATGGTACAAGCCTATATTTTCAGCATTTTAGCCACCGTTTACATAGCCGCCGCCGTGCGCGACGCCAAAACAGATAAAGTAAAATCATCAACAACTCAATAAAGATATTAAAATGGATAGTACAACGCTTATTGCAGTAGCGTCAATCATTACTGCCGGACTTACCACAGGAATCGGATGTATGATGCCCGCCGCCGGCGAAGGCAAAGCCGTAGCGTCCGCATTAAGTTCCATCGCTCAACAGCCGGACGCCGGCGCAACCATTACCAGAACCCTCTTCGTCGGATTGGCCATGATAGAATCAACCGCCATCTATTGTTTCGTGGTCTCCATGATACTCCTTTTCGCCAATCCTTTCTGGAACCACATGGTGAACCAGGTCGTCAAAAAATAATAAGTAATGCAAATCAATTGGTTCACCGTAATAGCCCAGATCATTAACTTCCTCATTTTGGCCTGGTTGTTAAAGAAGTTTCTATACAAGCCCATATTAAATGCCGTGGATGAACGGGAGAAAAAAATCGCCGGTCAATTAACCGACGCAGCCGATAAAAAAGCCGCCGCCCAAAAAGAACAACAGGTTTTCAAACAGAAAAATGAAGATTTTGACCAGCAGAAAAAAGCGCTGACCGACAAAGCGCTCGCCGACGCCAACGCTGAAAAGGACAAACTAATGGACGCCGCAAAGGCCGACGCAAACGCCTTGCGCAGCCGGATAGAAAAAGCGGCCAAAGAAAAACAAGAAAATGATCAGGCGTCCATTGCTGAAAAAACACAACAACAGGTCGTCGCCATTACCCGGAAAGCGCTGACTGATATGGCTTCCATCAGTTTGGAAGAACAATCAGCGGGTACGTTTATTAAACGCCTGAAAGCGTTAAAAGAGGATGACAAAAAGCGTTTTGTCGACGCCTTTCAATCCAATGCAAATGCAATTTTAGTGCGAAGCGCATTTGAACTTCCTGCAAAACAACAGGGTGAAATAAACGACGCCGTAAACGAAGCGCTGGGCGCAAAAACAACCCTTCAATTTAAAACGGATCCAGAAATAATAAGCGGCGTCGAACTATCTACGAATGGTTATAAACTGGCTTGGAGTTTTTCGGAATACCTTAATTCACTGGAAAAAAATATTTCCGAAACAATGAAAAACAAAAAACCAGAACCAGCGCCTGTGATGGAAAAATAAAACCATTTACATTTTACTATTTACTATTTATGAGAAATATGCCGGCAATTGAAACAGATACCAACGTAGACGCCTATTTCAGCCAATTAGACAAAGGTATAGCCGATTTTAAATTTTCGATGAAGCCCCGTGAAGTTGGTTTGGTAACAAGCGTATCAATCGGCGTCGCCAAAGTTTCCGGCCTGCCCGGCGTAGGTTTTGAAGAATTGCTGCAATTCCCCAACGGTATTTTTGGTATTGCCTATAATATTGACGAACACGAAATCGGGGTGATTCTATTGGGTAAAGATACGCTCTTAAAAGCGGGAGACGAAGTGGAAAGAACGGATCGGGTGATGGACGTTCCCGTTGGCGACGCCTTGATTGGCCGGATTGTTAATCCCCTGGGAGAACCAATAGACAATAAAGGCCCAATTACCCACGAAGTACGTTTACCCATTGAACGCCCTGCCCATGCCATTATGGACAGAAGTCCCGTAACCGTTCCTTTGCAAACGGGTATTAAAGTAATTGACGGATTGATTCCCATTGGCCGCGGCCAGCGTGAATTAATTGTCGGCGACCGCCAAACAGGAAAAACAGCCATTGCCATCGATACCATTCTCAATCAACAAGGTAAAAATGTGTTGTGCGTTTATTGCGCGATCAGTCAACCCGCCGCCGCCGTTGCCAAAGTCGTTGCCAACCTGCGGGAAAAAGGCGCCCTGGAATATACCGTTGTCGTAGTGGCAGAGGGGAACAATGCGCCCGGTTTGTTATATATAGCCCCCTATGCCGCGACCAGCATGGCAGAATATTTTATGGAACAAGGACGCGATGTGCTGATTGTTTACGACGACCTTACCTGCCACGCCCGCGCCTATCGGGAAATCTCTTTGTTGTTAAGAAGACCGCCGGGACGCGAAGCTTTTCCAGGCGATATTTTTTACATCCATTCCCGTTTGTTGGAACGGTCAACGCATTTGAGCGCCGACTTAAAAGGCGGTTCGTTAACTGCCTTGCCCATCATTGAAACCGAAGCGCAGAATATTTCCGCTTACATCCCCACCAATCTTATTTCCATCACCGATGGACAGATTTATTTATCTCCAAAGCTTTTTGAGCTCGGCAATCTACCAGCCGTTGACGTCGCCAAATCCGTTTCCCGCGTGGGCGATAAAGCGCAATTGCCCGCCTATCGTTCCGTCGCCAATTTAAAGCTGGAATATGCGCAGTTCGAAGAACTGGAAACATTTGCCCGTTTTGGAACCAGGCTGGATGAAAATACCAAAAAAACCATAGAGCATGGAAAACGCATACGCGAATGTTTGAAACAACCGGAGTTGCAGCAAATGCCCGTTGCCGAACAAATAGTGGTCCTGCTCGCTTTGAAAAATCGCTTGATGGATCATATACCCCTCGAAAAAATGCAGGACGCCCAAGACGACCTCTCAAAGAACAGTAAGGATTTTCCCGATGATTTAATAAAGCGTCTGTCCTCAAATGATAAATTAAGCGATGACGATAGCAAGGCGATTTTAAAAATAGCCGGAACGATATTAGCGCCGTTTCAAAATAAACCAAAACCAGATCAAGATCACGACAAGCCAAAACCAGATCAAGATCAGGACAAGTCAAAACCAGATCAAAATAAAAAATAATGGATACTTTAGTAGACTTACGTAGTAAAACAGAAGGGGCAAAGGATTTGAAATCTGTTGTCGGCGCCATGAAGGCGATGGCCGCATCAAATATTAACCAATATGAAACGGCAGTAACTTCTCTTGGCGATTATTATCATACCGTGGCTTTAGGTATTATCGCCTACTTCAAAGCAGAAAAAATTACGGCAATTACCGAAAAAGAAGCGCCCAAAAAAAAGGGCGAAGCGCTCATCTGCGCGATTGTTTTTGGATCAGACCAAGGACTGGTAGGGCAGTTCAACGATTCCATGGCCGTCTTTGTCGCCGCTTCACTCAAAGCCTTGCCTGGCAAAAAAGATATTTGGGTAGTGGGAGAACGCGTTCAATTACTTTTGTCGGACGAAGGGTACCCCATTTCAAAAGCATATCCTGTTCCCAATGACGTCAATGCCGTCACCCCATTGATAACGGAAATTTTGAATAAAAGCCAGGAACGGCAGGAAAAAGAAAACGTAACAGCTTTCTATATATTTCACAATCAGCCCAAAGCCCCTTCAGGCTATACGCCTGTGATGCAGCGTTTTTTGCCATTGGATGAAAAATGGAAAAATACGTTGCAGGAAACTAAGTGGCCTACCAAATTGATTCCGCAGATTGCCGGAGGCGTAAAACCCACGCTTGCCGCATTGATTAGCGGGTACCTTTTCACCTCGCTTTTCAAAGCCTGCGTTGAATCGTTGGCCAGCGAAAATGCAAGTCGTTTAGACGCCATGCAAAGAGCCGAAAAAAACATAAGCGATTTGCTCGACGATCTGAATAAAAAATATCATCGCCTGCGCCAGAGTTCAATTGATGAAGAATTGTTCGACGTGGTTTCGGGATTTGAAGCGCTGAAAAAATAAAACTGGGAATATGAATGAAATGGACCGGAATGTTTCTATTAAAAATTAAAAGATGACCGACATAAAAATAACCACCTTGTTTCTTGATATCGGAGGGGTTTTGCTAAGCAACGGTTGGGGGCACGATTTTAGGCAAAAAGCCGCAGATAAATTTCATCTGGATAAAGACGAACTGGAAGAGCGGCACAGCATCCTGTTTGTTACGTATGAAGAAGGTTGGTTAACGTTCGATGAATACCTTAAACATGTTATTTTCTATAAAAAACGCGACTTTACAGTTAATGAATTTCGTGATTTCATGTGCTCTTTAACTACGGCTCACGAAGACATGATTGCCTTCATAAAAAAAATAAAACAGCGCCATGGTTTAAAAATAGTTGCTGTAAGTAACGAGGCAAGGGAACTGAATGCATACAGAATAAAAACATTTAAGCTCAATAATCTGATCGACTTTTTTGTATCCTCCTGTTATGTTCATATAAGAAAACCGGATGCAAGAATCTTTAAGCTGGCGCTTGATATGGCGCAAGTATCACCGGCTCAGGTTGTATATATTGACGACGTCCAAATGTTCGTGGACGTCGCTACAGATTTGGGTATAAAAAGTATCCATCACACGGATTGTTTGTCAACCTCAAAACTGCTGGCCTCAATGGGTCTACAGTGCGAACAAAATCATATAATAAATGCATAAAGACGACTTCATATTAACCATTAACGCAGGGTCGTCCAGCATTAAGTTTGCCTTGTATCCAGTACATAATGAAGCGCGACAAAATCTTTCAGGTAGGATTGAGCGCATTGGATCCCCGGATGCAAAATTGACCGTCAATCAGCATACGGAGAGCGAAGAAAAGATAGATGGTTCAAGCTTTCAGGCTGCAACATTGGCTTTGATGAGTTGGTTTGAAAAACAGGATTGGTTCGACCATGTTAAGGCTGTCGGGCATCGCATTGTGCATGGAATGAAACATACACAAGCCGAAATAATTACGGATGATTTATTGAAAGAATTAAACAGCATTGTTGAGTACGATCCCGATCACCTGCCTGAAGAAATTGAGATCGTCCAGGCGCTGCAAAAGAAGCGACCAAACCTGGTGCAGATTGCTTGTTTTGACACGGCATTTCACACCAAGATTCCGCCTGTCGCAAAGACCTTTGCCATTCCTAAAAAGTATTATGACGAAGGCGTTCAGCGATACGGTTTTCATGGTATTTCGTACAGCTACCTAATGCAAAAATTAAAAAACCAAAATGAAGCCGAAGCAAACGGAAGAATTATCCTGCTTCATCTTGGAAGCGGCGCCAGCCTGGCCGCGGTTAAAGATGGAAAATGTGTAGATACAAGTATGGGTTTTACCCCCGCCGGCGGCATAGTAATGAGTACCAGGAGCGGCGATCTTGACCCGGGCGTCGCATGGTATCTGATGAAGCAGGGCATGGATGAAAAGGCATTTAATACGCTGATCAATCGTCAATCAGGTTTGCTGGGAATTTCCGGCGTAAGCGCCGACATGGAAGTATTGCTTCAACCCGAAAATGAAAATAAGGATACAGCATTGGCGGTGGATATTTTTTGTTATCAAATTAAAAAATATATAGGCGCTTATACCGCCGCTTTAGGCGGATTGGATACGCTGGTTTTTTCAGGCGGTATTGGCGAACATTCGCCCCAAGTAAGAAGTAAAATCTGCGACAACCTTGAGTTTTTAGGAATTGATATAGATGAAATAAGAAATATGACTAATAAGCCTGTTATTTCTACCGAGAAAAGTAAAGTGGAGGTTCATGTGATTAAAACCAATGAAGAATTGATGATAGCAAAAATGGTTTATGATATTTTAATGAATTGATTATCAAATAATTAAAAGAGCATACTTGAATCGTTACTCAGGAAAATTACCCTCTTTAATAAAAATATCCGAATAATTATCAAATAGCCGTTTTAAATTTCAATTTATGTGGAATTATGTAACCTATTCTCTAAATTATGTAACGCTTATTGATTGTAATGTCTGCAATTTTGTATAGCTGTCACAATTTTGTGACAGCATTAAATAACATAAGATGAAAAAAAATTATCAAATACAAGGCATGAGTTGCGGGGGTTGTGTTAATAACGTAAAGTATGCATTACTTAAAATTCCCGGAGTTGAAGAGGCAGATGTTCATTTGAAACCACAAAGCGCTTTGCTTACCATGCATGAACCTATTGCCACGGAAGTATTACAGGCTCAACTTAGTAAAGCAGGTCATTATACAATCATGGACGCCGTTTCAAAAGTATAAGCCGATAGACATGAAAGAATATTATGGCACCTTATCAGAAACTATGAATGGTTTGAAAAAAGAAGGGTACACGACGGACTTTAATATCCCTGAAGAATACCTGGTATATTGTCAGGCAGACAGGAGATTGTCACCCGATGATTTTAAAATTGATAAGGTTTTTAGGTTTGAGGGTGAATCAAATCCCGGCGACCAGTCAATATTATATGCCATTTCCTCCCCTAAGTTTGACATAAAAGGACTGTTGATAAATGGGTATGGGATTTCGTCAGAAGAAATACCCAATACATTAATTGAAAAATTAAATACCCATCAAATAAAAATAGAATAATGGAAAATAATTCGATCGAAGCCGCGGGCCTGCCGCATTAGCAGAAATACGGGAACACTATTTAAAAAAGCAATCATTTGATCTTAAACAATTTTAAATATTTAACTACTTTTTATCAATACGTAAAAATATAAGACAATGAGTTATCTAAAAAAAGCGCCAACACGGAATATGGGTTACACCCTGGCTGCGGCAATGATGTTATTTATTTTCAGTTCCTGCGCAAAGAAAATTTCCTTTCTAACCTCTTCTGCTGTTCCGGCTGCACAAGGCACAGTTCAGGTAAAAAAAGATGGTAATAACAATAACCAGGTAAAAATATCCATAAAAAACCTGGCAGAACCAAACAGGTTACAGCCTTCAAAGAACACGTATGTGGTCTGGATGGAAACAGCTAACAACGGCACAAAGAATATCGGACAAATCAATAGTTCAACCGGGTTCTTATCCAGCAAACTAAAAGCTTCTTTTCAAGCGGTCACTTCCTTCATACCCGTTAAAATATTTATTACCGCAGAAGACGACGCCGCCATTCAATACCCGGGGATGCAGATGATTTTATCGACAGACCGTTTTTAAAGCTAACAGCTAACAGCTACTTACAATTAACAATTCACCATTAACAATTAAAATAATAAAGTTATGAAAAGGAGTTTAAAAAGTTTAGTTGGTTACACGCTTGGCGCCATAGATGGAGAAATCGGAAAAATCAAAGAATTTTATTTTGACGATGAAACCTGGACCATTCGTTACCTGATTGTAGATACGGGTAGTTGGCTCTCAGGACGCACAGTGCTTATATCACCCGAAGCGCTACGCTCAAAGGACTGGGACGCCAAAGTATTGCCCGTTAATCTTACAAAAGAAAAAATAGCGAATAGCCCGGATATTGATACCGAAAAACCGGTTTCACGGCAAGAGGAAATAAAGTTATATGAATATTATCCCTGGACAAATTATTGGGGCATGGATAGCGGACTGGGGCTCGTCGGAATGGGTGCTTCACGTATGATGACGTCAAACCGGGTTCCCTTCGTACAAGCAATACATAGTAGTGATGAGTCGACCGAAACAGCAGAAAAGGGCGATCCGCATCTGCGAAGCGCCGAAAAAGTAAAAGGGTATACTGTGAAGGCGCTTGACGGGGAAGTGGGCGTCGTAGCTGATTTTATAATAGACGACGATACCTGGGAAATTAAATTTTTAGTAGTGGATACCGGAAACTGGTTCTCCGGAAAAAAGGTGCTTCTTTCACCAAGCTGGATAAAAGAAATAGACTGGGAAGATTCGTCAATCGTAGTTAAGGCTACAATAAACGACATAAAAAACAGTCCCGAGTATGACCATGGAAAGCCTATAAGTGAGACGTATGAAACGGAATCTAATCAATATTATCAATCCAAAGTAGACGGGCATGTATTGTAAGTAGCTATTAGCCGTTAGCTTTCAATTCATTGACTATGAATAAGTTATAAAAATAATAACCGCGTTTATTTTTATACGAATACTTAGAAAATACAGACGATCGTATTTTGACTTTATTTTTTACAATTTTTAAAAATAAATATTTTGGAAACAGAAATAATGGATGCGGCAGTCGAAACCTTATCGCCTGACCTACTCCAAAAAATGAATGCATACTGGCGGGCCGCAAATTACTTATCCGTCGGACAGATTTATCTCTATGATAACCCCCTGTTAAAAGAACCGCTAAAACTGGAACACGTAAAACCCCTCGTCGTCGGCCACTGGGGCACCACCCCCGGACAGAATTTTATCTACGTACATCTGAATCGCGCCATTAAAAAATACGACCTCGATATGTTCTATATTGCAGGCCCCGGCCACGGCGGACCCGCATTGGTGGGCAACGTCTACCTCGAAGGAACCTGGACGGAGGTATATCCAAACGTCACACAGGACGAAGCCGGCTTAAAAAAACTGTTCAAACAGTTCTCCTTCCCCGGAGGTATCTCCAGCCACGTCGCCCCCACCACCCCCGGCTCTATCCACGAAGGCGGCGAATTGGGCTATTCATTGAGTCATGCTTTCGGCGCCGCGTTTGATAACCCCGGTTTAATCGTCGCCTGCATTGTCGGCGATGGCGAAGCCGAAACAGCGCCGCTCGCTACAGCCTGGCATTCAAACAAATTCCTGAATCCCATCACCGATGGCGCCGTTCTCCCCATTTTGCATTTGAACGGATATAAGATCAGTAACCCAACCATCCTGGCAAGAATAGAGCATGAAGAGCTGGAACAATTTTACAGAGGTTGTGGATGGATACCCTATTTTGTAGAAGGCAATGATCCTGAAACCATGCATCAACTCATGGCGGCGACAGTCGATAAAGCCGTTGAAGAAATTCACCGCATCCAAGGCAGGGCAAGGGATGCAAACGACAATACAAGGCGCCGCTGGCCAATGATTATCTTAAAATCCCCCAAAGGCTGGACAGGCCCCAAAGAAGTGGACGGCGTGCCCATTGAAGGAACCTTCCATGCCCACCAGGTCCCCATATTGGTGGATGCAGAGCATCCGCAACATGTGGAGCTATTGGAGCGCTGGATGAAAAGTTACAAAGCAGAAGAACTCTTCGATGAAAATGGAAAGCTCATTCCCGGGCTGGCTGAATTAGCGCCTGTTGGTAACCGCAGGATGGGCGCCAATCCGCATACCAACGGAGGGCTGCTCCTCCATGATTTGATCATGCCCGATTTTCATCAACATGCTTTGCAGGTGCCTGCGCCCGGCGCAGTGATGGGGCAGGATACCATGATACTCGGAAAATTCCTGAGAGACGTCGCAAGGTTAAATCAACATCAGCATAACTTCCGGGTGTTCGGCCCCGACGAGACCGTTTCCAATTTACTCGGAGCCATATTTGAAACCACCAACAGGCAATGGGAAGCAAGACAAGAAAAGAACGACGAGTTTCTTGCTCCAACCGGCCAAGTACTGGATTCTATGCTGAGCGAACACCAATGCGAAGGCTGGCTCGAAGGATATTTACTAACCGGGCGGCATGGTCTGTTCAACAGTTATGAAGCGTTCATCCGCATTGTCGATTCCATGTTTAGCCAGCACGCTAAGTGGTTGAAAGTGACCGCTGAATTACCCTGGAGAAGAAAAATTGCATCGCTCAATTATGTATTGGCGTCCCACGTGTGGCAGCAGGACCACAATGGCTTCACCCATCAGGATCCCGGCTTCCTGGATCATGTAATCAATAAAAAAGCGGACATTGTAAGGGTTTATTTGCCGCCGGATGCAAATTGTCTCTTATCTGTTTTTGATCATTGTTTAAGAAGCAGACATTATGTAAACGTCGTGGTCGCCGGCAAGCATCCGCTTCCGCAATGGCTTACCATGGATGAAGCGGTGGTGCATTGCACCGAGGGCATAGGCGTCTGGCAATGGGCCTCCAACGACCAGGGCTCCGACCCCGACGTGGTCATGGCTTGTTGTGGCGATACCCCTACCCTCGAATTACTCGCTGCCGTGTCCATATTGAGAGAACGCCTGCCGGAAGTTAAAATAAGAGTAGTCAATGTGGTCGATCTCATGAAACTACAGCCCCACACCGAGCATCCGCATGGGCTGAAAGAAGAAGATTATGACTCCATTTTCACCAAAGACAAACACATCATTTTCAACTTTCACGGCTATCCCTGGTTGGTTCACCGCCTCACTTATCGCCGCGCCAACCGCAATCTTCACGTAAGAGGCTATAAAGAAGAAGGAACCATTACCACCCCTTTTGATCTAAGGGTGCAGAATGATATCGACCGTTTCCATCTCGTGATCGACGTGATTGACCGTCTTCCGCATCTCGGCAGCAAAGGCGCTTATCTGAAACAACAATTGCAGGATAAATTGATCGAACATAAACATTACGTACATGAACATGGCAAGGACCTCCCCGAAATCCTTAACTGGAAATGGAACGCAGGAGAATCAAAAAAATAAAGCAAAAGCTAATAGCTAACCATTTACAATTTACCATTAACCATAAATGGATAAGCAAACATTAAACGATACCATACAGCGTCTCTTTGCCGGCGGCAAGGGGCTGCTGGCAATGGACGAAAGTAACGGAACCTGCAACAAGCGCTTTGCAGCCGCAGGCGTCCCGCAGACAGTGGAAATGCGGCGGAAATATCGTGAACTGATCGTTACAACGCCCGGTTTGAATGAAAGCATAGGGGGGGCTATTCTATACGATGAAACCATCCGGCAGCAAACAAAAGACGGCATGCCAATGGCAGACGCGTTGATGAAAGCGGGCGTCATTCCGGGCATAAAAGTGGACGCCGGCGCTAAGCCCCTGGCGGGTTTCCCCAACGAAAAAATTACAGAAGGCCTCGATGGTTTACGCGAACGCCTCGCCGAATATAAAACCCTCGGCGCCCGGTTTGCCAAGTGGCGCGCCGTGATTACCATAGCCAACAGTATCCCAACGGCGGCCTGTATTGAAGCCAACGTCCACGCCCTTGCCCGCTATGCCGCCTTATGCCAGGAGGCAGGAATTGTACCCATCGTCGAGCCAGAGGTATTGATGACCGGCGATCATACCCTGCAACGATCCTACCAGGTAACGGAACAGGTCTTGAAAACCCTTTTCTACCAATTGTATCAATCTAATGTGAATCTGGAAGGAATAATTTTAAAACCAAACATGGTCATTGCAGGAACAGAGTGCGCACTGCAAAACAGCGTCGATGAAGTCGCCGACGCTACCGTCAATTGTCTGGCCGCCTCCGTCCCCGCCTCCGTCCCCGCCATAGCGTTCCTGTCCGGCGGCCAATCGTCCCAGGCCGCCGCCGCCCATTTGAAGGCTATACATACCAGGGTTAAAAATCGCTTGCCCTGGATCGTTACATTCTCCTTCGCAAGAGCCATCCAGCGCCCCGCCCTGGAAATCTGGAAAGGAAAAGACGAAAACGTAACCCAAGCCCAAAATATATTATACCAACAGGCAAAACTGGACGCCGCAGCCATCCGCGAAGCCCCCCCTCAAAACATAGAAAAATAAAACCATTTACCATTCACCATTTACAATTTACCATTCACCATGAAACCACAAAAATACGACTACGGAATGATTGGCCTCGGCACAATGGGGCGCAACCTCGTCTATAACATGAGCGATCATGGATATACCGTTATGGGTTTTGATAAAAACAACGCCCAGGTGGAAACTCTTAACAAAGAAGCCGGCAACGATAACGTATTTGCCACATCAAACCTGGATGAATTTCTAAAAGCCCTAAAGACGCCCAAAGTAATCATCATGCTCGTTCCTGCCGGAAAAATCGTGGATGACGTCATCAATGAACTGAAACCATTTTTATCAGAAAATGATTTGCTCATGGACTTTGGCAATTCCCACTTTACGGACACCAACAGAAGGATCGAAGGCATGGAAGCGTCCCGCGTCCACTTTATGGGCGTCGGTATTTCAGGAGGCGAGCTGGGCGCGCGCAACGGCCCCAGCATCATGCCCGGCGGCCCAAAGCAAGCCTATGAGCGCGTGGCTCAAATGCTGGAAGCTGTTTCCGCCAAAGTGAATCAGGAACCTTGCGTAACATGGCTGGGCCGCGGCTCGGCAGGCCACTATGTAAAAATGGTGCATAACGGTATTGAATACGGGTTGATGCAACTCATTTCCGAAGCATACTGCCTCTTGAAGCGCTATGCGGGTCTGAACAATGATGAACTGTCCGCAGTTTTTTCCAAATGGAATGAAGGGATATTGCAGTCTTACCTCATAGAAATCGCCGCAGATATATTTACCCAAAAAGACGAGCTGACCGACGGCCGGATCATTGACAAAATTCTGGACGTCGCAAAACAAAATGGCACCGGCGCCTGGACCTCCGAAGACGCCATGACCCTTCAGGTACCCATTCCCGTTATCGACGCCGCCGTTTCCATGCGCGATCTCTCCGTCGATAAAAAAGAACGCCAGACCCTGGAGCAAAACATAAAAGGCCCCCAAACAAAATTCACCGGCGATAAAAATGAATTAATACAATCTTTGGAGCAGGCGCTCTATTTTTCTTTCATTACCGCCTACGCCCAGGGTATGGCCCTCTTGCAGGTCGCCTCCGATAAATATAAATACGAGTTGAATCTCGAAAACATTGCCGCCGTCTGGAGAGGCGGCTGTATCATTCGCGCAACCCTCTTGGAAGATATTCGCGCCGCCTTTTCCCAACAGCCCCAACTGTCAAACCTTTTGCTCAGCGACGCGTTCTCCAAAAAATTAATGCAATCCCAAGCCGGCCTCCGCAAAGTCATTCAAACAGCCGTCGAATCCGGCGACCCCATTCCCGCAATGATGGCGTCCTTAGCTTATTTCGATAGTTACAGGAGCGCCTGGCTCCCCGCAAATTTAATACAAGCCCTCCGCGATGATTTTGGCGCCCATACCTATCAAAGAAATGACCGGGAGGGAACTTTTCATACCCATTGGAACCAAAAAAAATAAAAAAGTAAAAGAAAAGATGACAATCAATCCCCTTGCCGGAAAACCGGCAGAACAGCAGATATTGGTAAACGTGCCGCGGCTTGTTTCCGCCTATTACACCGGAATACCCGACCCATCCGTACCCGCCCAACGGGTAGCCTTCGGTACCTCCGGTCATCGGGGATCTTCATTCAATAATTCTTTTAATGAAAATCATATCCTCGCCATCACCCAGGCAATATGTTTTTACCGCAAAGAACACAAAATTGACGGCCCCTTATATCTTGGCTTTGATACCCATGCCCTCTCGGCCCCCGCTTTTTCCACCGCCCTGGAAGTACTGGCCGCAAATGATATGGAAGTGATGATTGCCACGAACGATGAGTACACCCCAACCCCCGCGATATCTTACGCAATCCTGCAATACAACAAACAACGAAAAACAGGTTTAGCGGATGGCGTCGTTATTACGCCCTCTCACAACCCGCCCAATGATGGCGGATTTAAATACAATCCACCCAATGGCGGACCCGCGTCAGGCGCCGTGACCAATTGGATAGAAGCCAAAGCAAACGAATTACTGCAAAACAACCCCCAATCCATAAAAAGAATTTCTTTCAAAAAAGCCCTCGCCGCCCCTGCAACCCATCGCCATGACTTCCTCAATACCTACGTCAATGATCTGGAAAATATTATTGATATGGATCTGATCCGGGATTCGAAGATCAGTATTGGCGTTGATCCCCTCGGCGGCGCCGGCGTCCATTATTGGCGCCCCATTGCAGACCGGTACAAACTCAATCTCACCGTCGTAAATACCCTCGTCGATCCAACTTTTAGTTTTATGACCGTAGACTGGGACGGCCAGATCCGCATGGACCCCTCCTCCCCCTATGCCATGCAACGACTCATTGCAATCAAAGACGATTACGATATCTCCTTTGCCTGCGATACCGATCATGACCGCCATGGAATCGTTACCAAAAGTTCAGGCCTCTTAAATCCCAATCATTATTTATCTGTTGCCGTTTCCTACCTCCTCCAACATCGCCCCCGTTGGAATAAAAAATCCGCCGTCGGAAAGACCGTCGTTACCACTCAACTCATTGATCGCATTGCAAAAAAGTTGGGCCGGCAAACCCTTGACGTACCCGTTGGATTCAAATGGTTCGTCGATGGATTATTGGATTCCTCCCTTTGCTTTGCCGGTGAAGAAAGCGCCGGAGCCGCCTTTTTAAGATTGGACGGAACTACCTGGACCACCGACAAAGACGGATTCATCCCCGCTTTGCTCTCCGCCGAGATCACCGCAAAAATGAAAAAAGACCCCGGAATACTGTATAACGAGCTGACCCGGGAATTTGGCGAACCCTTTTACGACCGCATCGAAGCAAAAGCAACCCCTGAACAAAAAGAGAAATTAAAAAAACTTTCGGGCGCTCAAATAAAACACAAAACCCTTGCCGGCGAAAAAATTGAGCACATATTAACCGACGCTCCCGGAAACCATGCCCCCATTGGAGGCGTCAAAGTAATCACCGAAAACGGATGGTTTACCGCCCGCCCCTCACGCACAGAAGATATTTATAAGATCTATGCGGAAAGCTTTTTGAGTAAAGATCACCTTAAAAGGTTGATCGACGAGGCCCAAACTATCGTCAACGCTGCATTATAAGTACTTTCCCATTTACCATTTACAATTTACCATTTACCATCCCCCATTTACAATTTACCGTTTTCCATCGTATGAAAATAAAATTGATTCCCGCAGCGCATGAGCTCATATCCAATATGAGAAACTTTTTCCAGGTTAGCGATACCAATCTCAACTACTTAAATGAAGAACCGTTAAGAGAAGAGTTGTTTAGCGCTGATCAAATGGAGCGTTTCGCTAAAACACTCGCTACAAGACATCAATTAAGTACCAAGCCCGCAAAAGATCATTTGCTCAAACGGCTTGCCAACAATGAAGAGACTTTACAGGAAGTTCGCAAACTGCTGACCGATTCGATAAAAAAAAACTATCAGGTCACGCCGGCCGGCGAATGGCTGATAGACAATTTCTACCTGATAGAAGAAAATATCCGGATAGCTAAAACACATTTTCCTAAAAAATACAGCGAAGATCTGCCCCAACTCCTGAATGGAACAGCTTCCGGTATCACCCACAGCTATGACCTCGTAGTCCAGATAATCGCGCATAGCGATGGAAGAATAGATATCGAAAGCCTTAGCCGTTTTGTGAACGCCTATCAAACCATCATCAATTTAAAGTTGGGTGAATTATGGTCTATACCCAATATGCTTCGACAGGCGATAATCGAAAATATCAGGCGTATATCTGCCCGTATCGCCATTGACAAGGTCGACCGGAACCTGGCTGATTATTGGGCGGAAAAAATGATTGATGTCGCTGAAAAAAAGCCTGCAGATCTTATCCTCGTTATTGCAGATATGGCAAGGTCCAATCCTCCGATAGCGGGCCCTTATGTGTCTGAATTAATTCGTCTGTTACGCGGAAAAGGGCCTGAACTGGCGCTGGCGCTGAACTGGATAGAACAACAATTATCCGGAAGCGGATTAACAGGTACCGGAGTGGTCAATGCTGAAATTCAAAAACAGGCTGCCGACCAGGTTTCTATCAGCAACAGCATTGGCAGTCTGCGCTTAATAGCGGCGCTGGATTGGCGCGGCTTTGTTGAATCCCACAGCATTGTGGAAAAAATATTACTACAGGATCAGGACGGCGTCTATGGGCTGATGGATTTTGTTACCCGCGATCGCTATCGTCATGTCGTCGAAGACGTCTCCAAGAAAAGCGATCTAAGCGAGGAGGAAATTGCCCGCATCGCCATAAAACAAATGCAGGAGCATGTACCCCCGCCCGGAACCGATCAAAGAGCCGCCCATGTGGGGTACTTCCTCATAGGAGAAGGACTGGAGCAAACAAAAAAGGCCGCAAAAATGCGGGAGTCGGCGCTCCGAAAAGCGCTGAACACGATGAAAAGGGGCGCTTTCCCAATCTATATATCTATCATCGGGTTAATTTCTACCGGAGTGGCGGCGGCTATTTTCCTTAAAGCACGGTCGGAAACAACTAACATATTCATCCTCTGGTTAGTCGGTCTGCTGGCCTTATTGTGTGCAAGTCAGTTGGCCATTTCGGTCGTTAATTTTTTTGCTACCCTATTGGTCAGGCCCGGTCTCTTGCCCCGAATGGATTACTCGGAAGAAATAGCGCCGGCGTCCAGTACGATGGTCGTGGTTCCTTCATTACTGACGTCCGTTACGGAAATAGAAAACCTGGTGGAAGCCCTGGAAGTGAGGTTCCTGGCAAACAGGAATGCGCATCTGTATTTTGGTTTACTGACAGATTTTACCGACGCTTCCCAGGAAGTCCTCCCCGGAGACCAACTGCTTTTAAACACGGTACGGAACGGAATAGAAGCCCTCAATAAAAAATATCAAAGAGACGCCAATGATTTGTTCTTCCTGTTCCATCGTCCCCGAAAATGGAATCAATCCGAAAATGTATGGATGGGGTATGAAAGAAAACGCGGCAAACTCTCCGATTTAAATGCCCTGTTAAGAGGAACCGCTAAAGACTATTTTTCCCTGGTGATCGGCGATCCATCCGTTTTCCCTAAAATAAAATACGTCATCACCTTAGATGCAGACACCCAATTACCCCTCAGTTCCGCATGGAAATTAATTGGAACCCTGGCCCATCCCCTGAACCGCGCCTGGTATGATGAAAAAAAGAAGCGCGTAACAAAAGGCTATGGAATATTGCAGCCCAGGATAACCGTTAGTTTGCCCGACGTCGCCGGGTCCAGATATACCCGCATGCATGGAAATGAACCTGGAATCGACCCCTATACCCGCGCCTCCTCCGACGTCTATCAGGACCTGTTCGCAGAGGGTTCTTACATCGGAAAAGGAATTTATGACGTGGACGTCTTCCAAAAAGCCCTCGAAGGCACATTCCCCGACAATCGAATCCTTAGCCACGACCTCCTCGAAGGTTGTTACATCCGCTCCGGGTTATTGAGCGACGTCCAACTGTTCGAAAAATACCCCCCTACCTATAATGCAGATATGAAAATGCGGGTGCGATGGATACGCGGCGACTGGCAGATTTTCCAATGGATTTTACCCTGGGTAAAAGGCCCCGCAAATCAATGGCATCAAAACCCCATTTCAGCCCTGTCCCGCTGGAAAATATTCGACAATATGCGGCGCAGTCTCGTGCCGGCTGCGCTAACCGCATTACTGTTATTGTCCTGGCTGGCCCTACCCTTTGCGCTATCCTGGACCCTCGCAGTTTCAGGAATCATTGTTTTCCCCATTTTTGTTACCCTCCTTTGGGATACCTTTAGGAAACCAAAAGATATCCTGTTGGAATACCACCTACAAAATGCCGTACAAAACCTCCGCGACGTCGCGGTCAAAACTTTGTTCACCCTCTTATGCCTTCCTTATGAAGCCTTCTCAAATCTGACTGCCATCCTCCGGACAGGGTGGAGAATGATGATTACCCGAAAAAACCTACTGGAATGGAACCCGAGTTCTCATGCGGTACATGCAGATCAATCCAGATTACGAACCTCCTGGTTATTAATGTGGATCCAACCGGTTCTTGCGGTTAGCGTCTTTGCATTTTTAGCGCTCTACTCCCCTCAAAAGCTGCCCATAGCAGGCCCCATATTGGCGCTCTGGGCTATTGCCCCGTTGATTACCTGGTTTGCGAGTAAACCTTTAGAGAAACAAGGCGCCATATTGACCAACGATCAAAACATTTTTCTTCAAAAGCTCGCAAGAAAAACCTGGAGCTACTTCGAACGTTTCGTCGGCGCCGAAGACTCCTGGCTGCCGCCTGATAATTACCAGGAACAACCCATAGAACAAATAGCCCATCGCACGTCTCCCACCAATATCGGCCTGTCGCTGCTCGCCAACCTGAATGCATGCGACTTCGGTTACATCACTGCCGGCCGGCTCATAGAACGAACAGCCAATACAATCAACTCCATGAAAAAAATGGAACGCTACAACGGCCATTTCTATAATTGGTACGATACCCAAACCCTCAACCCCCTGCTGCCAAAATATATTTCCACCGTCGACAGCGGAAACCTCGCCGGTCATTTACTCGTGTTAAGGCAAGGCCTGTTGCAATTGCCGCGTCAAAAAATCATACCTGGTAAGTTATTCGAGGGCCTTAGGGATACATTCCGCGTGCTAACCGACGTCTTGGCCAAAAACAAGATCAAGTTACCTGAACAACTTACCATCGACCTTGATACCATCTGCAATGCCGGGTTAACTAATTTATATGAAATAAAAAAACTTCAGGAAGAAATAACAAAAACCTTCACCCCCTTCCTTCAATCCCCCACCGACCCCCCAAACAGCGAAACCGACCGATGGAAGCGCCTCCTCCTTCAACAACTCGAACAGATCAATCAACACCTCCTCCTTTTTACCCCCTGGTTCCTCCTCCCCTCCGCTCCCCCCGACTTCAATCATAGTAGCGCCCCCGACGCAAACGCCACGTGGAATCAATACATCCAAAGATCAACGGAATTAAAAGCCGAAGTCCTCGATAGGCAAAAAGAAAATATCCCCCCCGATCAAACCCCCTGGTTCGACAAAATGGCGTTCGCCTTAACCAATTCAATCCAACAGGCAAGCCGCCTGATCGCCGACGCTGGCTCCCTCGCTCAACAATGCAACGAGTTAGCCGACATGGAATGGGATTTCTTATATGATAAACCGCGCCGCCTTTTCGCCATTGGCTACAATGTGCAGGAACACAGGCCAGATACCAGCTATTATGATCTGCTCGCTTCCGAAGTCAGACTGTGCATTTTTGTTTGCATCGCCCAGGGAAAAATCCCCGAAGACAGTTGGTTCGCATTGGGACGTTTGCTAACCAGCATGGATGGAAATCCAATCCTTCTTTCGTGGAGTGGTTCCATGTTCGAATATCTTATGCCGCTGCTCGTAATGCCGACTTATGAAAACACATTGCTCGACCAGACTTATAAAGCTGCCGTACATTGCCAGATTATATATGGAAAAAGGACAGGTTTGCCCTGGGGCGTCTCCGAATCGGGTTTCAATATGATCGACGCCGGCTCCAACTATCAATACCGCGCGTTTGGCGCCCCCGGGCTTGGGTTGAAACGCGGACTTGCAGAAGACGCCGTCGTTGCTCCCTATGCATCCGTGATGGCGCTGATGGTCGCGCCTGAAAAGGCTTATGAAAACCTGGAACTGCTCGCCAAAAAAGGAATAGAAGGAAAATATGGGTTCTATGAAGCCATAGATTATACCCCCGCCCGTTTACCGCCTGGGCAATCCAGCGCCGTTGTTCATTCTTTCATGGCCCATCACCACGGAATGAGTTTATTGTCCCTCGCCTACCTCCTGCATGATAAACCGATGCAAAAACTGTTTGAATCCGAACCACAGTTCCAAGCCTCGCTGCTGTTATTACAGGAACGCATCCCCAAAGCAACCTCCTTTTTTGCGCATACCACAGACATAGCTGATATCAATTATACCGCAAGCGCCCAGGAAACCAGGATATTCAATACGCCGCACACCCTGACGCCTGAAGTACAATTATTATCCAATGGCAGGTATCATGTAATGATAACCAATGCAGGCGGTAGTTACAGTCGCTGGAAAGACCTTGCCGTTACCCGCTGGCAGGAAGATGTTACCTGCGACAACCGCGGTACTTTTTGTTATATCCGCGATCTGCAAAGTAAAGCCTATTGGTCCAATACCCATCAGCCTACCCTTAAAAAAGCCGAAAAATATGAAGTAGCCTATTCGCAGGGCCGCGTGGATTTCCGTACCGCCCAAAATGGAATAGATACGCACACGGAAATGGTCGTTTCGCCTGAAGACGATATAGAGATGCGCAGGTTACATCTGACCAACCGTTCCCCTGTTCGCAGATCGCTGGAGTTGACGAGTTATGCGGAGGTGGTCATCGCGCCCGCCGCATCGGATTTGGCGGCCCCGGCTTTCAGCAATCTTTTTGTTCAAACAGAAATTATCCCCCATCAAAACGCCATCCTTTGCACCCGCAGGCCGAGATCCGCAGAAGAACAACCCCCATGGATGTTCCATTTGATGGCGCTGGAAGGAAAAGCCGCCGAAGAAATATCTTACGAAACAGACCGGATGGCGTTTATTGGTCATGGCGCTTCGGTAGTCAATCCGCAAGCCATGAACAATCCGGGCAAACTCGGCGGCGGCCAGAGGTCCGTGCTGGATCCGATTGTGGCCATTCGCTATAAAATAACGCTTGAACCCGAAGAAACCATCACTTTTGATATGGTGACCGGCGTCGCCGAAACAAAAGAACTTTGCCAGGGTTTGATCAATAAATACCAGGATAATAAAGCCCACAAAGACCGTGTTTTTGAAATGGCCTGGACGCATAGCCAGGTAATTCTTCGGCAAATAGACGCCTCCGAAGCCGACGCGCAGTTGTATGGGCGGCTGGCGGGGGCTATTCTGTTTGCCAATGCCGCGTTTCGCGCCGATCCCGCCATACTCATCAACAACCACCGGCGCCAATCCGGTTTATGGGGATACGCTATTTCAGGGGATTTACCCATTGTTCTTTTAAAAATTGAAAGCCAGGAAAGCCTGCCATTGGTGAAGCAACTGATACAGGCGCATGCTTATTGGGCTATAAAAGGCCTTGTCGCGGATCTGGTCGTCTGGAATGAAACGCATGACGGCTACAGACTGGCTTTTCAAAACGATATTCAGGCCCTTATCCCCGCAGAGTTAAACAGCGTCAAGGGCGGTATTTTTATAAGAGCCGCCGACCAGATTTCAAATGAAGACCGCATATTATTTCAATCCGTCGCGCGCGTCATTATTGCAGATAGCGGCGGTACCTTAGCAGACCATGTGAATAGAAAACCCGTTGCAAGGCCCCCTGTCCCATTTATGGATAAAAGGGAAACGACGTCCTATTATTTAAAAGCTATTGATCAGACAAAAGACCTGATCTTTTTTAACGGGTTAGGCGGATTTTCACCAGACGGAAAAGAATATGTTATTATAACAAGTAGCAAGAACAAAACGCCCGCGCCCTGGGTAAACGTAATAGCGAATCCAAATTTCGGAACCGTTATTTCAGAAAGCGGTTCGGCTTATTCATGGACTGAAAATGCGCACGAACTGCGACTTACCTCCTGGAGCGACGATCCTGTTTCGGATACCAGCGGAGAGGCTTTTTATATAAGAGACGAGACGAGCGGTCATTTTTGGTCCACCGCATTGGCGCCCGCAGGCGGCCAGTCCGCTTATATTACCCGTCACGGATTTGGTTACAGTGTTTTTGAGCATATTGAAGACGGGATCTATACCGAGATGACCGTCTATGTGGATATAGCGTCGGCTATTAAATTCACCGTATTAAAAATACGGAACCAATCAGGAAGATCGCGCAGTTTATCCGCTACGGGTTATATAGAGTGGGTGTTAGGCGATAACAGGACCAAAACTGCCATGCATATTCATACAGAAGTTGATCCCGACAGCGAAGCGTTGTTCGCAAAAAACCAGTATAGCACAGAGTTTAACAACAGGGTGGCTTTTTTTGACGTCGACTATTTGAAAAGAACGTTTACCGCAGATCGCACAGAGTTTATGGGCCGTAACGGCGCTTTGCAGAACCCCGAAGCCATGTCCCGTTTAAAACTTTCCGGAAAAACCGGGCTTGCTTTAGACCCCTGCGCCGCCATCCAAGTTCCTTTTTTAATTGCGGACGGGGAAGAACAAGAAATTATTTTCAGGCTCGGAGCAGGCAAGGATTCAAATGACGCAAGCGACCTGGCCAAAAAATTCAGGGGAAAGAAAGCCGCGTCAGACGCATTGGAAAAAGTAAAAAAATATTGGGAACAAACCATCTCCGCTTTGCAGGTAGAAACCCCCGATCCTGCCATTAATATCATCGCCAATGGCTGGCTTACCTATCAAACCATCTCCTCCCGCCTCTGGGGCCGAAGCGGCTTCTACCAGTCCGGAGGAGCCTTCGGTTTCCGCGATCAGTTGCAGGATATAATGTCCCTCCTCCACGCCGCCCCCGAACTTGCCCGTCAACAAATATTGCTTTGCGCCTCCCGCCAATTCAAAGAAGGCGACGTACAACATTGGTGGCATCCCCCCGTCGGACGAGGGGTCCGAACCCGCATATCCGATGATTATTTGTGGTTGCCCTTCGTAACCGACGCTTATATCCGGCATACCGGCGACGTCGCCATACTTGATACCCCCGTCAATTTCCTCGAAGGCCGCCCCCTCAACCCCGGCGAAGAATCCTATTTCGATCTTCCCACAGATTCAGCCCCCCCCGCCCCCCTTTACGAGCATTGCGTATTGGCCATTAAGCACGCATTAAATTTTGGCGTACACGGTTTACCGTTAATCGGTACGGGCGACTGGAATGACGGATTTGATAAAGTAGGACAACATGGGAAAGGAGAAAGCGTCTGGCTTGCTTTTTTTCTGTATGAAATACTACACAGGTTTGCAGAAACCGCCCTTTTGCACAACGATCCGGCGTTTTCGGATACCTGCAAAGAGCAAGCGACTGAATTAAAAGCAAATATTGATAAAAATGCCTGGGACGGCGAATGGTATAAACGCGCCTGGTTTGACGACGGAACGCCCCTGGGATCCAAAATCAATGACGAGTGTAAGATTGATTCTATCGCCCAAAGCTGGTCCGTTTTGTCAGGCGGCGGAAATGAAAGCCTGCTCTATACGGCCATGGACTCCGCCTATAAAAATTTAGTACAAAAAAAGGCGGCCCTCATTCAGTTGTTGGAGCCTGCTTTCGATAAGTCCGATCTGAATCCCGGTTATATCAAAGGATACGTGCCCGGAGTAAGAGAAAACGGCGGACAGTACACCCATGCCGCCGTCTGGATGATCATGGCCTTCGCAAAATTGCGCAACAAAGAACGCGTTTGGGAATTATTGCAAATGATTAACCCCATTAATCACGGCGCCACCCCCGAAAAAATGGCTACCTACAAAGTAGAACCCTACGTGCTGGCGGCAGATATATATTCCCAGGCGCCCCATATTGCTCGCGGCGGCTGGACGTGGTACACCGGTTCTGCCGGCTGGTTGTATCGTTTAATTACAGAATCATTTCTTGGACTACAGCGGGAGGGGAATAAACTAACCGTTGCGCCCTGTATCCCAAAAGATTGGCCGTCCTTCAAAGCGAACTACAGATATAAAAATACCATGTATCATATTGAAGTAAAGCAAGTCAATCCTCCGGAAAAAATGAGTACCACAGTTGACGGAATCCAGCAGGAAGAAAATATAGTTACGCTATTAGACGATGGAACAGAACATCAGGTCTTGGCTATCTGTCCTATTTGAATGAACAATCAACAATCAACAATAAGCCCGATAGATTTGGAATGAATCATGGCTTCGCTGGTATGCTTATAAAGCAAGGTATAAATTGATTTGTTATTTATAGACGCTAATACCTGTTTTGTAAGTAATTCTTTGTGGGGACTAATATTTCTTATATAAATAGCCAGTATTTGATCAGGGCGCCCGTTAGCGATCAACTTGTAAATATGGGGGTCGCTTTGCGAATTGTCGCCAAGCAACACAAACTGCTGTGCAGGAAATACATCAAGTACCCTTAGCGCTTTGTTTAATTTTGCCTGATGTTTTGTTTTGCCTGTTTTAAGTAACTGGCTCCACTTTTTTATTCCGTTTAAAAGAAAGGCTCCTTTAGGCAGTTGATTGTATTTAAAAAATTCATTCAGGTAATCGTACAGGTTCCATTCGCTGCTGGACACATAAAAAAATGGATTGCTTACAGCTAATTCAGTATGAGCACTACTGAGCAACCGATAATAGTTTACTACGTCTGCAAATGTTTTTCTGCTGCGCGGGTTTTTGGTTAACATTGCCCAAAGTTTTTTACCGGTAGCGCCGGAGTGGGAAATAAGTACCGTATCATCAATGTCAGATACAAAACCATATTGCGTACTATGTGGTACAAAAATTTTGCCTTCGCCTGTGGCTGTAATTTTCGAATGGTCGTTTAACAAATCTACTTTTAAAGCATGCCATCCTGCCGTAACCGGGCTATCAGAGCGCCATTCAAATTTAAAAAAACCATCGCTTTCGGTAACGCTGTAAAAACGCTGGTTTTGCCATTGAAGCGCAACCCTTGCATTAGGTATTGGCGTAATAAAAAATAACCTGATAAGATTAATAAAATTGATAACAGCGGCGCCTGTATAACTGCGTTGAAGGATTTTTTTTCCTCTTAAAACATGGCCATAGACAACAAGATTACTTGTATGTCCATAACCATGATATACCTTTACTATAATACTCCCCAAAAATAGGACATCGAGTTAAGGTGAAAAATGTATAATTTTATCATCTAAAATCTGTCTAAAATGGAAAAGAAAACGCGTCGTAAACACACTGCATCTTTTAAAGCAAAAGTTGCCTTGGAAGCGCTTCGGGAACAAAAAACGCTGTCACAATTATCGCAGCAATACAGCCTTCACGCCAATCAAATCAGCGATTGGAAAAAGGCGGTTATGGAACGGGCTCCCGAAATTTTTGAATCTTCAGCGGCTCCCGTGCCATCGGATTCCGAAAGCCTGACTTTACCTTTATACCAACAAATTGGCCGGCTCACCGTCGAAATTGATTTTCTAAAAAAAAAGCTGAAACAATTAAATGTCTGACCAA